>NZ_AZUR01000001.1:770625-1083750 GCF_000527175.1 Pseudogulbenkiania sp. MAI-1 | reverse complement strand
CGCTGCCGATCCCCGATTAACCCCCAGCACGGCTCACAACCAGCCGGCGGCCATCATGCCGCCGGCTCGACTCATCATACCCCCGATTTTCATGCACCAAATGGGTTCGAATGCACCATGTCATGAGCAAATTTGGTGCGACCAGACCGAACCATGTTTGGACTTCCTCTTCACAGTCCGATCACCAATCAATACTTCTTTAAAAACACCACCATGGTGCAGGCATGCCCTGGCATGCATCACTCGCACCATTAACTGGCACCACTTTTGCTACAAAACGGGGCACAAAATCAATTTGGGACCCGTTAATGACTCACTCTTCCACTGCCGACGTGCTGTTCCTGCTGCTGGGCGCCGTGATGATCCTGGCCATGCATGCCGGCTTCGCCTTCCTCGAACTCGGCACCGTCCGCCAGAAAAACCAGGTCAACGCCCTGGTCAAGATTCTCACCGACTTTGCCGTCTCGACCATCGCCTATTTCTTCATCGGCTACGGGGTGGCCTATGGTGTGCATTTCTTTCAGCCCGCCTCCGTCCTCAACGCCGACAGCGGCTATGGTCTGGTGAAGTTCTTCTTCCTGCTTACCTTCGCCGCCGCCATTCCGGCCATCGTCTCGGGCGGCATCGCCGAGCGCGCCAGGTTCCACCCGCAGTCGGCTGCCACCTTCCTGCTGGTGGGCTTCGTCTACCCCTTCTTTGAAGGCATCGCCTGGAACGGCCACTACGGGGTGCAGGATTGGCTGACACAGACCTTCGGCCAGCCCTTTCATGATTTCGCCGGCTCGGTGGTGGTGCACGCGGTGGGCGGCTGGATCGGGCTCGCCGCGGTGCTGAACCTCGGCGCGCGGCGCGGCCGCTACAGCAAGGAAGGACGCGTCTCGGCCCACCCGCCGTCCAGCATCCCGTTCCTGGCGCTGGGCGCGTGGATCCTGATCGTCGGCTGGTTCGGCTTCAACGTGATGAGCGCCCAGAAACTGGAAGGCGTTTCCGGACTGGTGGCGATCAATTCGCTGATGGCGATGGTCGGCGGCACGCTGACCGCGATGTGGCTGGGCAAGAACGACCCCGGCTTCATCCACAACGGCCCGCTGGCCGGACTGGTGGCGGTGTGCGCCGGCTCCGACCTGATGCACCCGGCCGGCGCGCTGGTGGTCGGCGGCATCGCGGGCGTGCTGTTCGTCCAGCTATTCACGCTGACGCAGAACCGTTGGAAGATCGACGACGTGCTGGGGGTGTGGCCGCTGCACGGACTGTGCGGCGCCTGGGGCGGCATCGCCGCCGGCCTGTTCGGCCAATCCTGGCTGGGCGGCACCGGTAATGTCAGCCTGATCTCGCAATGCCTCGGCACGCTGGGCGGCGTGGCGGTCGGCTTCATCGGCGGCTACGTGGTGTACGCCGTGCTGAAGCATACCGTCGGCATCCGCCTCGACGACGAGCAGGAATTCAACGGCGCCGACCTGTCGATCCACAACATCAGCGCCACACCGGAACGCGAGAGCAACTGGTAAGGCACCGGCCAAGGGCGGAGGGGGCAGATAGTCCCCTCCCCGACTATTCCTGCCTGACGTCCAGCAGCTCCTGCAACTGGCGCAGAGTGGAATCGTCCTTGACCACATGCTGCAGCCACTCCTCCAGGCTCATCTCCGCCCAACGGGCCGCCCGCTCGGCCAGTAGAGCCACCGGGCTGTGCGGTTCGTTGTGACGGAAATAGCGTGCCACCTCCGTCAGCATCTGCACGGCCTCCTGGCGACTGCGAATCTGACCGGTAAACGCAGCAAGAGGAGCCGGGGCAGGCGCGGAAACCGGGGAACTGGGGGAGACGGTGGGTTTTTCCATGGCAGACTCGATGACAGTGGAAACGGGGACGGGCGCGTTGCCGCCCAACTGCTGGCGATAGCGCAGCACCAGATCCTGGCAGGCGTAAATGGCATTGCGCACCTCGGCCAGGCTGGGGGCCTCGCTGCCAAAGCGCTGCTCCACCACGGCATCCAGCGCCTCATAGCTGCTCAATGCCGTCAACAGCGCATCAGCCTGCGCCTGGAACCAGGCGTGGCCGGACAGCGCAGCGCTCTTTTCGAACTCCTCCCCCGCCAGCTTGCCCTCGCCAATCGCCGCCTGTTTCGCCTCCGGGTCTTTCAGGCCCAGGTTCTCCACATCCCGCGACTGCTGCCAGTCATTCCAGCCGTACCCGCCGAACTCCGGCTTGACCATGGGCACGCTGCGAATGGCCACGCTCAGCTGCTGGTTCAGCCATTCGAGCTTGCCGACCCGCTCATCGAGATCATGCGGATCGAGCTCCGGATAACCGCTCTCCCAGTAATGCTCCAGCCAGCCCGCCAAGGCCGCCAGCCCCTGCGCCAGGCCGGCAAGGCCATGCACCTGCACCTGCGCCTCGGCATACCAGACCAGCAGTTGCAGGTCCTTGCTGCGCTGGCTCAAGGCCTCCTCGCACAAGCGGATCACCTTGGGCCATTCGGCCACTTTCAAAGTCTGCTCCCAATCGCCTTGGGACAAGGCAGGATCATCGCTGCGACGGGCCTCGCGGATCTGGTCGAACAGCGGGGAATAGACCAGGTCTTCCCCGGCGGGGTTGCCGCCCGGCAAAGGGGCCAGCAAAAGCTCAAGAGAGGAGTTCTGCATCGTGTGATGGTGTCTCGGAAATAAAATCGAAAACAGGCAGGACTAGCCCTTGCCCAACTCCGGCAGGGTGGAAATCAACGTGGCGCCGCAACTGACCTTGTGGCCTTCCAGCGCCACCGGCTTGCCACCGACCAGCCAAGTGCTGTCACCCTCAACGATGGTGCAGTTGCTGTGCCCCTGTTGCGGGCAGGTAACCTTATCGCCCAGCAAGGCCACCGGCTTGCCGAACAGCACCGTGCTGGAGGCGGCGCTGACCACCGTGCCGCCGTGGCTGGTCGGGTCTCCCAGACGAATGACGCGTTTCATGTGGCGTTCTCCGGTAATGCCGGCCGAGCCAGCGCCAGCGCGACGTGATCGTGGTGGAACTGGGTAAGGAGGGCTGGCGCCTGCAACCGGACGCTGTGCGTCACCGCCAGCGCCGCCAGCATGGCAGGCACGGCGGCCCCGACATCGCCCCACTCGCGCACCAGGTTGCTGGCCTCGTCCACCGGGAGCAGGTCGATCTGGTGACGAGTGAGGTTGCTGGCGATGGCGGCCAGGCGCGTGCCGCCGACATCGGCATCGCCGCCGTTGTGCACCAGCCAGGCCACGCTGTCGGCCTGGTTGCGCTGTGGGTCGGCCTCCTCGGGGTCAAACGGATAGTCCAGCAGCGCGGCGTTCACCAGCGCGTTGTCCAGCAAGGGCTGTAGCTGGCGCGTCAACTGCAGGGTGCCCTGCTGCTGCAGCCCGGCGCTGCTGGACTGGGCCAAGCGGGCCAGATGCGGCAAGGCCGCCAGCGCCGCACGGGCGTGTTCCGGCACCCGCCCCCAGCCGGCGGGGGACGGCACGTCCTCGCGCTCCCAATACGGCTGATAAGGATCGCGGCCTGCCGCCAGCGCACTGCCGACCGGCGCGGCCAGGCCGTCGCGCAGGAACAGCAACAGCACCACCGCCGCACCCGGACGGCCCAGTTGCAGCCATTGGGCCCGCACCGCCGCATTCGGCTCTTCTCTCCCAACATCCAGCAAGGCCAGAGGCGCATCCGCAGCCAGCACCACCGCTCCCGGCAGTTCGGGGTCCTGTGCCAGGAACTGCATCACCCGGTCGGCCACGGTGCCGCTGCCGGGCAGGAAACGGCAATCGCTGACGGGCTGGGGCATATCGCCCCGGGCGGCCTGCCAGGCCGCCTCCTGGCATTGCCTGATGCGGTCGACCTGCTCAATGCCCGACATCTGCGGCAGCACTTCCAAGAGCAGCGGCAGCGAAGCGGCGCCCGGCTGTTCGTCGTACAAAGCCTGCAATCCCTCTTCCAGCCACGGCATCAAACCGTCCAGAGCCTCGTTGCCGGGCTCCCATTCATCGCGCGTTCGCGCCGTCCATTGGCAGGCCGGAGGCAGTTCGTCCAGCCAGGCAGGCTCCTCGCGCTGCACCACGGCCTGGACCAGCAGCCAACGGCAGCTCACCATCTGCTGCCGTTCGCGCAGCGCGGCCAGATGCCGCTCACTCGCTTCTTCGCGCCGGGCCTGCTGCGCCGCGGCCTCCGACTCGGCTTGCGCCTGGGCGGCCGCCTGCGCCTGCTTTTCCTGGCGCAGCCGCCAGGCATGACCCAGCGCGGTGAGCAGCATCGGCGGCAGCAGATGCGCCAACAGCATGACGGTGGGACTGACCTGCTGCCAATCCACCGGGATCAGCAACCACAGCGCCACCCACCACAGCAGGGTGATCAGGGCCAGTACGGCCAACAGTTTCAACATCTTGCCGGCCCTCTTAGCTGACGCGAACCTTGAGCTCTTCACCCTTGAGCGCCACGGCGATCTTCTTCACCGGCTTGCCGCTGGCCATGCGGGCGAGCAGGTCGCTGGAAATCTGCGCCAGCAGCGTACGGGTGAGGATGGCGTCGGCGTTGCGCGCGCCGCTGTCCACATCCAGGCAGCGCGCCGCCATGGCCCCCGCCAGTTCGTCCGGGAACTCCACCTTGGCGCCATGGTTGTCCTCGATGCGCCGGCGGATCTTGTCCAGCTTCAGGTTCACGATGGCGTGCAGCACCTCGTCGCCAATCGGGAAATACGGCACGATGGCCAGGCGCCCCAGGAAGGCCGGCTTGAACACCTGCAGCAGGGTGGGCCGCAGGATTTCCACCAGATCGTCCGGCGTCGGCTCGCGCGTCTCGTCTTCCACCTTCACGCCGTGCTCGCAGGCGCGCATCACTAAGTCGGTGCCGGCGTTGGACGTCAGCAGGATGATGGTGTTCTTGAAATCCACCTCTCGCCCTTCGCTATCCTCCAGCACGCCCTTGTCGAACACCTGGAAGAACAGCTCCAGCACGTCCGGATGGGCCTTCTCCACCTCGTCCAGCAGCACCACCGAATACGGCTTGCGGCGCACCGCCTCGGTCAGCACCCCGCCCTCGCCGTAGCCGACATACCCCGGCGGCGAGCCCTTGAGCCCGGACACGCTGTGCGCTTCCTGGTATTCCGACATATTGATGGTGATGAGATTGCGCTCGCCGCCGTACAGCGCCTCGGCCAGCGCCAGCGCGGTTTCGGTCTTGCCGACCCCGGACGGCCCCACCAGCAGGAACACGCCCTTGGGCTTGCCAGGGTCCTCCAGACCGGCCTTGGCGATCTGCACCCGCTCGGCGATCTGCTCCAGCGCGTGGTCCTGGCCGATCACCCGCTCACCCAACAGGCTCGCCAGCTGCTGTACCTGCGCCAGCTCGTTGCTGACCATGCGTCCCAGCGGAATGCCGGTCCAGCCGGCGATCACGTCGGCGATCACGCTCTCGTCGACGCACTCGAACGCCAGCGGCTGCTGCTTGTGCAGCTCGCGCAATGCCTGGCGCTTGGCCTGCAGGGGACTGACCTTCTTGCCTTTGGCCGGCTTGGCCTCGCCCTGCCGCTGCTTCAGCCCATCGATCTCGGCCACCAGCTGCTGCTGCGCCTCCCAGGCAGCGTGCAGGCGTTCCAGATCGGCCTGCAGTTCGCCGCGCCGGGCTTCCAACTCGGCGATACGCTCGGCGTGGCCTTCCTCGCGCTGCAAGGCGGCGATCTCGCGCTCGGCATTGGCGATCAGCACCGCCACATCCTCGATCGGCCCCGGCTTGCCGGCACGTGACAGCGCCACGCGGGCGCAGGCGGTATCCAGCACGCTGATGGCCTTGTCCGGCAGCTGGCGGCCGGTGATGTAGCGGCTCGACAGATGCACGGCGGCGGCAACCGCCTCGTTGAGAATTTCCACCTGATGGTGTTCGGCCATGGCGTGCGTCAGCCCGCGCACCATCTGCACCGCCACCTCGGGCGCGGGCTCTTCCACCTTCACCACCTGGAAGCGGCGCGCCAGCGCGGCATCCTTCTCGAAATACTTCTTGTACTCGGCCCAGGTCGTCGCCGCGATGGTGCGCAGCTCACCCCGCGCCAGCGCCGGCTTGAGCAGGTTGGCTGCGTCGTTCTGGCCGGCCGCGCCACCGGCGCCGATCAGGGTGTGCGCCTCGTCGATGAACAGGATGATGGACACCGGGCTGGCCTTCACCTCGTCGATCACCTGACGCAGACGGTTCTCGAACTCCCCCTTCACGCTGGCGCCAGCCTGCAGCAGCCCCAGGTCCAGCGTGCGCAGGCAGACGCCGGCCAATACCGGCGGCACCTCGCCGTGCACGATCTTGCGCGCCAGCCCCTCCACCACCGCGGTCTTGCCCACGCCCGGCTCGCCGGTCAGGATGGGGTTGTTTTGCCGGCGGCGCATCAGGATGTCGATCATCTGGCGGATCTCGCCATCGCGCCCCAGCACCGGGTCGATCTTGCCGGCGCGCGCCTGGGCGGTCAGATCGATGGTGTATTTGTCGAGCGCCACGCTGCCGCGTGCCTTGCCGGCCGGCACTTCCGCCAGTTGATCGGGCTCGGTGGCCGCCACCGGCTGCCCACCCTCCCCGCCATGCTGGCGTAGCGCGGTGTAGGCCGACTGCAGGCGGCCCGCCTCGACGCGCAACAAGGCCGGGCAGCCGCTTTGCACCGCCGGGCGCAGCGATTCGTCACGCAGCAACGCCAGCAGCAGATCCAGCGTGGACACGCTCTCCTGTCCGAATTCAGCGCTGGCCAGCAGCCAGGCTTTCTCCAGCCACTTGGGCAGCCAGGCCGACAGCACCGGGTTGCGGGTATTGCCGGTACGGAAGCTATCCAGAGCCGCCTCCAGACCGCGCTGCAAATCGGTCAGATCGACCCCGGCCGCCTGCAAGGCGGCGCGGGCGGCATTCATGTCCTGGTCGAGCTGGGTCAGCAATACGTGCTCGATCTCGATCTCATAATGGGTGCGGGACAAGGCGCGGCTGGCGGCCTGCTCCACGCTCTGCCGCGCCAGCGGCGTCAGACGCTCGATCAGGGATTTCAGGGATACCGACATAGTGTTTCCATCAGGGTAAAGTGAATAAAGTCAGGCCAGGCGCCGCCAGGCAAGGCTTAGAGCCACTAACAAAACCCTCTTGGCGTTGTTCCGCGGCCTCGCCGTACTATTTGTACTGTCTGCGGCCGCGCTCCTAGCCAAGACCGCTCCGCTGGTTTTTGTTAACGGCTCCTAGTGCAACAGCGCATAGCGCACGTGGTCCGGATCGGCCGCCTGCGCCCCCAGCCAGCTGCTCGCCCCCAGCCGCAACGGGGAATCGGCATCCAGCCGTGCCGGCGGCACATCGCGCTTGTCGAGCACCAGCTGGACATCCACCGCCAGTTGGTGCCCCACGGCGAACTGCATCAGCGCCTGCAGGGCACGGGCTCCATCGCCCCCCGGCAGCAAGGCCTCGAATTGCGCGCGCCGCAGACTGCCCAGGCGCAGTTGCAGCTTGGTCTGGCGGTCCCACTGCCGCCCGCCGGCGAACAGCGACACACCCAGCTCGCAGGACTGGCTGCCCAGCCGGCTTTGCTCGGCCAGCGGCACCTCCAGCCACTGCCCGGCGAACTGCTGCAACTGGGCGCGGGTGCCGAACAGCCCCTCCACCAGCGTCTGCAGCGTCAGGGCGGACAGCGGCTTCTGGCTCAACAGGCCGGCGTAATAGATGAACAAGCGCTCATCCAGCAAGCCGTCCTGCGCCGCCTGCCCGCGCAGCCGGCTCAGCCCCACCCCGGCCAGATCCAGCAGATTGCGGCTGAAACCGTCCTGTTCGCCCGCCTCCTCGGCCAGCCAGAAGCGGTACTTGCGCCAGGCCGCGTAGAACAAGGCGATGGCACGGTGGCTGAACAGGTCTAAGAAGGCATGCAAGGTGGTGTCGCGGAACTGCTGGCGCCGTTCCAGCAGCAGCTCGGTATACGCCGTCGGCAAGACCCCGCTGGGTCCGGTCAGCCCCATGAAGCTGACCGTCATCTCGGCGGGTACTGCTCCCTCCTCGTCCGCCGGCTGGTACTGCACCAGCTCGCTGGCCGGGAACGACAGCGACGCCAGAGTACGGAAGCGCAACCGCGCCGGCAGCGTGCGCCGCTGGCGGCGCGAACCCTCGCACAAGCCCAGCAGGCGCACCGCCTGGAAGAAGCCGAACTGGCTGGCGTCCCTGGCCAGCGCCTGCGTCAGATCACGAGGGCTTCGCCGGCTCGGGCTGGCCATGACGCCACCTCCTCGTCACGTTGTACCGTCCTGACACGCAGGCGGGTAAAGCTGTTGGGCGCGCAGTACAGCGCGAAGAAGCGCTCCAGCAGCGAAGCGAACAGGTAGACGCTGCCGCCGACGTAGTAATCGGCATCCAGCGTCAGGGTGATTTCGGTGCCGCGCACGAAGCCGGAGAAATGCCGGCCGTTGACGCGCTGCACCGCCGGCTCGCTGCGGATACCGGCAATGCCCTGGATCTGCCGCACGTTGGCCGCCGCATCGCCCAGGTTGTACAGGGTCAGCATTTCCTGCAGCGCCTCGCGCCCGGAGTCGACGATGGACATGTAGTTGAGCGACAGGTGGGAAATCAGCCGCCACTGCACCGCCCGTCCCAGCGGGCTGCGCTGGCTGGCGCCGGGCTTGCGCAAGAGGCGCACCCGCTTCACCACCGAATGCCCCGGCAATTGGAAATCTGTGCGCTGGGTAGCCTGGCTGCCGCCGAACGGAATCTGCTCCGGCATGTCGCGGTTGCTGCACAGCAAGTCCAGGCTCAGCACTTCGCCGGCCGGGCGCACCGCGTCGAACTGCAAATCCACCAGGTGCAGCGCCATGTCGGTGCCACGGTCACCCTGCCGCACCGACGGCTCGCGGCTGGCGTGCCAGTAAAAACGTGGCACATGCCCACTACCGTGACGCGTGGCATAGAACGGCGGTACCTCCTCGCTGCTGTCGCCTTCTCCGGATTTTTCCACCCGTACTACCCGGCGAATCTGAACCACTTCGTAAGCCTGCTGCTTGCGCGCATCCGCCAGCACCGGGTAACTGGCCTTCTGATGCGTGACACGAATCGGCTCGCCAGGCTGCACGAACAGGTTGATCAGCGGCGTGCACCCCAATTTCAGGTGCGCAGACTGCAACTGGCTCTGCAGCCGATGATGACGCTCGCTGTCCGGGTAATCGCGCAGATGCAGACGCAGCAGCAAGGTATCGCCGCTCAGCCGTGCCGCCACCGGAGCCAGCCCCAACAGATCGACGAACAGGAACTTGTCCGGGTAGCAGAAATACTCCGACAACAGCCGGTAGCCCATGAACGAGCGCTCGTCGTATTCCAGCATGCCCTCGTCGCGGCCAAAACCCACCGGCTGCAGGCAATCCGCGCTCAGGACACGCATGCGCGCCGGGTCCTCGCTGCCATCGCCGGCCTGCACCCGCAGCACGTTGGACAGCAGCATCTCGTACAGCAAATGCATCAGCGCCGGCTCGCCATCCAGGAAAAAGCGCAGCGACTGCAAATCGATGGCATCCACCCCCACCCCGCCCTGGGTCTGCAGGCGCAGGGTCAGCACCGCCGCCGCATCCGGCGCCAGGCTGCGCAGATAGGGCGAGCCGCTGGTCAGCTCCAGCTTCGCCTCCTGCAATTGCAAAGGGTACAGATCGACCGGATACACCGTGCGGAACTTGCAGCTCACGCCCTGGATCGACGGCGCCTGCACCGCCTGCCCACGCTCGACGCGGTAACGCTTGCCGATCTCCGGCCGCTGCGCATCGCACTCGAACTGCACCACGGTGGCCGACGGCATCGGCTGCAGGTAATGCGGATACAGTACGTCCAGGAAGCTGGTGGCCACCTCCGGGTAGTCGTCATCCAACTTCTTGTGCACACGTGCCGCCAGAAAAGCGAACGCTTCGATCAGCCGCTCGGTATGCGGGTCCTCGCACTGGTCGCCCTCCAGCTGCAGCCGGCCGGCGATCTTGGGGTAACGGCGGGCAAACTCGCCGGAGAGCTCGCGCAAATGGCCGAGCTCGCGTTCGTAATAGGGGAGAAGGGATTCGAGCATGACTTATGTTTCAGAAACGGCTTTCCAAGCGCTGCCGGCTGGCTTCTGCCTGCTGCCGTTTGATTTCCTTCGCACGCGGCGCTTCGCAAATCGGCTTCTTGTTGCTATGGCCATCGGTATAAAACACGGTGCGATAGCGCAGATAGGTACCGTGCGGCTCGCGCTTGCCCAAGGTCGCATGCATGAACCAAGCGCGGGAATCGTGGATATGTTCGTCGTACAGCGCCATCAGCAACGCATTACCGGTCACGGCCTGATAAAGCGCCTCACCGTCTTCCTTCAGCATGTGCAGCTCCTGGCCGCAGTCGTCGCTAAAGGGACGGGACAGCCCGGAGAAGAAGGTGACAAACCCGCCGAACAGGTTGGGCGACAGCGTGGTCTTGCCGGTGTAGTCGTCGCTGAAGTCCTTCGCACCCTCGCTCAGCTGGGTGCTGTCCATGACCGGCTCGTAGTCCTTGTCGACATTCGGCGTGTAGGGCTGCGGGCCGTCTCCCTCCTGATCGGCCGGCGGCTGCAGGATTACTTCGCTAGGCGGCACCTTGTCCTTGCGACGCTGTTTGCCCGCTTTCTTCCAGGCGTCCTTCTGGGCATCGACCTGCCATGAGGGCGTATCCTTGCTGTGCTTGTAAAAATCAGCGTCGCGGTAGCCCGGCCCGCCCTTGGCCTGAATGCCGCCGGCGTAGCGGGCAATACGCCAGGCAGTGATCTGTGCCGTCTGGAATTGCAGGATGGCGTTCAGGTCGTTCGCCGCCATGGCAGTCGAGCGCCAGGCTTCGAAACGGTCAATCAACTGCTGCGAGTAGGTGAATAAGTCGCTTGTATTCTTATCCATGAACCGCCAAGCTTCGCTTTCCTCCAGTAAAGCCAGTTGCTCGGGATCCACGTCCTGTAATAAAGACTTATCTGCTTGTAGAGGGGCGCCGGCCCCGTACGCCATCTGGAACATGTGCAGCAATGGCAGCTGCGACAGCAGCATCCCCTGCCCCTCGCGTGCCTTGCCCTGGTCTCCGGGCGGATAACCGCCGCCCACGTCACTGTGCATGCCGGGGTATACCCACTCGCTAGCACCGGACGGGTAATTGCCGTTCTGCTCCGTCGCCACCGAGTCCAGCGGGAAGCACAGCCGTTGCTCATGGGCGCTTACCAAGTGCTCGCAGCGCACCACAAAACCAGGGGGCAAGTGCATGGTGTCATCGGCCCAGCCGACATGCCCCTCGCCGCCCGGCATCAGTTCGGTGGAGCCAACCGAAGCCACGGTATCGAACAGGCCGGCAAATTCCACGCAGAGGGGAATGTCGCACAGTGTCTTGGCCTCTATGTTCATCAATTCACGCAGCCGCCACAGAAAGGCGCGTGCCTCGGCCGCGCCGCGCGAGAAGCCGTACACGTATAGCCGAATACGCAATACGCGTGGCTTGTAGTCCAGCTGCCGCTTGTCCAACACCGACTGCAAGGCCTTCTTCATCACCGCCTGCCGCTCGGCTACCGTCGTGCGGCGTGCTACCCGGACATCCCTGTCCTTTGCGTTCTCTCTGATCTCGTAGGTGTACTGCATGCCGCGGATAAGTTCGAGAGCCTCGGCATCCTGCACAACCTCCAGTTGATCACTCATGGAACGGCGCAGCACATCCACGATGCGGGTCAACCCCCACAGGATGCGCTCCTCGCCACCCTTGGCAAAGGCAAGCCCCATAGCAGAAGGCTCGGCCTCCCCGATTTCCTGGAATACGGTGCCCACCCCCTGGATGTAATAGCTGTAGTAGCCGTAATTGCTACCTTGCTTCAACCCGATACGGCCGATGGAGGCCCGGTATAAACGCCGGATATTGCTGCTGCTTATCGGGCTGGACTTGTCATCTGATTCGCCATGGTTATTGGTGCCGTCAAAAAACAGGCTGACATTCAGCACCTGTACGCAGGGGGAGGGATGGCCCTGCTCCCGCGCTTCGCATCTGGCCTGATCCACGGCCTGCTGTTGCTGAGTGCGATTGGCGAGCACCTGACTTAGCGACACCGGCAGATAACCGGATGCGGGAAATGGGGGGGCTATTTTTGCCGACATACGCGCTCCTTGCCCAGTCGCCGAATGACTTCCTTTTCCACGTCCTTCACCCCACGCAAATTACCGAGCACATAGCTGCGTTGCACAGCATCTATCAAGGGATAAACCTCATCGCAAGGCAAAAAAACAAGATTCATTGATGCGGACTCCTGATACTTTGGCACCGAAACACGTACTTGGTGGCGGGTATAATTAGCCTTATGGATAGCCATCCATTTTTCCCACTCTGGTGTAATTGACCCATTGGGGTTGCGTTTTGGCTCCTTTACACCCCCAGGATTTGCATCCGGGTTGGGATCCTTCACCCATTCTACGGTTGCAACCATATCCGGCTGCCATTGCTCCGGCAGGCCGATGCAACAGCCTTCCCCGCCGCTGCTGCCTCTGTCCAGAGTCTTGCTGTACACATTCACGCGGACATTGAAAATCGACGTACCGGAAACCGTGTTGTATATGTGAACTTCCGCCGGCAGCATTCGCGGCTTGGCCATACTCTGGCAGGCAGCAAGATTAACCACTAGAAACAGGCACAACAGCCATTTACCGAGGCTTATCGTATTCATCGCATTTGACTTTCTATTACTGCCGTATCTATTTTGAAAAACTCAGCAATACAACAAAATGCTTAAAGCCGAGAAAGTTGCCTCTATTTTTGTAGGCACGCCTCTTTCCTCCCCATCCGACGAATTACTTCCCGTTTCCACTCTTTAACAGGAACGTTGTAGCCGATATGTCCAAATACCCGACTCTGCTCTGCCGAGTTGATTATTGGATACACCTCATCACATGGCAAAAACACCAATTCCAATGAAGCCACTCTGTCATATCTCGGTACCGGGATGCGTATTTGGTGACGGATATAATTAACCTCGTGGATTTCGTACCATTTTTTCCCCTCGACAGTAAGGGAGCCATACCGACCAGGTGGCGGAGATTTAACTCCACCCGGGTTTACGCCTGGACTCGGATCCGTCACCCACGCCACGGTCGCCAACATATCCGGCTGCCATTGCTCCGGCAGGCCGATGCAGCAGCCTTCGCCGCCGCGGCTGCCTCTATCCAGGGTATTGCTATACACATTCACGCTGACATTGAAAATCGACGTGCCACTGACGGTATTGGTAATGTGCACCTCCGCCGGCAGCATTCGGGGCTTACCCAGGCTCTGGCAGGCAGCCAGAGAGAACGCCAACAAAAGGCATATCCCATACCGGCACAGCCTGGAGCTCAACACGTTCAAAGCAGAAAACATGGCGTCCACTCCATTGTTCCGGGTAAACAGTATGGTTTCTTGCCTCGCACGACTCAACGCCAGCCCGTGATCCGTATCTGGGAAAGGACGACCAATGCGATCGGAGCCAATAGCACAGCACCCACGGTCAGAGCGCCATCCACCGCTAATGTCACCGGGGTCAGCAACATTTTGGCGCGTTTGAAACCCGGTGGCGTTTCTTCAACCACCACAACCTTATAATCCTTATTGAATGGCACCATCTGTTCCGGCAGGGTAAATCCACGGGCATCATAGCGATGACCAACTATATAGAATGACTTGCGCCACCCTTGATTTCCCCTGTTCAGTTTAAATCCGAATTGCTCCAGAAGCGCATTCACCTCATCTGAATCGGCGTCCGACGCAACAAGGCTCAATTGTCCAGACACTTCCTGCTTTTCATTAACAGTGAACCACGAAAATTCGGCGCTTAGACTGGGCTTCAGCGGAGAGGACAGCACAGAAAGAAGTTCGCCGACACCATCCATGACACAATGGTGTTCTTTTCCCATGACCACCAGGGTCTTCATATCACTACCGGCAAAAAAACCAGTAATTTTTTCATCGATATAGACCTGATTCACCTCATTGCTGTCTTTGACCAGCTTGTAGGTCATGCAGCCACCGAGCGGAACCAGCATAGCCAGTTTCAAAAATGATCTTCTCTTCATTACAGTTTTATAGCGTTATAAATTTTGACTGATAAAAGCAGTACGCTCCGGCTGAGACCAGAGCTGTTTTTCATCGGCAGTCATCTGCAACGTAAACAGCTTTTGCATCATTGCCTCTTTCGTCGGACACCTGCATTGACGAGGTGTGAGCAGATTATCTTGCACGTATAATTCGGCCTGATGCCAAGCTGACAATTGGGAGACCGCCGCATCATCCAATTGCAACGGCTGAACCAACACTTCATAGGGCACCGTGTACCCGTGGGTGCCATGCTGCATCCAGCATTGACCATCACGGTCTATCCAGTGCCATTCCGCTGCCGCAGACAGCAGCCTCTCCGCCTCAACTGGTGGCAACGCAGCGAGCACAGGGCCAAATAGCGCCGGGTTGTAATAGCGCAGCACCCCTTTCTGAGTTCCGTCCTGCCATTCAGCCAGCAGAAAATGCCTTAGATGCGCCACCAGATCGTCGAATGGCCAATGGCTGAACAGCACCATCACCCTTGTTGCACCGTCCAACTCGCCCAGGCAGGCAAGCAGTCTTGTCCGAGCCCGCTCGTCTCCCAGTTGATAGCGGCATAGCAACGCGGCTTCGTCCGCCGCCTCAGCATGCGCGGTGCCTTGCAGCAACATTTGTTGCAAAGTCAGCGCCTGCGGCAGCTTTTTCTGCCAGCGCGGAGGCAGATTGGCCTGGTCGATCAGCAAGTCTAGGTGCGGCCAATCCGAGTGTGCCGCCTGCGCCAGCAAGGTCGCCAGCCAGTTTTCCACCCCGCCACCGTGGCCATCCCGTGCTACTTTCATCGCCCATTCACCAGCGGGTTGCCTTCCTTGGCCGCCATCTGCATGCACTGCTTGCACACGGTGTTCGGAAAACGCAGCACTTCCTTGTTCATCCTCGCCGGCCCACTCCAATCGTGGCTGCCTCCCTTGAAACTCACCTTGCCCGGCGCGTGCAGTTCGATCTTGCCGTCCTTGATGCGGATGTAGGCCCCGCCGCAGGTCAGCAGCACTTCCTTCTTGCCGTTGAACTGCTGGCTCGCCTTCAGGCTGCTGATCCGCACGTCCTTGTCCGCCGTCAGCTCCATGGCATCGCTCTGCGACTGGACCTGCACCTTGCCCTTGGCGGCGATCAGCTTCAGGCTGACGGCGTCCTTCACCCCCGCCACAAACAGGCTGATGTGCTGCCCCACGTTGTGCAGCCAGCGCCGGCCCGAGGTCTGGTGGGTGTCGCGCTGGGCCACCTGGTCGATATTCGTCCCGGCGGCCAGGGTGAGGCTGTTGTCGGTGGTGGCGGCGAGGCCGGCTGGGGCAGAGAGGATCATCAGCGGCTGCTGGCCGGCCTGACCATTGGCGGCGGTCTTGGATTCTTTATCGGTATTCGAACCCGCTTCCCAGGCTTTGAGGGCCTGGACGTGGTGCTGCAGGTGGCCGTCGGTCTTCGTGGCGCCTTTGCTGTTGTCGGGCTGGATCGTCTCCGGACCGGTTTCGACGCTGTCGGCCAGTTGGGCGGTGGCGGTCTCGCCAAGGGATTGGCTGAGCGCCAGCGCGGCATCGAGCTGGCTTTGCGCGCCGTCGCGGGCCAGTTGCTTGCCGGAGGCTGAGGCCTGCGCTTCGGTACTCAGCAAGAGGCCATGCCCGGCACGGATCGCGCCGTGGCGGTCGGTGCGTAGTTCGAAGCCGTCACCGCGTGGCGTGGCTTTGCCATCGGTGCGCGGATGGGCGAGATAGCCCTGGTTGAGCTGAGTCTTGCCGTGTTCGGACGAGAGCTTGGTTCTCACTTCACCGGGGGTGTCGTCGAACAGCAGCTCGTTGTATTGCCCGCCCTGATGCTCTTTCGACTTGATGCCGGACAGGGTCTTGTTGGCCGGCAGGCTGCCGGCCCCGCTGAAGGCGGGCGGCGGATGACTGCCGTTGTATAGCACGCCGGTGATCACCGGCCGGTCGATGTCCCCTTCGATGAAGTCGACCAGCACTTCCTGGCCGATGCGCGGGATGAACTGGTGGCCCCAGCCGGCGCCGGCCGAGGGCATGGCCACGCGCAGCCAGCAACTGGAGGTGTCGTCGAGGTTGGCGCCGATGGTGGGATGCTCATCCGGACGGGCCCAATGAAACTGGACCTTGATACGGCCATGGGCGTCGGTGTGCACTTCTTCGCCGGCGGGGCCGACCACGGTAGCGGTCTGGGCGCCACGTGCGGTGGGCTTGGCGAGCGCCGTGCCGGCGTAGGCCGGGGTGAGCGGCAGGCCACGGCGTTGGGCCTGGAACTGCGTGTGGAATGGCGCGGTTTCCGCGGTGTTGCCACCGACGAGCTTCTGCAAGTCTGCCGGCAGATTGTTGCGGGCGGTGAAGGTCTGGCGCGTGACGACGAATTCGCGCTGTTCGGCACTATCCCATTCGTGGGCTGGGTGCTCGTCGAGGCGGAACCACTGCCCGGCAGTCAGTCCGCGCACCGAGCCACCGCCGTCGAAGCGCTTGGCCTGCACGTCGTGCGCCTGCTGGCGCAGCCGGGCGTAGTGCGCGAGCTGGTCGGCGTCGCCGGCGTAGTACTGGCCGGGGACGTCGTAGTCCTGCAGGCTGCTTTGCAGCCGGGCGCCATCGGAGCCCTGGTCGACGGCGCTGGTATCCCCGCTGTGGCCGGTGGCGACCGGGTGGTAATCGAAGGTCGCCAGCGCCACGCTGCCGCTGACGATCTGGCGCGTACTGTCCCAGCGGGTGAGGCCGTCTTCGGCTTCGGTGGCATCGGTACGGTGGAAGCGCACCCGTTCCACCCCGGCGGGCGGCAGCGAGTACGGGGCGTCGAAGGCGATGAGCTGGACTTGGGGGATGTCCCCATCCAAATGGACGAAGCGCCAGGCCAGTCCCTCTTCGTGCAGCAGACGCACGATGAAGTCGTAGTCACTCTCGCGGTATTGCAAGCAATAGCTACGCGGCGGCAGTTCGCCCGCCAATGAAAAATCCAGGCTCTGCACCGCCGCGAACACCGGGTTGGCGGCGGCGTGCTCGGCGAAGACCTGGCGCACGATGTCGGGCACCGACTGATCCTGGAACACGCGGCTGGTACGGCGCAGGCGCAGGAGCGCGAACGGCGGCTCGACGGTGAGGGCGTACTTGGCGAAGCCGCCGTCGCTGCCCGCCGCCTCGGCGGCGCTGACCACGCCGCAGCGCACCTGTTCGGTTCCGTCCGCCCCGGCGATGCCCAGCCGCACCGGCACGCCGAGCAGGCCCTTGAGTTCGAGCCCGGCATCCGGCGACAGGCATTCGACACGGTAGCGGTAGCTGTCGGACACCGCCTCGTCGCCGTGCACGGCGAGCGGCAGCAGCGTCTCGCCCCAGCGCCCGCCGTCGCCCAGTTGCAGGGTAACGAGGCGCTGGTCCTGGGTAAAGGCGGCGGCGAAGCTGGCGAGCAAGGAAGAAAGATCCATGGAGAGACGAAGGCTTTTCAGCCCTGAACCTTGTAAACGTTGGACGACAGTTGCAACGTGGCGTCAAAGCTCACGGGGGGACGGTGCGGGTGCACTTTCAGTACTGCATCGACACGGAAACGCAGGTGCCGCTCCATTTCCCTCGGTGCATCCAGATTCACCCTGACGCGAGACAAACGCGGCTCGTGGATTTCAATGGCGCGGCGCAGTTGCTCGCGCAGCAGTTCGCGATCGTCAGGATTCAGCAGGCTAATGCCGCTCAGGTCGGGAATACCGAACTGCAGCATGCTGTCTCCCGCCAGGGTATGGGCCTCGAACAGCTCCGGCTGCGCCATGACGCGGGTATTGAGCAGAGCTTCCAGATCACGCGCCAGCGCACGGCGGAACTGCGGCAGTTCAAATAGCAAATGCTCGGCCCCATGGCTGAGATCGGGCTGGTCGTCCAGCAGCCGGTCCAGCACCGAAGGCAGAATCTGGGTATGCCGCGGGGAGGGGCCATACATCGCTCAGATCCCGAACAATTTGCTCAGTTGACGGCCGAGCAGCCAGTGATACGTCCCCCAGATCGCGGCGCCAACCAGGGCCAACAGGGCGAAGTACAGCCACAGCGGCAATTCATGGCGAACAAAGGCCTGGAAACGTTGCGGCAGTTGCCAATGGGGGGCGAACTCGGCCTTGCCACCGCGTACTTGCTGGATCTCCTGCCCCAGCTTGTGGGTGAGGTAGCCGAGCTTCTCTTCGCCCTCCAGCAGGTAGCGCCCCTGAAAGCCGAGCAACAGGCAGGTGTAATACACTTCCAGTTCCTCGATGTGTCGCGCCGGCTCCAGGCGCAGTTGCTCCAGCCGGTTGAAGAAGCCCTCCCCCGCCAGATGCTCGCCAAACAGACGCAGTTGCAGCGGCATGCGCTCCCACTCGTCGCGCAGCGAAAAATCGGAGGACAGGATGATCTCGTCCAGCAGGGCGCAGAACGCGTACTTGGCCTGACCGATGGCTTCGACCGACTTGCCGAAGTTGCGGGCATTGCGTTCGTACTGCAGCAGGAACTGGTCGATACGGCGGTTGAACTCTACGCTGCTGCCTGGCGCGTTGCCGTCTTTCAGCAGAAACAGCAGGTACACACCATCTTCCAGCATCTCACGCAGACTGGGGCCGGTGCTGGCCACATTGATGGTGGACTCGTTGGCGATGGCGGTTACGGCGGCTTGACTCATGTCGACCTCAACGGAAAACAGCGATCAGTTCCAGGGTCAGCCCGGACAGGGTTTGCGGAACGTAGATGCAGATGCTGCGCGACTGCAGCATGCGGGCAAAAATGTCGCCGTGCGGCTGAAGCGCAAAGTAGTGATTGCCCACCCGCACCGGCACGACGGAAGGGGTCTGCGCCGCATGGCTCAGCGCCACCCCGCGCATGGCGGAGTTGAGAATTTTCTCGACATCGTCCGGTGCGCCGATCTTGAACTTGAGCGGCACGTTGTCGATGACCTGGCTGGCCGGCTGCTCGCTCTGCACCGAGAGGTAAAAGTCGACCTTGTCCAGCAGACGGTCGCTCTCCAGCCGGCCGATATGGAAGGATGGCTTCGGGGAATGCAGCGGGATGACGACATAGCGTGCCGAGATGACGGTTTCCAGCAGTTCGCGAATCTGCAGGTCCAACGCGGCAAACACCGCATGCAGATCGTCATGGCGGTAGGCGGGTATGTCGGCCAGCGCATAGCGGGTAGAAAATGTCTGCAGCTCGCCGCAAAACTCCGCCAGTGCCATGTACAGCTCTTCCGGATGCAGCGGGTTGCTCAGCGACAGGTGGCGCAAACGGGCGAAGTTGCGATTGACGGTATGCAGCAGCCAGAAGGCGCTGATGTCGCTGGAGCCGAATTCCATCACGCTCTTGGCTCGCTCGCGCTGCGCCCCCGCCAGAGCCTGACTTTTCACCAGCAGGATATCCAGCAGTCGCCGCACCAACTGCGGGAGTTCTCCCGCAGCGCCGATGGTCAGCAGCGGCGGCAGAAAATCGCCGGCCACACCCCACTGGCCGGTGGCATCCTTCTGCAGGCGGCACAGAGGAATGGCGTCGTAGCCATCGCGGTTCTCTTCTTCGAACATCAGGCGCACGTCGGGCTCCAGTGTCGCCACTTCTGCCGGCAACGCCTGGGTGTAGAGATCGGCCAGTTCCGCGCCACCATTCTGATAGCGGCTCGGCCTGCCGGCCGGCTCGCCGCTATGGGCATTGCCGCCATAGGCCTGCAGATCGGCCAGGCAGGCATACAGCGTCGTTGCCACCCCCAGTTGCGGCAGGGTCGAGAGATCCCTGGACAAGGGCAATGGCGAGGACTGCGGGGCCTGATAGAGCAGGCCGTCGCGGAACAGGATGCCTAGGGCATCCACCCGCACCATCCCTCCCTTTAGCGCCTGTTCATCAAGCCGCAGTTGCTGCACGCCCCACGTATGGCGGCGCATCAGTTGCTGGCGGCTGACGACATCTTGCTCGAGAAACAGCGTCTGCTGTTGAAAATGCTGCGGGCGCAGAAACATGCCTTCGCCCCACAACACACGTTTAGCTTGTTGCATCTTCAATCAATCCGGTGAACCAGGCACCCTGCACTGGCCAACACATCCAAAACCAACACGCTAGGCAAACGTCCGGCCTAGCGGCAAACGACCTGCAGCGACTTGGGCTGCCCCGGCAGCAGCTTTGCCGGGGGTTTGACGGCGCGCAGGTAGCAGTCTTCCGCCATGAATTGCAGCCCCTTGCTGCGCACGGCATCGGCATCGAACAGCAAGCGCCAGAAATGCCGGTCCGGCTGACGGAACAGGGCTATCAAACCAATGTGCGAAGCCTCGGGATTCACCACGAAATCGGACACTGTGACGCGCCCGCCCGGCAGCAGCGTCATCTCGCGCATGTCGAGCAGTTCGGACGCCAGCAGTTCCTTATCCGACTTGACCGCCACCAGCGCTTCCATGCTCAAGCGGTTGAATGTCTGATCCGACTTCAGCTGATAGACCCGCACCACAACCGACAGCGGCTTGCCGCGACTGTCGCGGTTCAACTGCGCGGAGGCTTCGCCGGACACCTGTACTTCCTTATTCGAAGCACACCCGGACAAGAGCAATACAGCAGGCACCAATAGCCCCAGGAGCCCCCTGGCATGGCACCGCACCCCGGTCTTGCAATGCTGCATCTGTCAGCCACCTCTGGAAATCATGCCAAAGAGACATGATAATTGAAAAGCATTTTTTATACAAAATTAGCAATAATGCTAAATTTTTAGTAAATTAATCATTAAACACATAGTTAACAACATAGTCATTGAACAACACTGACGTATGAACTGGCCTAACTCAGTACAAGTCTACCTCGCTCCAGCGACAGCCATGTTGCTGATATGCCTGATCTCGTGGATTGGGCTACGCTTTTTCAATAAAAAAATCCTATCAAATGAAATAGTTATAGAAGAAACAAACGTTGCATCCACAACCCAGGCGGCCGATATCCGCGCTCAGGACCCACGCCAAGAGACACCATCCGGCACGGCAACAATGCGACAAACAAAAAGCGAAGAACACACAAAAAAGTACTTCGTCATTGCCAGAATACCCCTTGTTTCGTTATCTTTGGCCGCCATGCCAGTCGTGTTGGATTTGTTTTTTAGAGAAATGCACGGATCGTCGGAATTCATCCCTAATGAATACACGCACAGCTCGCGGATCAAGCTGACCTTGCAGGAGGAACAGTTGGTTCCTCCCCCGCCTCTACCCCCGGAGGCTTTCCGAGATGCCATCAGCGAACAGCCGCGACTGAACCGGGCGGACCGGGACTGGAACAAGCTCGACGCGTCGTTCGTTCAGACGGTGCTGCACGTCATGACACGGCTGGAAGCGCGTGGCTACCCCATGACCCTGTTGGAGGGTTACCGCAGTCCCGAGCGTCAGGATGCCCTGGCGGAACAAGGCACGCTGGTCACCAAGGCCAAGGGAGGACAGAGCAAGCACCAATACGGCCTGGCCGTCGATCTGGCTCCTGTCAGGAACGGGAAAGTCGTGATTTCGGAGCGCGACCCCTGGGCCATGTCGGCCTATCTCGCCCTGGGGGAGGAAGCGACGGCGGCGGGGCTGACCTGGGGCGGCAACTGGAGCTTCAAGGACTACGGCCATATCGAACGCAGCGGCTCGCTCAAGCAGCTGCTGGCCCGGCAGCAATAAACAAATAGGAAGGTGAAGAGGTGTTGAAAAAAGGTTGGCGTCGATATGCCAAGGTGGCATCGGCAATCGGATTCCTGATCCTGATCGCCCTGATCTGGTTCCTGGGTGAATGGATGGGGCTGGAAACCCTGGAGGCCAGGCTGAGCTGCATCGTCGTGATCATGCTGCTCTGGGTGGCAAGCCTGCTGATCGGGCAGCTTCTGGCGCGCCGTGCCGGAGGGCTGCTGGAGAAAATGCTGCGCCAGCAGGCGGACGATGCCGTGATCCACGCAGGCTCCGAGAAGCGCGCCGAAGTCACCCTGCTGCGCCAGCGCCTGCTGGCCGCCATCGACACCCTGAAGAGGTCGAAACTCGGCAACAGCAGCGGCAATGCGGCACTGTACGAGCTACCCTGGTACATGATCATCGGCCATCCTGCCGCCGGCAAGAGCTCGGCCATCCTGCAATCCGGCCTCACCTTCCCCTTCAGCGACAAGAGCGCCATCCAGGGGGTAGGCGGCACGCGCAACTGCGACTGGTTCTTCTCCACCGAGGGGGTGCTGCTCGACACCGCCGGCCGCTACGCGACCCAGAGCGAGGATCGTGGCGAATGGCTGGCTTTTCTGAAGCTGCTGAAAAAGCACCGCCCCAAGGCGCCGGTGAACGGCATCCTGGTCGCCATCAGCCTGCCCGAACTGGCCCAGCACCACAGCGAAGGCTTTTCGCTGTATGTCCGTCAGGTACGAGAGCGCATCCACGAGGTCTGCAGCACGTTCGAGCTGCACGTCCCCGTCTACCTGGTGTTTACCAAACTGGACCTGCTGGGCGGGTTCGCCGAGTTCTTCCAGGACATGCCGGAAGAAGAGCGTGCCCGGGTGTGGGGCAGCACCCTGACAGCCAGCCAGGGTAACGGCTTCGACGCCACCACCGTGGCCTCCCAGCAATTCGAGTTGCTCCATCGCGGTCTGGTACAGGCCGGCGAGGAGAAGCTGCTGCAATATCGCGGCGATCAGGTTCATCCGGCACACTTCGCCTTCCCAATCGAGTTTCACGGTCTGAAAGAAGCCGTCGTGAAATTCGTGACTCTGCTGTACGAGGATGACCCCTATCACGCCCGTCCGCTGCTGCGCGGCTTCTACTTCACCAGCGCACTGCAGGAAGGCACGCCACGCATCGTGGCGGCCAGCCGGGTACAAGGGCAGTTCGACCTGACCACCAAGCAGGGTGACAAGCGCCAGGTTCCGGCTTCGTACAGCTTTTTCCTGGGCGACCTGTTCCGGAAGGTGCTGTTTCCGGACCAGCACCTGATCTCACGGCAGACTCGGTACAGCGGCAGTCGCTGGCGCATGGCTGCAATGGCAGCCGGCGTGCTGACGCTCAGCGTGCTGGCAGGCCTGTGGAGCTGGTCCTACATCGGCAACCAGCAACTGCTGGCGGAAATCAGCCAGGAAAGGGAAGCCGCTCGCAAGCTGGCGACTTCCGGCCAACTGTACGACAAGCTGCGCGCACTGCAGCAGTTGCAAACCCGCCTGGAACAGTTGCAGGCGTACCGTACCGAGGGAGCTCCTTGGCAGATTGGCGTGGGTCTCTATCAGGGCAAGCCACTGGAAGCCGCCTTGCGCAGCGAATACTTTGCAGGCATCAAGACCCTGATGCTGGAGCCGGTTCAGCGCAATCTGGAAACCTCCCTGCTTGCACTCGACCAGCGCCAGCCTGCCTCCCCGCCTCCGATACTGGAAGCCAAGCCGGTTGCGCCAGCGCCCGCCCCTTCCGTGACCATACCGGCAAAACCCAAGCCCAAATACCGTCCACGGCTGCAAGGCAAGCCGCTGCCGAACATCGAGCTAAGCGCCATTCCCGAGGAGTACCGGGGACATCCTGTGCCCCTGTCGACCGACGACTACCACATTCGGACTGCCGTCTGGCCGCACCAGGCCCCACAGCCGGTGGCGACAAACTGGCAGGCGTCCGGCTTCGGCCTGCACCGGGCCAGTTGGACACCCCCGGCTCGCGTCGCGGCAGTCCAACCGTCGACAGTCTCTGTAGCCGCTGCCACGCAAGCTGTCGCGGCAGCGACAGAAGCATCGGCAGAACGCCCGGCCCAGGCCCCGGCCAAGTCGCCGCAACTGGATGCCAGCTATAACGCACTGAAAACCTACCTGATGCTGTACCAGCCACAGCGCATGGAGCCGGCGCATCTGGCGGACCAGCTTCCGCGCTACTGGCGCCCCTATCTGGAAGCCCAGCGCGGGCAGTACAGCACCGAAGAAATCATGGCGGTCGCCGAAAAGCTGCTGGCGTTCTACATCAGCCAGCTCAAGGCACCGGACCTTCCGCTGATTTCGCCCAACCTGCGCGTGGTCAACCAGGCACGCGAGGTGCTGCGCGGCTCTTTCAAGCGCATGTCGGCCGAAGAGCGGGTATTCAATGAAATCCGCGCCCGCGCCAACACCCGCTTTGCCCCACTGACCGTGGCCCGCATCCTGAACAACCGCGATCTCGACATCATGGCCGGCAGCCAGATGGTGGAAGGTGCCTTTACCCGCGAGGCATGGGATCAATACGTAAAAGCCGCCATCGAGGAAGCGAGCAAGGGAGAAATCCGTAGCGACGACTGGGTGCTGGCAGCCACCAGTCAGGACAACCTGGGCAAGGATGGTGACGGCGAGAAGAACCGGGCGGCCCTCGAAGCACAATACCGCGCAGCCTATATCGACAGCTGGAAGCGCTTCCTGCAGGGCGTCACGGTGCGTGATTTCACCAGCCCGGCACAGTCCGCCTCGGCCATGACTCGCCTGTCGGACCGGGAAACCTCGCCCATCAAGCTGATCCTGTTGCGTGCGGCGACGGAAACGGCCTGGGACAACCCGTCCGAACTCAACCGATCGCTGGAGAATGCCAAGCAGTCGGTTCTGAAAAAAACCGCCGAACTGCTGAAAGGCGGCAGCAGCGAGAACACGCCCAAGGACAAACTCTACGGCGAAGTGGGCCGACAGTTTGCCGGGGTAGCCCAGTTGGTGAAAGGCGACAACACCCCGATCAACGGTTACCTGGAGCAACTGGCCAAACTGAAAGCCAAGCTGGGGGCCATCGCCAGCACCGACGACCCGGGCTCCCTGGCACGCGCTACCCTGCAGGCCACCTTCAACAACAGCGGCTCGGAACTGGCGGACAGCATCGCCTACGTCGACAACGCCTTGCTGGCGCAAAGCACGCCCGACACAGTCAGTCTGGTGCGTCCGATGCTGGTGCGACCACTCAGCCACTCCTACAGCACCCTACTCGGCCCGGTCAGCGCCGACATCAATCAGGCCTGGGCCACCGAGGTCTTGCCGCAATGGCGTCAACTGTCGGCCAAGTACCCGTTCAGCGATGCCGGCAGCACGGCATCCATTGCCGAGATCAACCGCTTCCTGAAAGCCAACGACGGCACGCTGGATCGTTTCATCAACAAATACCTAGCCGGCCTGGTCCAGAAAAAAGGAGACATGCTGGTACCGCGCGCCTGGGGCGAACTCGGCATCAAGTTCAACCCGGCCTTCCTCAGCAGCGTGAGCAGCCTGTCCGCACTGGCCAACGGCCAGTTGCAGGAGGGTGACAGCCTCCGCTTCGAACTACAGCCGCAACCGACGCCGGGGCTCTCTGAAATCGTCTTCGATATCGATGGCCAGGAACTGCGCTATCGCAACGGCCCGCAGATCTGGCAGCCCTTCACCTGGAACGGCAACGGCCAGACGACTGGCGCGCGCATCCAGGTGTTGTCCTACAACGGCGCGAGCAGCGTGGTGGCCAACCACCCCGGCGGCATGGGCCTGATGCGCCTGCTGGCCGGAGCCAAGGTCGTGCAGGATGGCCCGGATGGCACCCAGCTGGCCTGGTCGCTGCGCAAGGCTGACGGGGATACGCAGAGCGTGCGTGTCAATTTCCGGGTACTCAGCGGTGTCAACCCGCTGCAGTTGACCCGTCTTAACAAACTGACGTTGCCCGAGCGCGTAACGTTGTAAACGGGGCCATAGTCTTGAGCTTCACTTTCAAACGCAACCAGGAAGCCGCGGCATCATCGTACTGCATCTTCGGCAAACTGCCGCGCCGCGCCGACTTCATCCGCATCAACGCCACCCATCCGGCGGCGGCACAGCTGGACCATCTGCTGGCGGACAGCATCAGCCTGCTCTCCCCCGGCACAGAGGCCGTCGCCCGCTACCGTGCCATGCCCCCCTCCTGCTTCGTGCTGCGCAGCCGGGATCAGGATTGGCTGTCGCTCGGCGTGATCCAGCCCAGCCACGACGAAAGCGGGCGCAACTACCCGCTGGTAGCCGTCACCCAACTACCTGCCAGCCTGGCGCTGCCACCGTTGGCCGTGCTGCTGCTCACCTGCGAGCTGTTCTTTTCAGGCTTGAAGGATCAACTCGCCAGCGCCATCGACAACGCGGTGGAAATGGTGGCCTGCCGCCAGTTTCTGGAAGCGCAAGCGCTGTTCGGCGTGGCCTCGAACGACGATGTCGCCCTGGCCGAACAGTTGCTGTCCCGCCACCTGACCATCACCCCGGCACACCAACTGGAAAGGCTGCTCGCCCGCCAGCCCGGCCATACGCTGGAGACCACCTTGCTGGCCTTCATCTTCCACAGCCAGTTGCAGCACCGCTTCCGCGACAGCCTGTGCGCACAGACCTACCTGCTGCCGCTGCCGGCCACCGATGGCGAAGACATGCTGGCCGCCGCCACCTGGCTGTCGCTGTACCAGGCCGCTGCCAGCACCCATGGAGCCGACGATGCCCAATGCCTGCAGATCAACCGGCCGGACGGACGCTTCCTGGCCCTCCAGCCCCACTCGCCGGACGCCCACATCGTGGCGCAATGCTGGGGCGAGCCGCTGGACCAACGTTTCGTCGTAGACATCGGCGATGAGCAGGCGCCCTGGCACCGCCATCAGTCCTACGCCGAGGCCTCATACATCCTGGGACGGCGCCTGAACGACCCGGGGCTTAGCGTCGCGCAGTTGCGCGACCTTGTCGCCAGCCTTGCCCGCAGCATCGCCTGACGCCGCTCAACCCTGACAGACCATCTTTTCGAGAGCACACCATGAGCAAAGAAAGCACCCAGAAAAAACTGTCGCGGGTCCGCCCCCCGCGCGTGCAGATCACTTACGACGTCGAAATCGGCGACGCCATCGAGACCAAGGAACTGCCCTTCGTGCTGGGCGTGCTGGGCAACTATTCCGGTCACAGCAAGAACCCGCTGCCCAAGATGAAGGAGCGCAAGTTCGTGCAGATCGACCGCGACAACTTCGATGAAGTCCTCAAGGGCATGGCGCCGCGCCTGGCCATCAAGGTCGACAACAAGCTGCAGGACGACGGCAGCCAGTTGGCAATGGAACTGAACTTCAACGAGTTGGCCGATTTCGAGCCGCAGAACGTGGTGGCCCAGGTGGAACCGCTCAAGCATCTGCTGGAAGCCCGCACCCGTCTGGCCGACCTGCGCAACAAGCTGGCCGGCAACGACAAGCTGGAAGAGCTGCTGGACGAGGTGGTACGCGATACCGAGAAACTTCGCCAGATCAGCCAATCCACCCAAAGCGACAACACCGGGGAGTAAGCCATGAACAGCGCACAACAACTGGACACGGCAGCGGACCCGAGCACCGTCGATGCCGGCAGCCTGCTGGACAGCATCATCGAACAGAGCCGCATCGCCACCAACGAAAGTGAAAAAGGCCATACCCGTGACCTGATCGGCGAACTGGTGGCCCAGGTGCTGGAAGGCAGCGTGACCGTATCGCGCGACCTGTCCGCCAGCATCGATGCCCGTATCGCAGAGCTGGACGCCCTGCTGTCGAGCCAGCTCAACGAGGTGATGCACCACCCCGAGTTCCAGAAGCTGGAAGCCTCCTGGCGCGGCCTGAAATACCTGGTGGCAGAATCGGAAACCAGCACCATGCTGAAGATCAAGGTGCTCAATGCCTCCAAGAAAGACCTGGTCAAGGACTTCAAGGCCTCGCCGGAGTTCGATCAGAGCGCCTTGTTCAAGAAGATCTACGAGGAAGAGTACGGCACCTTCGGTGGCGCACCCTACGCCGCCCTGGTGGGCGACTACGAATTCACCCGCCACCCGGAAGACTTCTACCTGCTGGACGAGCTGTCCCATGTCGCGGCCTCGGCGCATGCACCGCTGATCTCCTCCGCCTCTCCCGGCCTGTTCGGTCTGGAAAGCTTCACCGACATCGGCAAGCCGCGCGATCTGGCCAAGATCTTCGACACAGTCGAATACGCCAAGTGGAAATCGTTCCGCGAATCCGAGGATTCGCGCTACGTTGGCCTGGTGCTGCCGCACGTGCTCGGCCGCCTGCCGTACGGCCGTGACAACGTGCCGGTGGAAGCTTTCGACTTTGAAGAAAACGTCGACGGCAGCCATCACGACAAATACCTGTGGACCAATGCCGCCTATGCCTACGCGGCCCGCCTGACCGATGCCTTCGCCCTGTACGGCTGGCTGGCGGCGATCCGCGGCGTGGAAGGCGGCGGCCTGGTCGAAGGCCTGCCTGCGCATACCTTCAAGACCGATGACGGCGAAGTGGCGCTCAAGTGCCCCACCGAGGTGGCCGTAACCGACCGTACCGAAAAGCTGCTGTCCGACCTGGGATTCATCTCGCTGGTGCATTGCAAGAACACCGACTACGCCGCCTTCTTCAGCGGCCAGTCGGTGCAGAAGGCCAAGACCTACAACACCGACGCGGCCAATGCCAACGCCCGTCTGTCCACCCAGCTGCCCTACATCTTCGCCGTATCGCGCATCGCGCATTACATGAAATCCATCATGCGCGACAAAATCGGCAGCTTCGCCTCGCGCCAGAACGTGCAGGACTTCCTGAACACCTGGCTGGCGCAATACGTGTTGCTGGACGACTCCGCCAGCCAGGAAGCCAAGGCGAAATACCCGCTGCGCGAAGCACGCGTGGATGTCGTGGAGGTCCCCGGCAAGCCGGGCGTCTACCGCGCCGCGGCCTTCCTGCGTCCGCACTTCCAGTTGGACGAACTGACCATATCCCTGCGTTTGGTTGCCGAGCTGCCCCAGCCGGCAGGCTAACGCCCGCAACGACTCACCACCCTGTCGGCATTCGGTGCCGACAGGAGGCGAGGCATTTGTTTTGGAAGTAGCACTTCCATCTTTATTTATCCAAGGAGAATGCAATGGCTTTTGACGCCTTCCTGAAAATCGACGGTATCCCGGGCGAAAGCACCGACGATCAACACAAAGACTGGATCGAGATCCAGTCCTTCTCCCATCTGATCGAGCAGCCGGCGCAGGCCACCGCCAGCTCGGCCGGTGGAGCCACCGCCGAACGCGTCAACCACGGCGTGTACGAAATCACCCACTTCCTGGACAAGGCCAGCCCGAAGATCTACGAAGCATGCTGCACCGGCAAGCACATCAAGGATGTCACCATCGAGCTGTGCCGTGCCGGCGGCGACAAGGTGAAGTACATGGAGATCAAGATGGAGCAAGTATTGATTTCCAGGGTTGAGCCGAATGGCTCGGCCAACGATACCGGCTTCCCCAGCGAGAAGGTCAGCTTCAGCTACGGCAAGATCAAGTGGACCTACACCCAGCAGAAACGTGCCGACGGCGCCGGTGGCGGTAACGTCAGCGCCGGCTGGGATCTGACGGCCAACAAAGTCATCGCTTAAGTTATTTGATGTAGGTAAAGGCCCGCATCGGTCATTGTGCGGGTCTTTATTTTGAAAGGAAAAATCATGTTTTACAGAATCGCCTCTCTCGCCCTTTGTACGTCCATGCTCTTGGGTTGCGCCGGAGCCAAGCAAGCAGCACAAAACGCAGCGATGAATGCGGCGGGGACACAAGAGCAGCAAGGCAAGGCGATTGTCGCCAAGGTCACGGCCGAACTGGACCAGGCCACCACGAAAGTCATCGAACAAACCGGCAACAAGACCGTGGCCAGCGATCCGACGCTGATCCCTTTCGAAAAGATGAACTCCAAGCTGACCCCGGTCACCGAGCAGCAAGTACGTGCCCTGGCACCGGCTCTGGTGATTGCCAAACAAATCGTCGTTACCGGTTTTTGTGATCGTCGGGAAGTCGGCAATGCTGAGGCTGCAGCCAAAGCCAGGGCCATGGTCGTGAAAAACCTGCTGGTCGAAAGTGGCATTTCGGCAATCCGCATTACCGTCCGCTCCGATACCAAGCAAAAACTGCATGCGGTTCGCATCACGTTCAATGGTTAATTCCCGATCGATGCCATGAGTGCCCTTGAGCTTCTTTCAGCTTTCGCCTCCGCCTTCACCCAGGACCAGCGCCTCCTCACCCTGCAACTGGGCGACGGCGGGCGCTGGGGCGAGACGCTGCTGCCGCTCGCCGTGCACGGCGACGAGGCGGTGTCCGACAGCTACCGCTACCGTGTCGAATGCCTGTCGCCGGATGCCGGGCTCGAACTCAAGGGCCTGCTCGGCATGCCGGTGCGGCTGGGCATCGCCGGGGCGGACGGAACCGAACAGGTGCGCTGCGGCGTGGTCAGCGCCGCCGAGGCGGCGGGCAGCGACGGCGGCTTCGCCAAGTACGCCCTCACCGTCGAGCCGCCGTTCGCGCTCCTGCGCCTGCGCCGTACCAGCCGCGTGTTCCAGGATCAGTCGGTGCCCGACATCGTGCGCCAGGTCTTCGCCGAGCACGCCGCCGCCAACCCGGTGTTCGCGGCGGTGCAGAGCCTGGATTTTTCATTGGCGGGCGAACTGCCGCCGCGTAGCTATTGCTTGCAATACCGCGAGAGTGACTACGACTTCATCGTGCGTCTGCTGCACGAAGAGGGACTGGCCTGGCGCTTCGTCCATTTGGATGGGGACATCCCCCAAGTCCAGCTCATCGCCTTCGACGCCCCGTACTCGCTGCCGCCCGCCGGGGTGGAACGGGTGCGCTTCCACCGTACCGATGCCACCGAAGCCGAAGACGGCCTCACCCGCTGGGACAGTACGCGCCAGATCGTCAGCGGCAGCGTGGCGCTGGCGACCTTCGATTACCACCCGGTCGCCACCGGCCACAGCGGGGATACCAGCGCCGTCGACCAGGGCTCCGATGGCGCCCGGCTGCAAAGCAGCCTGCAGGACTACGACGTCCCCGGCCAGTACTACGCCGGCGACGCCGACCAGCTCGCGCACTACGCCCGGCTGCGCCAGCAGGCGCACGACGTGCAGGCCAAGCGCTTCGACGGCGGTGGCTCGGTGCGCGGACTGACTGCCGGGCAGTGGTTCCGCCTCGACGAGCACCCAGCCCACGAATGGGATAGTGCCGAACAGCGCGAATTCGTCGTCACGCGCCAGACCTTCACCGCCCGCAACAATCTGCCGGCAGACTTGCAGAAGCTCGTCGGTGGCAACACCGCGGAAACCGCGCCATTCCACACGCAGTTCCAGGCCCAACGCCGTGGCCTGCCGCTCACCCCGGCCTACGCCGGCACGGCGCTCGCCAAGCCCACCGCACGTGGCGCCCAGACCGCTACCGTGGTCGGCCCCGCCGGCGAAGAAGTGCACACCGACGCCCATGGCCGTATCAAGGTCCAGTTTCATTGGGCCCGTCCGGATGAGCATCCCACCATCGGCGCCAACCTCGACGACACCTCCAGTTGCTGGCTGCGCGTGGCCATGCCCTCGGCCGGCGCCGGCTGGGGCCACCAGTTCATCCCGCGCATCGGCCAGGAAGTGCTGGTCGACTTCATCGAAGGGGACATCGACCGGCCGGTGATCACCGGCGTGCTATACAACGGCAGTCATCCGCCGCCCGCCTTCAGCGGGGCCGGCAGCCTGCCGGCCAACAAGACCCTGTCCGGCATCAAGTCGAAAGAGCATCAGGGCGGGCAATACAACGAGCTGCTGTTCGACGACACCCCCGGTGAAGTGAGAACCAAGCTCTCGTCCGAACACGGCAAGACTCAGCTCAACCAGGGCTATCTCGCCCATCCGCGCACCGATGGCAAAGCCACGCCACGCGGTGACGGCTTCGAACTACGCACCGACCGCCACGGCGCGATCCGTGCCGGGCATGGCCTCTTGCTGAGTACCGAAGCGCAGGCCTCAGCCTCCGGCAAGCAACTGGCCCGCGACGGCGCGCAAAGCCAGCTCGATGCCGCGCTGGCGCTCAGCCAATCCCTTGGCGAGACCGCCACCGCCCAACTGGCCGACAGCGTCGAAACCGGTCCGGAGACGATCCAGCCCGACAACAGCAAAGGCGCCACGAAGACCGACGGCCACCTGCAGCACCACGTCCAGGCCCTCAAAGCCTGGGAAGCGGGTTCGAATACCGATAAAGAATCCAAGACCGCCGCCAATGGTCAGGCCGGCCAGCAGCCGCTGATGATCCTCTCTGCCCCAGCCGGCCTCGCCGCCACCACCGACAACAGCCTCACCCTGGCCGCCGGGACGAATATCGACCAGGTGGCCCAGCGCGACACCCACCAGACCTCGGGCCGGCGCTGGCTGCACAACGTGGGGCAGCACATCAGCCTGTTTGTGGCGGGGGTGAAGGACGCCGTCAGCCTGAAGCTGATCGCCGCCAAGGGCAAGGTGCAGGTCCAGTCGCAGAGCGATGCCATGGAGCTGACGGCGGACAAGGACGTGACCATCACCTCCTGCAAGGGCAAGGTGGTTATCAGCGCCAAGCAGGACATTCTGCTCGCCAGCGGCGGCGGTTACATCAAGCTGTCCGGCGGCAACATCGACATCCATTGTCCCAGTGTGGTGAGCATAAAAGGAGCGGACCATGCGCTGAGTGGACCGGCCAGCATTGGCGTCAATATGCAGGGCTTCCCCAGCGCCGATCTCTACGACGAGAAATTCCAGGTTCTGGGCCCGAACGGGAAGCCACTGAAAGGCTTGCTGTTGGCAGTCAATGACGGTAAGCAGCAGCTTCTGCACCGTATCAAACCCGATGGCAGCAACCAGCGCATCCACACCACTGCACCAACCCCGCTGGAGGCAAAACTGGTGTGGAGCGAGATTCTGCCGCCCTCAGGAGAACAATAATCATGGCCACCGAAAACTTGAAGGGTAGTGGCACCACCAATACCCGCGAGGAGTCGAGTTGCAAGCTGAACGCCGGCTGCGACACCATGTGGTCGCTGGCGCAACAGTTTGCCTACGAGCGGCTGTCGTATCGGGAACAGGGCTATACCTTCAGACCTGTCCGCGCCGTCATGGCCGATTATGCCAAACGAGCCCGCGTGATAGCCGCCACCTACGCTCGCTTCTACCTGGAAACCGAGGACTATGGCAACCCCAAGAAAAAAGGGCGCTACTACTGGATGGCGCTGGGAGCTTTCGCCAGCAAGACCGTCGCCTGCACACTGGATCTTATCCAGGTAGACAGTGGCAAATACCTGCCCAGGCTGGATGAGAACTGGGACTTCGGCTATGTGCGCGATGGGCTGGGCAAGGGCAATTTCTGGCTGTTTCAGGATATCGCGCCTACTCATTGGTATCACAACTACAGCCTCGGCACCTTCGAACAATGCCTGGACACGCGTGGCGAGAACGGCTGCCACCAGGCGGTCAACGACAATCTCAAGCGCCTGCCCTGGGCCGAGACGGTACTGCCGACGCTGAACTACCTGCCAATTTCCGGCTTTATCAAGACGGCGTTTTCCTTAATCAAAGAAATTGATAAATCTATAGGCCAGAAAAGGCGTGATGCACAATTTACGCATCTGATGGAGATTGCCAAACACGAACAGGGCGTCATCCTGCAGCCGCTGATGTATGACGACCCTAAGTTCGCTACATGGGTACAACGGCAGCGCGGCTGGCTCAGTTGGTTTTCACCCGATCTGGAATTGGTATTCACCCACGAATGCCAGACCAACGATCCAAAGCTGAAGTCGGTGGCGCCGGATGATACGGTGCTGGAGAACTACAGAAGCCGGATGAAATGGATAGGTCAAGCTGCAGATAAATTTCATGGTTTGATGCAGAAGCAAGCCATCCAAATGGAAGCCGAATTGAAAACCATGGCGAGCTGGTATGTTAGCAGGGATTAAACACGTGAATTGGCGAAAATCATTACTGATCGCGGCCTTGGCGCTGCTGACGGCACTCGCAACTGGATACGAAATCTACAGAAAGCAAGACATGGTCACTGCACAAGACTTTCCTCCACTGATCGAAGTGGCTTTTGGGCAACAAGGCACAGATTGGCAAGCCCGCTACGGCAAGACAGTTAGGGCGAACACAAAGAACTTTGGCCTAAATTTCTATGATGTAGACTCAGCCAACCATGGCAAGTCCATGGCCGCATCTGTCAAAACCGGTAAATTAATAACCACCATCCCTAATACCATGAGCGTATCGGCCGCCGAAGATCGTGATCGCAAAACCGGTATCAATCACTTGTATATTACCGCTGAAGTAAATCGTGACGAATACGTTTCCCACGACATTGCACGCCAATATATACTTGGTCTAATTCAGAGCCTTCGCAAAACTGGCTGGATGAACTATCATTATCCGTCAGATCCGCGCCTGAAAGGCAAAGCTACCCTTGATTATTACAAAGCCGGCGCAATTGACCCTGACTATCCACTCTCGTTTCAGGAATGGATGAGCCTGGATGCCCCATTTACCTGGAAGTTCTATGCCGATCATACCTATCTGACACTTCAGGTAGATCGGGATGTCAACCATCTGGACCCAGCCAAACCTGGCGCCTACTTTATCAGCCTCACGTTCAGCTCCCGCGAAGAAGAGGAACGGCTCAATGTCGATGAAAAAGACCGTGACCACTGGCGTGCCACCTGGCTACGACGCGCCTTGGGTGAACGCACCAAACGCAACATAGCCGAAGCCCAGCTCAGGGCGCAGGGCGTTCCCATCGACACCGATTACAAGGACCCGCCGTTGCCTCCGCCCCCACCTGGACAACAAAACCCGATTCTGCCGGATAGCCTGAAATAAGGTGGCAAGCTTGGCCGCAAGCAAACGCCTGTGGCCAATTGTTTGCCTGACCAGATCGATATCCTTGCCGCAATAGTGGCTCCAGCCAGCCTGCCCTGTTTTGCCCCCATTTTCCATTACGGATTTGCGACATCACCCGAGACAAACACGACACCTCTTTTTTGTATACAAAATACTATTTAGCACCATAGACCACCCAGCAAGCCTCGCAGCCGGATGCCAAAAACATCAATGCCAAAGTCATTTTTTGACAGAAGAGTGGGCTATTGAGCCCCCTCTCCCCCTGTGACACTCTGAGCCCGCCACCCCACCGTCAGAAGGGGGAGCGATCAAAGTGAACCGGAGGAGAATGGCATGAGAAAGACTGCACTATCGCTGCTGCTGGCTGCATCCCTTACCCCGCTGATGGCCCAGGCGGAAACGATCCGATTCGGCATCGACGGCAACTACCCGCCCTTCGCCAAGCAGGCGGCCGACGGCCATCTGGAAGGGTTCGACGTGGACATCGCGCGGGCGCTGTGCGAAGCGATGAAGGTGACTTGCGAGATCGTACCGCAGGAGTGGGACGGCCTGATTCCGGCGCTCAACGCCGGCAAGTTCGACGCCATCCTGTCGTCGATGCAGATCACCGACGAGCGCAAGAAAGCCGTCGATTTCACCAACCGCTACTACCAAACACCGAGCCGCATGGTCACCAAGAACGGCGCGGTGAAGGTTACCAAGGATGACTTCAGCGGCAAGCGCATCGGCGTGCTGCGCGCCTCGACCGAGGAGCGCTACGCCAAGGACCACTGGGGCAGGAAAGGCGTGCAGATCGTCAACTACGGCAAGGTCACCGAGGCCTTCCTCGATCTGAAGACCGAGCGGCTGGACGGCGTGTTCGTCGACCAGGTCGTGGCCGATACCGAATTCCTGAAACGCGGCGGCGCGCCGGCCTATGCCTTCGCCGGGCCGGGGATTTCCGATACCAAGTATTTCGGCTACGGTGCCGGTATCGCCGTGAAGAAGGGCAACAACGCGCTGCGCGAGCGCCTGAACAAGGCGATCGAGACCATCCGCAGCAACGGCGTGTACCAGAAGGTACAGAAGAAATACTTCAACTTCGACATTTACGGCAGTTGATGGCGTCCCCCGCCGCATCGACGTTCAAAGCAGTGGAGCACAGGCATGGCAGGTCCTCGCATCATCATCGATCTTGACCGCATCGAGGAAAACACAAGCGTGCTGGTCGAGGCCTGCCGGACGCAGGGTATCGGCGTCGCGGGCGTCACCAAGTCGGCCTGCGGCTCGCCCCGGGTGGCACGCGCCATGGTGCGCGGCGGGGTGGTGCAGATTGCCGACTCGCGCCTCGACAACATCGTGCGGCTGCGGCGCGACGGTATCGCCGTGCCGCTGATGCTGATCCGCGCCCCGGCCCCGGACGAGGCGGAACAGGTGGTGCGCCACGCCGACATCAGCCTGAACTCCGAGTTGCAGACGCTGCAGGCGCTGTCGCGTGCGGCCTTGCAGATCGACACGGTGCACGATGTCGTGCTGATGATCGACCTGGGCGACCTGCGCGAGGGTATCCTGCCCCACGAGACCATGGACTACGTCGAGCAGATTCTGGCGCTGCCCGGCGTGCGCCTGATCGGCATCGGCGCCAACCTGGCCTGCGTCGGCGGCATCCAGCCCACCGTCGACAACCTCTCCAACCTGGCCTATCTCGCCGACGAGATCCGCCGCCACCACGCCATCGAGCTACCTATCGTGTCCGGCGGCAACACCTTCTCGCTGCCGCTGTTGGAACAGGGACAGATACCCGCCGGCATCAACCACCTGCGTCTCGGCGCCAGCATCATGCTGGCCGAATCTCCCACCCCGCCAGGGCTGTATGAAAAGCTGCACAAAGACGCCTACACCCTGACGGCGGACGTGATCGAGGCCAAGATCAAGCCGTCGCGCCCCTACGGGCTGTCCGGCGAGGACGCCTTCGGCCGCCGCCCGGTGTTCGACGGCGAGGACCGCCCTTCGCGCCGGCTGATCCTCGCCATGGGACGCGAGGACATCGCCCCCGAGGGGCTGCGCCCGACCGACGAGCGTCTGCGCGTGCTGGGCGCAAGCAGCGACCACCTGATCGTCGACGCCAGCGCAGCGGAAACAGCCTACCGCCTGGGCGACAGCGTCGCCTTCACGCTGGACTACGGCGCGCTCTTGATGGCGATGACCTCGCCCTACGTGGCAAAAGAATACCGCCTGCACCGCGCCGAAGCGACCCAGCCCACCGTGATCAAGCTGTTCAACCTGGTGGAGAAACTGACCGACGCCTGTGAGCCGCTCGCGAGCCATCTGCTGCTCAACGGCCTGCGCGAAGAGCTGGAACCGATCGGGCATGAATGCATCGAGCATGGCAAGAAGAGCGCCGACAGCTTCTTCTGGAAAGCGCCGGTCGACAGCGATGACCTGTACAGCCTGTTCTACCGCTCGTTCCGCCAGATTCCACTGATCCTGAGCGGCGGTTCCTGGCACGACACGCCGGTCCCGGTCGGCCACGTCGCCGGCCAGGACGCGGGCGCCGTCGTGTTCACCTCGCGTGGCAGCATCGCCCGGCTGCTGGCACTGAAGAAACAGAAGCGCGGCCCGAGCCTGGAAAACACCGTGCTGATCGGGGTGCGCCACACCAGCCTGGAAGACAAGGCGCTGCTCGACAACTATGGCGTGCGTCTGATCACCATCGACGAGATCGACCGCCACGGCTTGGCGAGCCTGATGCCCAAAACCATCGCCACGGTCGGCCAGGGGGTGGCCGGGCTGCATGTGCACTTCGACATCGACGTCATGGACGGCCGCGATCTCGGTCGCGACGACCCGACCCACCAGGGCGGGCTGACTTACCGCGAAGCGCACTTCGCGATGGAGCTGATCCACGAGAGCGGCCTGCTGCAGGCCATCTCGCTCGGCGGCCTGTCGGCCGAGGGCGACGCCACCGGCCGGCTGGCACGCTTCGTCAACGGCCTGTTGGCCTCGCTGCTAGGGCGCAAGGTGGTCAAGAAAATCGGCGCGCCCGTCTGATATAACGACAGCGCCCGCCCGGCCCAGCCGGGCACCCCACGCTCCCCGCTACGTTCTGCACGTGACGGGGCGGCGCTTTTTTCCGCTCTGACATCCCTGGCACACATAAAAGCATCCGCCCGAAAGCCGCGCACTAAAGAGCCTTCTTTTGTCTTTTGGATAAGGATAAAACCATGGCATGGACACCGGCCGACAGCCGCAACCTTTACGGCATTCGTCACTGGGGTGATGGTTACTACGACATCAACGAGCAGGGCCGCGTTACGGTCCTCCCCGGCCGCGACGGCAAGGCGGCGATCGACCTACACCGGCTGGCCCACCAGCTGCAGGCCGACGGGCTGGACCTGCCGATGCTGGTGCGCTTTCCAGCCATCATCCAGGACCGCGTGCGCCGGCTGTGCCAGGCGTTCGACCAGGCCATCGCCGGCATCGGTTACCGCAACCGCTACACCGCGATCTACCCGATCAAGGTCAACCAGCAGGAAGCGGTGGTGAAGAGCATCATCGCCACGCCGGAGGTATCGATCGGCCTCGAGGCTGGTTCCAAGCCGGAGCTGATGGCTGTGCTGGCGCTCACCCCCAGCGGCGGCCACATCGTCTGCAACGGCTACAAGGACCGTGAGTTCATCCGCCTGGCACTGGCCGGGCAGAAGCTCGGCCACCGGGTGTTCGTGGTGATCGAGAAGGAGATCGAGGTCGACCTGCTGATCGAGGAGTCGGCCCGGCTTGGCGTGCGCCCGATGATCGGCCTGCGCGTGCGGCTGTCGTCGCTGACCGGCAACAAGTGGGCCGACACCGGCGGCGAGAAGGGCAAATTCGGCCTGTCGGCGGCACAGCTGCTGGCAGCCATCGCAAAGCTGGAGGCCGCCGGGATGCAGGACTGCGTACGCCTGATGCACTTTCACATCGGCTCGCAGATCGCCAACATCGCAGACTACCGCAACAGCCTGCGCGAAGCGCTGCGCTACTTCGCCGAGCTACGCGCGCTGGGTCTGCCGATCGACCACCTCGACGTCGGCGGCGGGCTCGGGGTCGACTACGACGGCACCCACTCGCGCAACGACAGCTCCCTCAACTACGACATGGAAGAGTACGCCCAGGTGATCGTATCGACGCTGGCCGAGTTCTGCGACCGCCACGGCATCCCGCATCCGCGCCTGTTCTCCGAGTCCGGCCGCGCCATGACGGCGCACCACTCGGTGTTGCTGATGAACGTCACCGACGTCGAACGCCAGCCGGAAACCGTGCCGGAGCTGGGCGACAGCACCGCCCTGCCCGAGCCGGTACGTAAACTCGCCGAGCTGATGGCGCTGGCCGACACCGAGATGGTCACCGAAACCTACCACCGCGCCGGCCATTACGTGGCGGACGTGGCCGAACTGTACAGCGAAGGCCGCCTCGGGCTGAAGCACAAGGCGTTGGCCGAGACCCTCTACGCCGTGCTGTGCCGCCGCCTGTACGGGAGGCTGTCGGCCGGTCAGCGCTCGCAGCGTCAGGTATTCGACGAGCTGACCGACAAGCTCGCCGACAAATACTTCTGCAACTTCTCGGTGTTCCAGTCGCTACCGGACACCTGGGCCATCGACCAGGTGCTGCCGGTGATGCCGATCCATCGCCTCGATGAGCAGCCGACACGACGCGCCGTACTGCAGGACCTGACCTGCGACTCCGACGGCAAGGTGACGCAGTACATCGACCGCCAGAGCCTGGAAGCCAGCATGCCGATTCACGACGTGGCGCCGGGCGAGGACTACCTGGTCGGCGTGTTCCTGGTCGGCGCCTACCAGGAAATCCTCGGCGACATGCACAACCTGTTCGGCGACACCGACTCGATCAACGTGGTGCTGGACGCGCACGGCCAGCCGAACTGGCACGGCCATGAGGAGCACGATACCATCGCCGACATGCTGCGCTACGTGCACCTCTCCCCGGAGGAGATCGCCGAGCGCTACGCCGACAAGGTGAACAGTGCAGAACTGAGCCCGGAACAGCAGGCCGCCTTCATCGGCGAGTACGAGCGCATTCTCACGCAATCGTCCTATCTGGTGGTGTAATGCCGTGACGATGGCCCGTGCCGCCCTGCCTGCATCGGGGCCGGCGCGGGCTCCTCGCTCTCTTCTCCGCGTATCGTCACACCGTATAATGGACGGCCCTGCCCCGCCAGCCGAGACGCCCATGAGCCTGCAATCCGTCCGCGATTTCTTTGCCCGTGCCGGGCACGACATCCCCATCATCGAACTCGACACCAGTACCGCCACCGTGGCGCTGGCGGCCGAGGCACACGGTGTCGAACCGGGGCGCATCGCCAAGACGCTGGCGTTCCGCCTCGCCGACGAGCGCGTGGTGCTGGTGGTGGCGCGCGGCGACGCACGCATCGACAACCGCAAGTTCAAGGCTACCTTCGGCAAGGGGCGGATGCTGCCGGGCGAGGACGTCGAGCGCCTGACCGGCCATCCGGTCGGCGGCGTCTGCCCGTTCGGCCTGGCCACCCCGCTGCCGGTCTATCTGGACCAGTCGCTCAAGGACTTCGACGAGGTGATGCCGGCGGCCGGCGACGTGCACACCGCGGTGCGCATCAGCCCGCACCGATTGGCCGAGGTGGTCGGCGGCGAGTGGGTGGCGGTGTGCCAGCCGGTGACGGAAACGGCCTGACAAGGCGTGCTGGCGAACAAAGCAAACCCGACGCCATGGCGTCGGGTTTTCATTTATCAGGCCAGCACCGTTCAGCCGAGGTAGCGCAGTTCCAGATGGGCGCGGAAGTGCGCCGGGTTGAGCGCTTCGCCGGTGGCCCGCTCCACCAGTTCGTCAGTCTGCCAGCGGCTGCCCTGGCTCCAGATATTCCGATCGAGCCAGTCGAACACCGGGGCCAGGTTGCCGGCGGCGATCTGGGTATCCAAGTCAGGCTGTTGCCGGCGCAGGGTGGCGAAATACTGCGCCGCGTACATCGCCCCCAGCGTGTAGCTGGGGAAATAACCGAAGCTGCCGTCGGTCCAGTGGATGTCCTGCAGGCAGCCGTTGGTAAAGTTGCCGCGCGTGTCGACGCCGAGGTAGGCCTGCATCTTCTCATCCCACAACGCCGGAATGTCCTCGGCCTCGATCTCGCCTTCGATCAGCGCACGCTCGATCTCGAACCGCAGGATGATGTGCGCCGGGTAGGTCAGCTCGTCGGCATCGACCCGGATGAAGCCGGGCTGTACCCGGGTGTAGAGCCGCGCCAGGTTGGCCGCCGAGAACGCCTCCTGCTCGCTCAGGTGCCGGCGCACCAGCGGCGCGATCAGCTCGAGGAAGGCCGGGCTGCGGCCGAGCTGCATCTCGAACGACAGGCTCTGGCTTTCGTGGACGCCCATCGAGCGCGCCAGCCCCACCGGCTGGCTGAGCCAGTCGCGCGGCAGGCCCTGTTCGTAGCGGGCATGCCCGGTCTCGTGCACGATGCCCATCAGGCTCTGCACGAAATCGTCCTCGCGGTAGCGTGTGGTGATGCGCACGTCCTCGGCCACGCCGCCGCAGAACGGGTGCACGCTGACGTCGAGCCTGCCGCCGTCGAAATCGAAACCGAGCAACTTCATCACATCGAGCCCAAGCGCGCGCTGACTCTCGACCGGGAACGGTCCAACCGGCTGCAGCACGGTCTCGCCGGCTTGGCGCTCACGCACCTGCCGGATCAGGCCGGGCAGCCAGCTCTTGACGTCGGTGAACACGCTCTCGATGGCGGCGCTGGTCATGCCCGGCTCGTACTTGTCCATCAGCGCATCGTACGGGCTGAGGCCGCTGGCTTCAGCCAAGCGTTGCGCCTCCTCGCGCGACAGCCGCACCACCTCGCGGAAGTTGGCGAGGAAGCCCTGCCAGTCGTTGGCCGGGCGCTGCGTGCGCCAAGCGTGTTCGCAACGCGAGCCGGCCAGCGCCTTGGCCTCCACCAGCGACTCGGGCAACAAGTTGGCCTGTTCCCAGCTGCGGCGGATTTCGCGTAGATTGGCGCGCTCCATCTCGCCGAGACTCTCCTCCTCGGCGGCGGCGATCTGCCCGGCCAGACCAGGTTCGGTCAGCGTGCGGTGGATCAACACCTGCAGCTCGGCCAGCGCCGCCGCGCGGGCTTCGTTGCCCTTGGGCGGCATCATCGTGGCCTGGTCCCACGAGGCGATGGCATGCAGATGGTAATAGCGGTAAAGACGAGTAAAACGCTCGGCGAGCGCGGTATAGGCGGTGGGGGTGGTCATGGCGGCTCCCGTTGTCATGCCGGAGAGTGTAATTCCAAACGGCAACGGAAACGAGGAGGCGGAACAGGCCCGCTATGGGTCACGAGGCGGATGACACCGCATGCCTCCAGCGAAGGAGGATGGGGAGCTGCCGGGAAGTGGCGCGGTGGTACCGCCCGCTCAGAACGGAGCCATCATGGTGCTGCGCTCTGCCGCCGGCGGGAACGACAGCCAGTAGTAGAAGTACTCGCGTGCCAGTTGCAGAAAGGCCACGCGCGATTCGTCGTCGTCGAACTTGAGCTGCAGCAGCATGGCGTCCACCGCGATGCGGTAGTTTTCCGGCTTGTAGGGCTGGCCATCGAGCAGGTAGAGCATGCCCTTGAGAATCTGCTCGCGCGGAGCAATCTGGCGCTCCTTCATGCCGCCCTCGAAGAGCTTGCCAAGGTAGATCTCCAGCGAGGGTGGGAAGCGGTTGAACCCCGAAGCCGCCATGCGCTGCAGCAGTTCGTCCAGCGACGCGGCGATGTCCATGCGCGGGTTGTGGATGGTGAAGCCGGAGCGGGACGTCAGCTCGGCCAGCTTCTTCATGTCCCCCAGCCAGAAATAATAGTATTCCCGGGCGCAGGTCAGCGCGGTCACCCGGTCCTCGTGCGGGCAGCGCTCGAGGTAGACATCCACCGCCTGGCGAAACAGCTCGATGTCCTTGGGACGGCCGTCGAGGAGCGTCGTCAGCTTCTTCAGCAACTGACGACGCTCCTCGACCACCTGATCGGCGGCCCCCTTGCGGTGGATCAGGTTCAGGTACGCCTCGAGGGCGTCCTCCACTTCCTTCATGCCAGCTCCTGTACTTCGTCCAGCTGATGCGCCATCACCCCGGCCTCGAGGGCCGCCGTGCGAATGGCATTCCATTCATTGTCGGAAAACTCGATGCCGCTGGCCAGGTGTTCGGCGCGCCGGCGCGCTTCCGGCTCACCCGCCATCTGCACCGGCTCGCTGCCTTCCGGCGTGGGAGTGGACTTGATGTACTCGGTCATGGCGTCGTATTCGGCCTGCAGCCAGGGCAGCGAGCCGGTTTGCGCCGGGTCGACCACGAAGGCCGTCATCTGGTTAAGGATGCCGCCCTGGCGCGGACGCTCCGGCTGGATGGTGCCACCGCCGGACAGCAGGCCGGCGAGAAACTCGGTCGCGGCGAGCAAGCCGCCGCCCTTGTGGTGGGCGATCGGCCGCAGTGTGCCTTGCGGCTCCTCCCACATCACTCGCGGGTCATGGGTAGGGTGGCCGGCATGGTCCTGCATCACCGGCTCGTCGAAATGCTTGCCGGCGTGATAGGCCACCCGGGTCTTGCCGTAGGAAACCCGGCTGGTGGCGAAATCGAGGATGAAGGCCGGGTGCTTGTCGGTGCCCGGAAAGGCGATGCAGATCGGATTGCCACCGAAGCGACCGGCCATGCCGCCGAACGGTGCGACCATGGGATTGGGAAAATCGGTGACGTTGACGAAAAACAAGCCAACTAGGCCGGCATTGGCCAGTTGCTCGCCGTAGCAGCCGATGCGCCCCATGTGGTGGGCATTGCGCACGGTCAGCAGCGCCACGCCGGTTTCCCTGACGCGCCAGATGGCGGCGTCCACCGCCTCGCGCGCCACCCGCTGGCCGAAGCCGCGCTCGCCGGAAAACTGCAGGATTGCCCCGGCGTCGCGCACCAGCCTGGCAGCTTGGTTGGGACGCAGCGTGTCGTTTCGCACGCTGTCGACGTAGAAAGGCAATATGCCGACCCCATGGCTGTGGTGGCCGCGCAAATTGGCCTCCACCAGATGCCGGCTCACAATGATGGCTTCTTTTTCCTTGCAACCCAAGGCTTTCAACACCAATCGGGATACGTGCTCCAGCTGCTTTGCTGCCAGTTTCATCGTCGTCCTCCATATATTTTGTATTTTGGTTTTTTTTGCTGTTATTGCCCTTTCAACCCGGCCCGCTCCTCAGCGGGGCGACACCATCAACTCCAGCCGCACGTCCTGACCCACCAGGCGCAGGTCACGGACATCGACATTCCTCTTCTCGGCCAGCGACGTGAGCGCCGGCCAGCCAAACAGCCCCTGCGCCGCGTCGCCCAGCAGCGTCGGCGCCAGATACAGCACGATCTCATCGACCAGCCCGGCCTGCAGCATGGCGCCATTGAGCCCTGCGCCAGCCTCGACCATCAGTTCCCCCACGCCTTCCTGCGCCAGACGCGCCAGCAAGCGGGCCAGATCGACCTGCCCCTGCGCGTCGCCCAACGCCCACACCTCGACGCCCTGCTGGCGGTAAGGCTGATGCGGCGCGGCATCGGCGACGGCCGTCGCCAGGATGGTCCGCCCGTCCCGATAGATGCGCGCCTGCGCCGGCGTCTGCAAGCCGCTGTCGACGACCACCCGCCAGGGCTGGCGCGCGGTGTCGACCTCGCGCACCGTCAGCTGCGGATCGTCTGCCAGCACGGTCCCGCTGCCGGTCAGGATGGCGCAGGAACGTGCACGCAGATGATGCACGTCACGCCGGGCCTCGGGGCCGGTGATCCACTGACTGGCACCGTTCAGCAAGGCGGTCTTGCCGTCCAGCGAGGCCGCGGCCTTCAGCGTGACCCACGGCCGGCCGCGCTCCACCCGCGACAGGAAACCCTTGTTGAGCCGGCGCGCCTCGGCTTCCAGCAGGCCGGCGGCCACCTCGATGCCGGCCTCGCGCAACATGCCGAGGCCACGCCCGGCCACTTCGTGATACGGGTCCTGCATCGCCGCGACTACACGTCCGACCCCGGCCTCGATCAGTCCCTTGGCGCACGGCGGGGTGCGCCCGTAATGGCTGCACGGCTCCAGCGTGACGTAGGCCGTCGCACCGCGTGCCCGGTCGCCTGCCATGCGCAAGGCGTGCACCTCGGCGTGCGGGGTGCCGGCGGCCACGTGCCAGCCCTCGCCGACGATCTCGCCGTCGCGCACGACGACGCAGCCGACGCGGGGGTTCGGCGTGGTGGTGTAGAGGCCCTGCTCGGCCAGCCTCAGCGCCCGCGCCATCATAGCGTGGTCAACAGCGGAAAACGTCATGCCGTGCTCTCACGAGGACTTCTGGATTTCCTTGATCGCCTCGGAAAACTCCGACACGTCCTGGAAGCTGCGGTACACGGAAGCAAAGCGGATATAGGCCACTTTGTCCAGTTTCGCCAGCTCGTTCATCACCATCTCGCCGATCTGGCGCGAGCTGATCTCGCGCTCGCCCAGCTGCAGCAGGCGATGGCAGATGCGGTCGATGGCATCGTCGACCAGCGCGGTCGGCACCGGGCGCTTGTGCAGCGCGCGCAGGAAACTGGTACGCACCCGCTCGACGTCGAACTCGGCCCGATGCCCGCCCGACTTGACCACCTGCGGCATGCGCACGTCGGCGGTTTCGAACGTCGTGAAACGCTTCTCGCACGCCAGGCAACGGCGGCGCCGGCGAATGCTGGTGCCGTCTTCGCTGACGCGGGAATCGATCACCTGGGTGTCGGCGTTACCGCAGAACGGACATTTCATGGTGTGACAACCTGACTAGTAGTAATCATGCGATGGTATCAGCAAAGGTCGGAAGCGTTAACGTCACTGTTTCTGATGCTCGTCAAAGAGAGTGCCACATCGTGGAGCCGTACCATCAGCTCCATCATGGCCCTGGCCGCCCACATCGACCGGCAAGAGCGGCAACCTGGCCGGAACGCATCTCCGTACCTGACGCAAAAAAACAAAAAAGCGGCCCGAAGGCCGCTTTCAGTATGACATAAGCGTCTAAAACTGCTTACTTTACTGCGTACACCGGCAGACGCTGGCACAGGGCCGTCACTTCACCGGCCACGCGCGCAATCACCGCCTCGTCGTTCGGTGCTTCCAGCACATCGGCGATCAGGTTGGCCAGCTGCTTGGCTTCGGCTTCGCCGAAACCGCGGCTGGTCATGGCCGGGGTGCCGATGCGGATGCCGGAGGTGACGAACGGCTTTTCCGGATCGTTCGGGATGGCGTTCTTGTTGACGGTGATGTGGGCACGGCCCAGGGCGGCTTCGGCATCCTTGCCGGTGATGCTCTTGGCGCGCAGGTCGACCAGGAACACGTGCGACTCGGTCTTGCCCGACACGATGCGCAGGCCGCGCTCGATCAGGGTCTCGGCCATCACCTTGGCGTTCTTCTTGACCTGCTGGGCGTAGGCCTTGAACTCCGGCGACGCGGCCTCCTTGAAGGCCACCGCCTTGGCAGCGATCACGTGCATCAGCGGGCCGCCCTGCAGGCACGGGAAGATCGCCGAGTTCAGCGCCTTTTCGTGCTCGGCCTTGGACAGGATCACGCCGCCGCGCGGGCCGCGCAGGGTCTTGTGGGTGGTGGTGGTGACGAAATCGGCGTACGGCACCGGGTTCGGGTACTCACCGGCGGCCACCAGGCCGGCGTAGTGAGCCATGTCGACGAACAAGTAGGCCCCCACTTCGTCGGCGATCTTGCGGAAACGCGCCCAGTCGATTTCCAGCGCGTAGGCGGAAGCACCGGCCACGATCATCTTCGGCTTGTGCTCGCGCGCCAGACGCTCGACGGCGTCGTAGTCCAACACTTCGTTCTCGTCCAGGCCGTAGGGCACCACGTTGTACAGCTTGCCGGAGATGTTCACCGAGGCACCGTGGGTCAGGTGGCCGCCGTGCGCCAGGCTCATGCCGAGGATGGTGTCGCCCGGCTTCAGCACCGATACGTACACCGCCTGGTTGGCCTGCGAGCCGGAGTGCGGCTGCACGTTGGCGTACTCGGCGCCGAACAGAGCCTTCAGGCGGTCGATCGCCAGCTGCTCCACCACGTCGACATGTTCACAGCCGCCGTAGTAGCGCTTGCCCGGGTAGCCTTCGGCGTACTTGTTGGTCAGGACCGAGCCCTGGGCTTCCATCACGGCGGGGCTGACGTAGTTTTCGGAGGCGATCAGTTCGACGTGGTCTTCCTGACGGCGGTATTCGGCGTCCATCACCGCGGACAGTTCCGGATCGTACTTGGCGATCGTCAGATCGGCTGCAAACATCTTTGACTCTTCCAATCAAAGGGTTAATCGAGATGCGCGATTTTACCTCAAATGCGCGCCCCATTGGTATGAGCAATTCGGGACATGAGCATGAATCCGGCTCATGCCCCGCTGCCGTTACTGCAGCGTCGTCCCCGCCGGCGGCACGTCGTCGGCGGTCAGGAACAGCGGGATGCCGTTCTGCTGATCCGGCTGCACCTGCGGCACCACGCGCACGTCGCCCACCCGGCACTCGGCCATCAGCTCGCAGAACTGGGACTCGATCAGCGGCACCGAATCCAGCGACGACAGCGGCCAGACGAAGCCTTCCCAGTTCTTCTCGTCGCCTGGCGCGGAAATGGTGAAGCGCAGCTCGTTGTTCTCGTGGGCGGACAGCACCGCCACCGGCTCCTGCCCCAGATCGCGCAGCTTGCGGATCATGCTGCTGGCGAAGGCCTGCAGCGCCACCTCCTGACGCGCACTCCCCCCGGCCACCATGGCCTGCAGCAGGGTCTGCGGCGGACGGGCGATCGGGAACAAGGTCACGCCGTCGGTTTTCAGCTGCTCGCCCAGGAACTTCATCAGCGGGATGCCCCACGGACCGACCGAACCGCCCAGCTTGACCGGGGCCGGCTGCCCCTCTTCCTGGATGGCCACCCCGATCAGGTAGCGCAGGAACACGCCGTCGTTCTTGACCGTGACGGCAGAAGGCTCCAGCTCCAGCGGCAGGCCACGCGCGGCATCGGCCAGCGAGCGGGTGAAACGGTACAACTGCGCCGACGAAATGCCGGCCACCGCGTCCGGGTGCAGCAGCTTGCCCGACAGGAACACCTCCGCCCCTTCGGCGAACACGCCATGCTCGCGGAAGATCGCGTTCAGTCCGTCCACGTCCGCGATGCGATCCGGCAGCGTGGCCTGCGGCTTGGCACCGACCACCAACACCAGCGGTACGGCGAACACCACGGCGTGGCGCCCGGCCGGCTGCTCCACCGCCGCGCGCAGGGCGTCCCACAGCACGCGGTAGGCGGCCTGCGACGGCACCATGGCCAGCGCCACCGACAAGGTCAGCACGTCGTCACGCTCCAGCAGTTCGGCCACGGCCTGCTTGAGCGAGTCATGGCAGGCATCCCGGTCGCTATCGGACACCGCATTCAACACCGACAGGGTGTAATGAATCAGCATGTTGCTGGGCATGGGATCAGGGTACAGGCGGGGATCGGGCAGAGCGGGATGCGGCATGGACATGAGGGAATCCTGCGTCAGAGACAAAAAAAGAATTGTCGCACACCGCCAAGCCAGCGTGGAGAGGGGATCGCATTTTCGATTTGTGACACCACAATGTTCCAATGTGCGACATCGAAGCATCTTTTTCGTGCATTGCAACACTTTGCTGTTGACAGCCCCCGCACCAATCTGGATAATCTGTCCTTGTTGAGACGCAGCAATTGCTTCTTGATAGTTTCTCCTCTATTTCTCCTTTGTAGACTTGGCGCGGACTGATGTCCGCGCATTTTTTTTGCCTGTTCCACTCAAACCCTGCAAACAAAGCCATTGATTTTCATCAAACCGGCCCCATTTCATTTTCTGTAAGCTGAAAACCTCGCTGCATGCACCGCCACCCTGCCTCATGGTCGTGACGGAGCATGAATTGGGCGCACCGGGAAAAGCCCCACTCCAGTGCAGTACGCAGCCCTCACAAATTTGTGCAACGCACCAATTTGATTCCGCCTTTCTGCGCGACAAAAAACAAAACCGAACATTTTCATGTTCGGTTGTGAATTTTGCGCACGTCACCACCGCCCCTCACTGGCAGCACGATTGCACTAGTCAAGTTGAGAGCGACAGTGCCGGAAAAAGTTCCTTGGCATAACGATAGTCCACACAAAAAACCGATGGAGCGATAGCTCCGTCACGAAAGTGCCGTCTTGCGACAACAGATAATGGAGTTTGCCCACGGGAACAGAAGCCAGATGCCTCTCTTGTCTCACGGCGACAGACAACGGTTTACATGGCACCGCCACCGAGGAAGAGATGCCAGCTTCACAACTGCCGGCGCGGCTTCCCGTAGAGCGCACGCAGCTCGTCCTTCGCCCGCTCCAGCCGCTCGCGCTGCGGCGCGGGCAGCTTGCTCCCGGCACGGTTGATATAAAAGGAGAGCATCGACATCGCCGAGCGGAAGGGGTCTGCTTTTCTCCGCTCGCTACGCTCGGCAGATCGCATCAGCGACAGGGCAATTTCACGCGGATCGTCCAGCGAGAAGACGCCGGCTTCCAGATCCAGCGCGTTGCTATTCTCCGTCACTTGCTGTGACCACCGCTGTTGCTGCTGGGCCATCGTCAATCAATCCGATTCGTGCATGTTCCTGCCTCCACGGCGGTACATTCCACACACGAAGCGACCGCCGGGGAGGCTCATCATCTCTTTAATCCAAGAGGTAAGAACCGATACCCTTCGCCAGCCGGCATGGGGCAAGACTCCCTCTTTCCATTCTAGGTACGGAACCAAAGAGGTGGGGACAAGCGCCAGCGCTTTCGATCGAGCCGAAAACAAAACGGCAGCTCATGCGAGCTGCCGTTTTTGCGGTCAAGCGGCCCCGCCGTATGCCACAGGACGGCAGGACTGGGGGAATCGCCCCGCCTTGCGGGGCATCCGCCCGACTTACTTGCGCTCCACCTGCGACACGTCGCGCACCGCGCCGGTGTCGGCGGAAGTGGTCATCGCGGCGTAGGCGCGCAGGGCGGCGCTGACGACGCGCTGACGGTCCAGCGGCTTCCAGGCGTCCTTGCCGCGTGCTTCCATCCTGGCGCGGCGCTGCGCCAGCTCCTCATCGGATACGGCGAGGCGGATGGTGCGGTTCGGGATGTCGATTTCCAGCGTATCTCCCTCTTCCGCCAGGCCGATGGCGCCGCCTTCGGCCGCTTCCGGCGAAACATGGCCAATAGACAGACCCGAGGTGCCGCCGGAGAAGCGGCCGTCGGTCAGCAGGGCGCATTCCTTGCCCAGGCCCTTGGACTTCAGGTAGCTGGTCGGATAGAGCATTTCCTGCATGCCCGGGCCGCCTTTCGGGCCTTCGTAGCGGATCAGCACCACGTCGCCGGCGACAATCTGGTCGGCCAGGATGCCTTCCACCGCCGCGTCCTGGCTTTCGAAGATGCGCACGCGGCCGGTGAACTTGAGGATGGAGTCGTCCACCCCGGCGGTCTTGACGATGCAACCACGCTCGGCGATGTTGCCGTACAACACGGCAAGGCCGCCGTCCTGGCTATAGGCGTGTTCCTTGTCGCGGATGCAGCCTTCGACGCGGTCGTCGTCCAGCGTCGGGTAGCGCATGCTCTGGCTGAAGGCGATGGTGGTGGCCACGCCGCCCGGTGCGGCGCGGTAGAAGCGATGCGCCTCGCTGTCCGGGCCGTTGCGGCGGATATCCCAGGCTTCCAGGGCTTCGCCCAGCGTCTTGCTGTGCACGGTGGGCACGTCGCGGTGGATCAGGCCGGCGCGGTCGAGCTCGGCCAGGATGGCGACCACGCCGCCGGCGCGGTGCACGTCTTCCATGTGGTATTTCTGGGTGGCCGGGGCCACCTTGGACAGGCAGGGCACACCGCGCGAGATGCGGTCGATGTCGGCCATCTTGAAGTCGACGCCGGCTTCATTGGCGGCCGCCAGCAGGTGCAGCACGGTGTTGGTGGAGCCGCCCATGGCCACGTCGAGACTCATGGCGTTCTCGAACGCCTGCTTGGAGCCGATGGAGCGCGGCAGCACCGAGGCGTCTTCCTGCTCGTAGTAGCGGCGCGCCAGATCGACGATCAGGCGACCGGCCTTGAGGAACAGCTCCTTGCGGTCGGCGTGCGTGGCGACCAGCGAGCCGTTGCCCGGCAGGGAGAGGCCCAGCGCCTCGGTCAGGCAGTTCATGGAGTTGGCCGTGAACATGCCGGAACAGGAGCCGCAGGTCGGGCAGGCGGAGCGTTCGATCGCCGCCACTTCTTCATCCGACACGTTGGGGTTGGCCGCTTCGACCATGGCGTCAACCAGGTCGAGGCCGCGCGTCACGCCGCGCCAGTTAACCTTGCCGGCTTCCATCGGCCCGCCGGAGACGAACACCACCGGGATGTTCAGGCGCATCGCGGCCATCAGCATGCCCGGGGTGATCTTGTCGCAGTTGGAGATGCACACCAGCGCGTCGGCGCAGTGGGCGTTGACCATGTATTCGACGCTGTCGGCGATCAGGTCGCGCGAGGGCAGCGAGTACAGCATGCCGCCGTGGCCCATGGCGATGCCGTCGTCGACCGCAATGGTGTTGAACTCCTTGGCGACGCCGCCGGCCTTTTCGATTTCCCGCGCCACCAGCTGGCCCATGTTCTGCAGGTGCACGTGGCCCGGCACGAACTGGGTGAAGGAGTTGGCGATGGCGATGATCGGCTTGCCGAAATCGTCGTCTTTCATGCCGGTGGCACGCCAGAGGGCGCGGGCACCCGCCATGTTGCGGCCGGAAGTCGAGGTCTTGGAGCGGTATTGGGGCATTACGAATCCTTCAGTCTCAATCGGTAGCGGAAAGCTGCTGCGCCAAGGGCGCCGGCAGCGGGTAGCCGCGGCGCGCTCCGGGCATCGGGTGCCGGGATGCCGGAGAGCCGCGTGGGCTGCCTTGCTTGCAGCGCGACGCGGGGGAACGCTTTCCGTATAATTTCGTCATCACTCTTTTACCGCAAACGCACAGCGCTGACAAATGTTCATTCATCCCCAGTTCGACCCGGTGGCCATCCAGCTTGGCCCGCTCGCCGTCCATTGGTACGGCCTGATGTACCTCGTGGGTTTCCTGCTGTTCATCGGGCTCGGCAACCTTCGCTTGAAACAGGGCCATGCGTTCCTGACGCCCAAACTGCTGGATGACCTGCTGATGTACGGGGTATTGGGGGTGGTGCTGGGCGGCCGGTTGGGCTACATCCTGTTCTACAAGCCGGGCGAGTACCTGGCCAACCCGCTCGCCATCTTCAAGGTGTGGGAAGGCGGCATGTCGTTCCACGGCGGCTTCCTCGGGGTACTGGTCGGCATGTGGTGGTTCGCCCGCCGCCACCAGCGCAGCTTCTGGGAAGTGACCGACTTCATCGCGCCGCTGGTGCCGCTGGGGCTGGCGGCCGGGCGCATAGGCAACTTCATCAACGGCGAGCTGTGGGGACGCGTGACCAGCCCGACCGCCCCGTGGGCGACGCTGTTCCCGCAGGCACGGCAGGACGACCTGCTGCAGGCGCAGGGCAATCCGGAATGGGCCAACTGGCTGCTGCAATACGGTGCCCTGCCGCGCCACCCCTCTCAGCTCTACCAGTTTGCCCTGGAGGGACTGACGCTGTTCGTCATCCTGTGGTGGTTCTCCGGCAGGCAGCGTCCAACTGGCCAGGTGTCCGCGCTGTTCCTGTTGGGCTATGGCGCGTTCCGCTTCATCGCCGAGTTCGCGCGCGAGCCGGATGACTTCCTGGGCCTGCTAGCCATGAGCCTGAGTATGGGCCAGTGGCTCAGCCTGCCGATGATCGTGCTAGGAGCCGTGCTGTTTGTCTGGTTCGGCCGGCGCGAATCGCGTTAAAATTATCCATTAAAGAGTGGTTCGCCACTCGGCGGCCTTTCGCCCGCCACCCACGGCCAGTCGGCAAGACTGGCCTTTTTTGATGCCTGCGGCCTTTTGCCCGCATGACAAGAAGAGATTTGCCCGATGAAAGCCATCAAGCTTGCACTGGCTGGCGCCCTGCTGGCCGTTTCCGCTATTGCTTCCGCCGAGGAAGCCGTCCTCAAGGTCTCGGCCATTCCCGACGAGGCTCCGACCGAACTGCAGCGCAAGTTCGCCCCGCTCGGCGCCTACCTGGAAAAGGAACTGGGCATAAAGGTGCAGTTTGTGCCGGTCACCGACTACGCCGCCGTGGTCACCGCGCTGACCTCGGACAAGATCGACATGGCCTGGCTCGGCGGCTTCACCTTCGTGCAGGCCAGCCAGCGCGGCAAGGTGGTGCCGCTGGTACAGCGCGAGGAAGACAGCAAGTTCACCTCGAAGTACATCGCCAACGCCGAGGCCGGCATCAACTCGCTGAAGGATCTCAAGGGCAAGAGCTTCGCCTTCGGCTCGGCCTCGTCCACCTCGGGCCACCTGATGCCGCGCTATTTCCTGCAGAAACAGGGCATCAAACCTGAAGGCTTCTTCAAGAACGTGGCCTACTCTGGCGCGCATGACGCCACTGTGGCCTGGGTGGCTTCGGGTAAGGTCGAGGGCGGCGTGCTCAACGCCTCGGTATGGGACAAGCTGGTGGAAGCCGGCAAGGTCGACCCGGCCAAGGTGAAGCTGATCGGCACCACCCCGTCCTATTACGACTACAACTGGACCGTGCGCGGCAACCTCGACGCCAAGCTGCAGCAGAAGATCACTAAGGCCTTCCTCAAGCTCGATCCGAAAAACCCGGAACAGCAGGCCATCCTGGAACTGCAGCGCGCCAGCAAGTTCATCCCGACCAAGGCGGCCAACTACAAGGGCATCGAGGCGGCAGCCAAGGAAGCGGGCCTGCTGAAGTGAGCCTCACGTTCGAGCACGTCGGCCTGAGCCTGGGCGGCGTGCAGATCCTGAGCGACATCAGCCTGGCGCTGGCCGACGGCGAGCAGGCGGCGCTGATCGGCCCGTCCGGCGCTGGCAAGTCGTCGCTGTTGCTGCTGGCCAACACCGTGTACCGGCCCAGCCAGGGCACGGTAAGCGTGCTGGGCCGCGACCCCTGGCGCTGCACGCGACGCGAGCTTCAGCGTCTGCAGGCCGACATCGGTAAGGTCTACCAGGCCGCCCCGCTGCCGCCGCGCCAGCGCGTGGTGAATGCGGTGGCCGCCGGCAGGCTGGGCCGCCAGGGGACGCTGGCCTCGTTGCTGTCGCTGTTGCGGCCACACGACGCCGCCGGCGTGAGCCAGGCGCTGCAGCGGGTCGATCTGGCCGACAAGCTGTGGGCGCGCTGCGACCAGTTGTCTGGCGGGCAGCGCCAGCGCGTCGGCATCGCCCGCGCGCTGTACCAGGCGCCACGGCTGCTGCTGGCGGACGAGCCGGTGTCGGCACTCGACCCGCGCCTGGCCGAGGAGACGGTCAAACGTCTTACCGACGACGCCCGCGCGCGCCGCGCCACCTTGCTGATGAGCCTGCATTCGGTCGACCTGGCACTGGCCTATTTCCCGCGCCTGATCGGCCTGCGCGATGGCCGCATCGTGTTCGACCTGCCACGCGCCGAGGTGCATCCCGGGCTGATCGAGGCGCTGTACGCCGGTGAAACCTTGGCCGGCAACGACACCGGGCCGGTGGAAGCCGAGCCCGGCTTCCCGCGGGGCGTGCGATGCTGAGCCATCCACGCGACCCGGCGCTGCTGCCGCGCCTGCTGTGGAGCGGGCTGCTGCTGTTGCTGCTCGCCCCTACCCTGCCGCTGACGGGCTTCGATCCGCTGGCCTTATTCGACGGCGCCACGCTGAAGACCCTGGGCGGCTTCGTCGCGGGCTTTCTGCCGCCGGCCAGCAACGCGGTCTTTCTCGGCGAAGTGCTGCGCGCCAGCATCACCACGCTGGCGGTGGCCACCGCGGGGCTGGCGCTGGCGATGCTGGTCGGCCTGCCGCTGGCCTTCGCCACCACGCGCGCGCTGGATCGGCATGCGCTGACCGGCGCGGCGCCGTCACGCGGGGCCGAAGCGGGCAAATCGCTGCTGCGCGGTGTGATGGTGCTGTTGCGCGGCGTGCCGGAAATCGTCTGGGCGCTGCTGTTCGTGCGGGCCGCCGGGCTCGGGTCGCTACCGGCGGTGCTGGCGCTGGGACTGGCCTACGGCGGCATGCTGGGCAAGGTGTACGCCGAGATATTGGAATCGCAACCGCGCGGCACCGCGCGGGCACTGCGCGCCGCCGGTGCCGGACGTGCACAGGTGCTCGGCTACGCGCTGCTGCCGCAGGCGCTGCCGGAACTGGTGAGTTATAGCGTGTACCGCTGGGAATGCGCGATCCGCGCCTCGGCGGTGATGGGTTTCGTCGGAGCCGGCGGCATCGGGCAGTTGCTCGACACCTCGATCAAGATGATGAACGGCGGCGAGGTCAGCACCTTGCTGCTGGTCTTCCTGCTGATGGTGCTGGCTACCGAGGGCGTCAGCCGGCTGTCTCGCCGGCTGCTGGAGAGCCGACAGGGCGGCGCCGTGCTGGCGGCGACCGCACTACTGGCCGCCATGGCCAGCGTCGCCTGGCTGCTACCGGCGTGGCACGAAGCGGGTTTCGACGGCGGCAGCCTGCTGCGTTTCGCCGGCGAGTTCCTGCCGCCGGACACCAGCCCTACCCTGCTCGCCGACATCGGCCGCGGCGCGCTGGAGACCTTGGCGATGGCACTGCTGGGCACCGCGCTGGCGTTTGTCGGCGCCGCCCTGTTGGCGCTGCCGGCCTCCGGCCGACTTGGCCGCCCCTTGAAAACGCTGGCACGACTGCTGCTCAATCTGCTGCGCGGCATCCCCGACCTGCTGTGGGCCTCGCTGGCGGTGCTGGCGGTCGGTCTGGGACCGGCGGCCGGGGTGCTAGCACTGGCCTTGCACACCAGCGGCGTGCTGGGGCGGCTGTTCGCCGAAACGCTGGAGAACGCCCCGCCCGCCCCGGAGCAGGCCTTGCGCGCGCTCGGCGCTGGCCGCCTCGGCGCCTTCTGCTACGGCCTGCTGCCCGAGGTATGGGCACAGTGGCTGGCCTACGCGCTGTATCGCGGCGAGAACAATATCCGCGCGGCCTCGGTACTCGGCATCGTCGGCGCAGGGGGACTGGGGCAGCAGCTCTACCTGGCATTGTCGCTGTTCCAGCTGCCGACGGCGGCCAGCCTGATCCTGGCCATGCTGCTGCTGTCGTGGCTGCTGGAACAGCTGAGCCGGCTGCTGCGCCAGCGGCTGGAGGCGGCGGTGGGACAGGCGGCCTGAGCGGCGAGATGGGTTAGAGGATGGCCGGCGCGTCGACTACAATCGGGACTGCACTTCCTGTTGGAGCACGGCGATGCGAGTCACCATCCTGGGCGCCTCCAGCGGCATCGGCCGCCCGGCCCACACCACCAGCTTTCTCCTCGACGACAACACGCTGATCGATTGCGGCACCGGCGTCGGCTCGCTGGAAGTCGCCCAGTTGCTGCGCATCGAGCGCGTGCTGCTGACGCACAGCCATCTCGACCACTGCGGTTTCCTGCCGCTGCTGGCCGACGTGCATGCCGGCCACAACGGCCCCGGCATCACCGTACACAGCCAGCAGGCGACGCTCAACGCCGTCAAGCAGCACCTGTTCAACGGCGTGATCTGGCCCGATTACACCACCACCCCCAGCGCCGAAGCACCCTACGTCCGGCTGCAGCCGCTCGAGGTGGGCGACACCGTCGCGCTGTCCGGCGGCATGGCCACGGCCTTGCCGGCCGCGCACAGCATCCCTGCCATCGGCTGGCTGATCGAAGGTGAGTGGCGCGCACTGGCGTTCAGCGGCGACACCGGCCCCTGCCCGGCGTTCTGGCAATGGATCTCCCAGGTGCCGTCGCTATCCGACGTGTTGTGCGAGATCACCTACGACGACGATCACCTGGAGCAGGCGCGCCGCTACGGCCACATGGCGCCGTCGCTGCTGGCGCCGCTGCTCGACCCGCTGCCGCCGGCGGCGCATCTGTGGGTCAGCCATCTCGACCCTGGCGAGGAGCCGCGCATGATGCAGCACATCCGCGCCATCCTGCCGCCGCACCTGCTGGTCGAGCAGCTCAAGGCCGGCGTGACGATGGAGCTGTAGACACGCCTTCTCCCTCCAGCTCAGCGCCAGCGCCGCAGCAGCAGCGAATTACTCACCACCGACACCGAACTGGCCGCCATCGCCGCCCCAGCGATTACCGGGTTGAGCCAGCCCAGTGCCGCCAGCGGGATGCCGAGTACGTTGTAGATAAAGGCGAAGAACAGGTTCTGGCGAATCTTGCGCAGGGTCACGCGCGACAGCCGGATGGCGTCGGCGGCATGCCGCATGTCGCCCTGGCGCAGCGTCACGTCGGCGGTTTCGATCGCCACGTCCGAGCCCGCGCCCATGGCGAAGCCGACGTCGGCCGCCGCCAGTGCGGGGGCGTCGTTGACGCCGTCGCCGACCATGCCGACCTTGTAGCCGGCCTGCTGCAGCTCGGTCACCGCCGCCGCCTTGTCCTGCGGCTTCACCTCGGCGCGGAATTCGGTGATGCCTACGGCGGCGGCGATGCTGGCGGCGGTGGCCGCCTTGTCGCCGGTCAGCATCACCACCCTCACGCCGAGCCGGCGCAAGCTGGCGACCGCCTCGGTCGAACCGGGCCGCAGCCTGTCGGCGATGGCCAACAGCCCCATCAGCTCGCCCTCCCGACCCAGCGCGATCACGGTCTTGCCCTCGGCGTAGAAGGCGTTGGCCGCTTCTGGCAGGGTGTCGCTCAACCAGTCGGGCACGCCGACGCGCAGACGGCCGTACCCCTCGACCTCGGCCTCGACCCCGCGCCCGACCTCGGCGCGGAAGCCCTGCACCGGCAAGCGCGCCAGCCCCTGTTCCTCGGCGAAGCTCAATACCGCACGCGCCAGCGGGTGCTCCGAGCCGGCTTCGAGGCTGGCCGCCAGCTGCAGCAGGGTGTCGCGCGGCACCGTCAGCGGCAGCACGTCGGTCACCACCGGCCGGCCTTCGGTCAGGGTGCCGGTCTTGTCCACCACCAGCGCCGTCAACCGCCCCGCCGTCTCCAGCGCGGCCGCGTTGCGGAACAGAATGCCGCGCCGCGCGCCGTTGCCGATGCCCACCATTACCGCCGTCGGCGTCGCCAGCCCCAGCGCGCAGGGGCAGGCGATCACCAGCACCGCCACGGCATGGATCAGCGCGCGCACCCAATCACCCGTCAACCAGCCGGTGGCGAGCAGCGTCACGACGCTGATTACCACCACCGCCGGCACGAACACACCGGAGATCACGTCGGCCAGGCGCTGGATCGGCGCCTTCGAGCCCTGCGCCTCGGACACCAGCCGCACGATGTCGGCCAGTTGGGTCCGGCTGCCGACGCCGGTGGCGCGCACCGTGAGCGTGCCGTCCTGGTTCTGGGTGCCGGCATATACCGCATCGCCCACGCTCTTGGACACCGGCAGGCTCTCGCCGGTGAGCATGCTCTCGTCGACGGCGGCATGGCCGGCGATCACCTCGCCGTCCACCGCGATGCGCTCGCCGTGGCGCACCAGCACCACATCGCCCGGCTGCAGCTGCGCCACCGGCACTTCCATCAACTGACCCGCGTTCTCTATCCAGGCGGTTTTGGGCGCCAGCTTGATCAGTTCCTCGATGGCGCCCGAGGTCTTGCCCTTGGCGCGCGCCTCGAGCAACTTGCCCAGCAGCACCAGCGTGATGACCGCCGCGCCGGCTTCGAAATACACGTGCTGGTCGTGCCAGCCTGCCAGCGTCACCACCGCTGACAGCAGATAAGCCATGCTGGTGCCCAGCGCCACCAGCACGTCCATGTTGGCGCCGCCGCTGCGCAGCACGTGCCAGCTGCCCTTGTAGAAACGCCAGCCGGCCAGGAATTGCACCGGCGTGGCCAGCGCCAGTTGCAGCCAGCGCGGCAATACGCCATGCGCGTCCCCGCCCAGCATGGCGGTCATTTCCCACAGCAAGGGCGCGGTCAGCAGCGCGGCGAACCAGAACCAGCGCAGTTCCTTGAGATAAGCCTGGCGGTGCTTCTCGGCCAGGGTGTCGGCCCCCTCCGTGGCCCGAGGTGTCGCACTGTAGCCGGCTTTCTGCACCGCCGCGACGGCCGTCTCCAGCGCCACCGCTCCCGCCGGAAAATGCAGGATGGCGGTTTCGCTGGCGAAATTGACGCTGGCGCGCACACTGGGCAGGCGGTTCAGCACCTTTTCGATGCGCGCGGCGCAGGCGGCGCAGGTCATGCCGCCGATATCCAGCTCCAGCCGCTCCTCGGGTACGCGGTAGCCGCTCTGATGGATGCGCTCGACCAGTTGCTGCGGCGTCTGCTGCTGCGAATCGAACGCCACCCGGGCGGTTTCGCTGGCGAAGTTAACCTGCGCCTCGACGCCGTCGAGGCGGTTGAGCACCTTCTCGATGCGGCTGGCGCAGGCGGCGCAGGTCATGCCTTCAATCGGCAGGGTCAGCTCGGTGCGACTCATCACTCGCTCCTTTATTATTGGGTCACCCTCATTATATACCCCAATAGGGTATATGAAAGCAAGCGAAATCTCCGCCATGCGCGCAATTGTTGGCAAACTCTCTCGAGCGTAGCGAGGCTCCCTTGCAGGGCAAGGGCGGACTGCATGCCAATCTATCGCAGAGATTGGCTCAGCGAAGAATTGGGAATAGATGGGCAGGCTGCGGAATCAAATACTGAGGTGGAGAGGCCCGGCTTTGCCGGGTCCTGTAAAAACGCATTGAAGCACTTCGTTAGCAGCCTGAGGCCCTGTATCGACAGGGCCTCGTTGTACGATCAGGCGTTGGTCACAGCCACTTGCGGCGCCAGAACACGAAGTACAGCGCCGCCCCCAGAGCCACCATCAGAGCCAGGATGATGAAATAGCCGTAGCGCCAGTGCAGTTCCGGCATGTTCTCGAAATTCATACCGTAGATGCCGGCGATCAGAGTCAGCGGCATGAAGATCATCGACAGGGCGGTCAGCACCCGCATCTGCAGGTTGAGGCGGTTGGACTGGGTGGAGAGGTAGAGGTCGAGCATATCGCCGACCAGTTCGCGCGACATCTCCAGCGATTCGATCACGTGCACGGTATGGTCGTAGGCATCGCGCAGGTAGACCCGTGTTTCTGGCTGGAAAAACGCGTAGTCGCCCCGGCTCAACGCCCCCAGCACTTCGCGCACCGGCAGGATGGAGCGGCGCAGCCGCAGGCAGTCGTGCTTGAGGCGCTGGATGCGCCGCAGGATGCTGGCGTCGCGCCCGACCAGGAGCTGGCTGTCGGTCTGCTCGACGTACTCGGTGAACTGGCCCAGCACGCCGAAGTAGTCGTCCACCACGGCGTCGAGCAGCGAATAGGCGAGGTAATCGGCCCCGCGCGAGCGGATCAACCCGCGTGCGGAGCGGAGCCGTTCGCGCACCGGCTCGAACACGCCGAGTGGGCGCGACTGGAAGCTCAACACGAAGTGGCGCCCCACCACCAGGTAGATCTGGTCGTGCCGAAGCCGCCCGCCATTGCCCTCGCCGGGAAACTGGAACACCCGGCAGGCGATGAACAGGTAATCGCCGTAATCCTCGATCTTGGGGCGCTGGCGGGAGTTGAGGATATCTTCCAGCACCAGCGGGTGCAGGTCGAAGCGCTCGCCAATGGCGCGCATCACCGCCGGCTCGTGCAGGCCGTAGACGTTGAGCCACAGCACCGGCTCGCTGGGCTGATAGGCCAGCCCCTCCTGCAGCGAGGCGAAGGTGGTTTCGCGCAAGGACAACGGCCCGTACTCCACCAGGGTGATGCGGGGCTCGTCCAGCTTGGGTTCGCCGACCGCCAGCAGCGTGCCGGGGGCTTCCCCCAGCGTCGGCACCCTCGTCTTCAACCCTTCATGGCGTTTCATGCGCGCACGATATCAAGCGTGAAACCGATGTTGTCCCACTGCTTGACCTCCTGCTTGAAGGCGCTGGCGGTGAGCGGGTTGGCGGCGAGCCAGGCCTTGTCCAGGGTCAGGGCGAAGCCGCGCGGGGTCTGGCGCAACTCCAGCACTTCGGGCAGGACGATATCGTTGCGACTGCGGTAGAACAGCACCGCCAGCCGCAGCGCCACCATCGCCCGCCAGTGTCCCGGCTCGGACAGCAGCGACACCATCTTGCCCATGTCGCCGCGCTGCCCCAGCACGATGCTGGCCAGCGTGGCCTGCTCGCGCTTGGAGAAGCCCGGCATGTCGGCATTCTGCAGGATGTAGGCGGAATGCTTGTGATAGGCGGTATGGGCGATGGTGAGACCGATTTCGTGCAGGCGCGCGGCCCACTGCAGGCGCTTCAGGGCATCCGGATCGCAGTCGTCGCCACACAGCATGCGGCACAGCCGTTCCGCCAGCGCCGTCACGCGTTGCGACTGCGCCAGATCGACGTGATAGCGGCGCTTGAACTGGGCCACGGTGGTGTCGCGCATGTCCTTCTCCCGGTGCCGCCCCAACAGGTCGTAGAGCACGCCGTCGCGCAGCGCGCCTTCGGCGACGATCATCTTGTCGATCGCCAGTTCCTCGAAAATGGCGATCATGATCGAGAGCCCGCCGGCGATGACCGGCACCCGGTCGGCCTTGAGGCCGTTCAGGTTGACGTATTTGAGGTTGCCGAAACGGATCAGTTCATTCTTGAGCCGTTCCATACCCGGCAGGGTGATGTCGGCGGCGGAGTAGTCGTTGATTTCCAACGCGTCGCGCAAGGCGCGGGCGGTGCCGGAGGTGCCCACCGCCAGTTGCCATTCTTCCGGACGGTATTCGTGGACGATGCGCTGCACTTCGGCGCGCGCCGCCATGATGGCATCCTGGAAATTGGAACGGTTGAGCTTGCCGTCGGCGAAGAAGCGCCGGCTGTAGCTGACGCAGCCCAGCGGCAGGCTTTCGGTCACCAGCGCGCGGAACTGGCTGCCAATGATGAATTCGGTCGAGCCGCCGCCGATGTCCACCACCAGCCGGCGCTCGCGGGTGGCCGGCAAGGAGTGGGCGGCGCCGATATAGATCAGGCGCGCTTCTTCGCGCCCGGCGATGATTTCAATCGGGAAACCGAGCAGCGCCTCGGCGCGCTCGATGAAGGCGGGGGCATTCTTGGCGACGCGCAGGGTATTGGTGCCGACCACGCGCACCTGCTTGGAATTGAGGCCGCGCAAGCGCTCGCCGAAGCGCGCGAGACAAGCCAGCGCCCGCTCCTGGGTATCGTCGTCGAGGAATTTGTCGTCGGTCAGGCCGGCGCCGAGGCGCACCGTGTCTTTGAGGGTATCGAGGGTATAGAGTTGGTCTTCCACCACGCGGGAGACCTGCAGACGGAAACTGTTGGACCCCAGATCGACCGTGGCGAGCACATCATGGGGGGGCGTTGGACTGGTCAAAATCACCCCTTCTCTTGTTTGAGTTGGACATAAAAATGGCGGTAACCGGAATGTTACCGCCATTGGCGCTGCAACGTCACGAGCGCATCAACTCGCCTGGGTCTCGCGCTTGATCTCTTCCAGCGTGGTATGGCGGATATCCTTGCCCTTGACCAGGTAGACCACGTACTCGGAGATGTTCTTGGCGTGATCGCCAATGCGCTCGATCGCCTTGGCGATGAACAGCGTGTCGATCGACATGCTGATGGTGCGCGGGTCTTCCATCATGAAGGTGATCAGCTGGCGCAGCTCGGCCGAGAACTCCTCGTCCAGGATCAGGTCTTCCTCGGCCAGTTCCAGCGCGGCGGTGGCGTCGAGCCGGGCGAAGGCGTCCAGCGCGCGGCGCAGCATGGCCAGCGCCACGTCGGCCATCTTGCGCACCTCGCGGAAACGCGGCAGCTGGTAGCGCTCCGACTGGTGAATGATCTTGCCCTGGCGGGCGATCTTCTGCGCTTCGTCGCCGATACGCTCCAGATCGGTGATGGTCTTGATCACGGTGATCACCATGCGCAGGTCGCTGGCGGCCGGCTGGCGGCGCGCGATGATGTGCTGGCAATCGTCGTCGATGGCGACTTCCAGCGCGTTGACCAGTGCGTCGTCGGCCACCACCTTTTCGAGCCGTTCGATATCGGCCGCCATCAACGCATCAACGGCAGACTGGATCTGTTGTTCGACCATGCCGCCCATCTGCAGCACGCGGGTACGGATGGTTTCCAGTTCAATGTCAAACTGCTTGGAGGTATGTTCAGCCATGACTCTCTCGTACGAATAGCGGTAACGCTACAGGATAAGCTCTCGGTGTGACACGCCGATGACAATCAGCGCAGGATCTCGACCCCGCTCTGGCGGCCGAGGATCAGCACGTCGGCACGGCGCCGGGCGAACAGGCCGCAGGTGACCACGCCGGCGATCTGATTGATGGTTTCCTCCAGTTCCACCGGCTTGGAAATGTGCAGGCGGTGCACGTCGAGGATGATGTTGCCGTTGTCGGTGACGAAGTGCTCGCGCAGTTCCGGGTGGCCGCCCAGCTTGACCAGCTCGCGTGCGACGTAGCTGCGCGCCATCGGTACCACCTCGACCGGCAGCGGGAAGCCGCCCAGCACGTCGACGTACTTGGATTCGTCGGCGATGCAGATGAAGTCGGTGGCAACCGCGCCGACGATCTTCTCGCGCGTCAGCGCGCCGCCGCCGCCCTTGATCATGTGCAGGTAGTGGTTCACCTCGTCGGCGCCGTCGATGTAGACCGGCACCTCGTCCACGGTATTGAGGTCGTAGACCGGAATATGGTGGGCCTTCAGGCGCTCGGTGGAGGCCTCGGAACTGGAGACGGCCCCCTTGATGCGCCCCTTGATGGTCGCCAGTTCCTCGATGAACAGATTGACGGTGCTGCCGGTACCGACGCCGACAATACAGTTGTCCGGAACGAATTCCAGTGCTTTCTGGGCGACGGCGAGTTTCAGCTGGTTCTGGGTAAGCATCGTAGGCCTCCTCGGTTTTGTATGTAATGGTCCTGTCCTGATTATCCCATACGGGGCGTGAATTGTCGGGCAAATTGCCAACGGGTATCACAGCGGCATCAAGAGGCAGACGGCTTGCGCCTCGATCGCCTCGCCGCGGCCCAGATAACCGAGTTTTTCGTTGGTCTTGCCCTTGACGTTGACGGCCGTGACGGCCAACCCCAGATCGCTGGCGATGGAAGCACACATCGCATCGATATGCGGCGCCAGCTTGGGACGCTGGGCAATCAGCGTGGCGTCGACGTTGACCACCTGCCAACCCGCCGCGCGCACGCGCGCCATGGCCTCGCGCAGCAACACGCGGCTGTCCGCTCCCTTGAAGCGTAGATCGGTATCCGGGAAATGGCGACCGATGTCGCCCAGCGCCGCCGCGCCAAGGATGGCGTCGGTAATGGCGTGCAGCAGGGCGTCGGCGTCGGAATGGCCGAGCAGTCCCTTGTCGTGGGGGATGGTCACCCCCCCCAGAATCAGCGGGCGTCCTTCCACCAGCTGGTGCACGTCGTAACCCTGTCCGATACGGAACATCTCTTTTATTGTCCTTTCCTGATTAGCGCTGGGCGGCGAGCAGTGCCTTGGCCAGCGCCAGGTCGCGCGGCCAGGTGACCTTGAAATTCTGCGCCTCGCCTTCCACCAGCATGGGCTTCAGGCCGAGCAACTCGATGGCCGAGGCTTCGTCGGTAATGGCGTCGACCGGGCCCTTGGCCAAGGCCTCCGCCAGGCGACCGGCGCGGAACATCTGCGGCGTCTGCGCCAGCCACAGCCCCTCGCGCGGCACCGTGGCGCTGACGCGGCACTCGGCGTCGGCACGCTTGACGGTATCGGCCACCGGCACCGCCAGGAGGCCGCCGACCGGGTCGTCGGCCAAGGTGGCGATCAGCCGCTCCACCGCCGCCACCGTCAGGCAGCAGCGCGCCGCATCGTGCACCAGCACCCAGTCGTCGTCCGCCGCGGCCAGCGCGGCCAGCCCATTCTGCACGCTCTCGGCGCGGCTGGCGCCGCCGACGCGATGCACTTCGAGCTTGGCGATATCGTCCCAGCGATAGCTGTCGAACCACTCGTCCCCCGGCGAGATCACCAGCGCCACCCGCTCGATGGCCGGCACCGCCGCCAGCGTGGCCAGCGTGTGCCACATCAGCGGCTTGCCATTGAGCTGCAGGTACTGCTTGGGGCAGGGGGCGCCGAAGCGCGAGCCGGAACCGGCGGCCGGCACCAGCGCGAGATAGCGGCTCATGCCTGGGCCTCCGCGGCGGGCGGGTTCTCCAGGCTGCGCCACAGGCAGGTGCCCTTGACCGCCTTGTCGAGCTCGTCGAGGTAGGCGGCATGCGCGCTCAGCTCTTCTTCGCTGGCGCGGATGACCTTGATCGGCTTGCGCTCGAACTCCAGCGCGGCCAGTTCGGCGCCGCCGCCGGCGTCGAGATCGATGTCCATCACCAGGCTGTTCTGACCGCGGGTCATCCACAGGTAGACCTCGCCCAAGAGTTCGCAGTCGATCAGCGCGCCGTGCAGGGTCCGGTTGGAGCGGTCGATCTCGAAACGGTCGCACAGCGCGTCGAGGCTGTTGCGCTTGCCAGGAAACTGGTCGCGCGCCATCACCAGGGTATCGATGACGCTGGCGCACAGCGTGTCGATGCGTTCGATGCCGAGGCGCTCGAATTCGGCGTTGAGGAAGCCCACGTCGAACGGGGCGTTGTGGATGATCAGTTCGGCGCCGCGCAGAAAGTCGGCGATTTCCGGGCCGACGCTGGCGAAACGCGGCTTGTCGGCCAGGAAGTCGAGCGAGATGCCGTGCACCCGCTCGGCGTCGGGGTCGATCTCACGCTCGGGATGGATATAGAGATGCAGGGAACGGCCGGTCAGCTTGCGGTTCACCATCTCCAGCCCGGCGAATTCGATGATGCGGTGGCCCTGCGACGGCTCGAGGCCGGTGGTTTCGGTATCGAGAATGATCTGTCTCATGATGCTCTTGCTGCGTGGCCCACCGTGAGATGTGGCCGAAAGTGATGGAGATTCAGGCGTTCAGCGCCTCGACGCCACGGTTGGCGAGCTGATCGGCGCGCTCGTTGAACTCATGGCCGGCATGGCCCTTCACCCAGTGCCAGCTGACCTGGTGGCCGGCCTGGAGTTCATCCAGCCTCTGCCACAGGTCGGCGTTCTTGACCGGCTCCTTCGAGGCGGTTTTCCAGCCGCGCTTCTTCCAGCCGTGGATCCACTCGGAAATGCCCTTCTGCACATACTGCGAGTCGGTGTACACCGCCACCTTGCACGGCCGCTTGAGCTGGGCCAGGCCCTCGATCACGGCGGTCAGTTCCATACGATTGTTGGTGGTACCCTGCTCGCCGCCGAACAGCTCCTTCTCGCGCCCCTTGAAGCGCAGCAGCACGCCCCACCCGCCCGGCCCGGGATTGCCCTTGCAGGCGCCGTCGGGGTAAATCTCGACAATGTCTTGGCTCATACGCTTTCTTGTGTGTGATGGCCGGCGGTGTGGCGGTGATCGTTCCCACCCGCCACCACCAGCCCTTTTGCGGCCTTGGCCGGTTTCCATTGCGGCATGATCAGGCGCATGCCGCGCTGCCGCTTGATTGCCTGGATGCCGTACACGCCGGCCGCCAGGGGCCACCAGCGATCGCCGGTCTCTTCCATGAAGCGGAAGCGCTCGATCCAGTCGGTACGCGAGAACGGCGGGCAATAAGCCATGAAACCGCCCCCTTCCGGCTCCAGTTCCAGCAGGGTCAGCCAGTCCTTGATACGCACCAGCGACAGGAACTGGCCGTTCCAGGGCACCGACTGCCGGCCCTGGATCAGGCGGCGCACGCCCCACAACGATACCGGGTTGAAACCGGTCAGCACCACCCGCCCTTCCGGTACCAGCACGCGCTCGGCTTCGCGCAGAACCTGATGGGGATGGGTGCTAAAATCCAGCACATGGGGCAGCACGACCAGGTCCAGGCTGCGGCTCTCGAACGGCAACTGCTCGGGCAGACAGCGTACGTTGGCACCCTCCTGCTGGCCGGCACGGCATTTCCAGGGGATACGGTTGGCCGCCAGGAAGTCCAGTTGCGGCAAGCCGATCTGCACCGCCCGGAAACCGAAGGCATCGGCCACCGTGCGGTCGTAGAACGACTGCTCCCTGGCGAGCAGATACTGCCCCAGCTCGCTGGTGGTGAGCCAGCGACCAAATGATTCCATCATCGTAAGGACGCCCTCTACTCATGTTCACCGTCACGCCCGTGCGCGCCTTTTCCGACAATTATATCTGGCTTTTGCAGGAAGCCGGCCGTGCCGTTGCCGTCGACCCGGGCGACGCGGCACTGGTACTGGCCCATCTGGCTAGCCACGGCCTGACGCTTGAGGCGGTGCTGGTCACCCACCACCACGCCGATCACATCGGCGGTCTGGCCGAGTTGGCGCGACAGACACCCGGCCTGCGCATCATCGGCCCGGCGTCGATTCCTCTCGTCACCGAAGCGGTGATGGACGGCTCGCAATTCGAGCTGTTCGGCTGCCATTTCGTGGTGCTGGAAGTCCCCGGCCATACCCTCGACCACCTCGCCTATCTGGCCGATGGCCGGCTGTTCTGCGGCGACACGCTGTTCGGCGCCGGCTGCGGCCGCCTGTTCGAGGGCACTCCCGAGCAGATGCACGCTTCGTTGACCCGGATCGCGGCGCTGCCCGACGCCACCCGGATCTACCCCGCACACGAATACACCCTCTCCAACCTGCGCTTTGCCGCCACGGTGGAGCCGGACAATCCCGCCATCCGTCGACGCCTGGCCGAGGATGAGGCTGCGCTCGCCGCCGGCAAGCCTACGCTGCCGTCGACCCTGGCTACGGAGCGCGCCACCAATCCGTTCTTGCGGGTCGGCGTCGATGCGGTAGGCCGTAGCGCCGCCCGGCAAGCCGGGATGGTACCGGCGACACCGGCGGAGGTCTTTGCCGTGCTGCGCGAGTGGAAAAACAACTTTCGTTGAAACAGAAAAAAGCTATATTGCCCGTATAGGAAACAAGGAAATGGCATGCTTCATGAGCTTGGTCAAATATGACGAAAGCTCATGAAATTATTTGCTTTTTCGTGTTGACACTCCCTTTTTGGGCCGATAGCATCGGCCAGAATTTCTGAATTCAGGCCTGCCAAATGAAAAGAATCACACCATTGGCCCTCGCATTGTCATTTGCTTTTTCCGCCGTCCCCTTGGTCCACGCGGAGGACTCGGGCGCCTTCCGTCAGTCGATCGGCGTGGACGAGGGCCTGGCCACCGGCCTCGACATGATGCTGCTCAACTCCAGCCTGCTGCGAAACGGTGACAACGTCTGGCAACGCGTGCGTGAAGGCTTCCAACTCGACGAAGTCAACGCCGATCTGGTGCGCCGCCACGAGCGCAGCTTCGCCTCCCGCCCCGAGTATTTCAGCCGCATTCTCGACCGCAGCCGCAAGTACCTGTTCCACATCATGAACGAAGTGGAACGACGCGGCCTTCCCACGGAAATCGCCCTGCTGCCGGCGGTCGAGAGCGCCTTCGTCGCCACCGCCCAGTCGCCGGTGGGCGCCTCCGGCCTGTGGCAGTTCATGCCCTCCACCGGCCGTCACTACGGGCTGGAGCAAACCTGGTGGTACGACGGGCGCCGCGACGTGGCCGCCTCCACCAGCGCGGCGCTGGATTACCTCGAATACCTGCATGGCCTGTTCGGCGACTGGAGCCTGGCGCTGGCCGCCTACAACTGGGGAGAAGGCAACCTGACGCGGGCGATCGCCCGGGCCCAGGCCAGCGGCCAGGAAGCCACCTACGAAAACCTCAAGCTGCCGAACGAGACCCGCAACTACGTGCCCAAGCTGCTGGCGGTGCGCAACCTGCTGGCCGCACCGGACAAGTTCGGCCTCAAGCTCGACAAATTCCCCAACAAACCTTATTTCGTCGCCATCTCCACCGGACGTCATATGAACCTCGACGTGGCGGCGAAAATGGCCGGCATGTCGGTGAACGAATTCAAGGAGCTCAACCCGGCCTTCAACCTGCCGGTCTACGCCCACAAGACCGGGCGCCAGATGCTGATCCCGGCCAACCGTATCGACAAATTCGAAGCCAACCTCAGCAAGTGGGACAAGCCGCTGTTGAGCTGGCAGGTCTACACCCCGGCCGCCGACGAAGACGTGGCCAGCGTGGCGGAGCGCTACGGCATGAGCCCGGCCGAGTTGCAGGCCGTCAACCGGGTGAAGGGCACCGTCAGTGCCGGCAAGCCGCTGCTGGTGGCGCTGAAGGGCAACGCTGACCTCAACAGCGCTGCGACCGATACCGACAGCGGCAGCGACACCACCGTCGCCGGCACGGCGACCACGCTGGTGGCCAGCGCCACTCCGGCGGTACTAGTCACCAACGGCGGCGTGCCGCAAGCTGGTGCCCAGCCCGTGGCGGTCGCCACCCCGACCAGCGCCGTGGTGCCGCTGACGGCAGCCGCCACGCCGGCGCCAGCCAACGACGCCAAGCCGCAAAACCCCGTCACGGCCGTCACGACCAGCGCGGCCGTAGCGGGCACGGTAGCGGCAGCCCCGGCCCCCCTCCCCAGCGGCAAGCCTGGCGAGGCGAACACCGTAGCGACTGCGCCCAGCAACATCACGGCCATCAGCAGCAAGCCGAGCGAGACGGCTATGGCGGCGAGCGGCCCCAGCCCCGCCATCGTCACCGCCCACATCGTGGCGCCGGGCGACACGCTCTACAACATTTCACGCCGCTACAACCTGACCGTCAGCGAGCTGAAGGCCTTCAACGGCCTGGCGGACAACGACATCCGGCTGGGGCAGACCCTGCAGTTGAAGGCGCCACCCGGCATCAGCTACCTGGCCACCACCTCACGCGACGGGTTGATGCGGGTTTCCGCCACACAAGCGGCTACGGGCTCGGTCCCGGCCGAGTACGTGGTACAGCGGGGCGACACCATGTTCAGCATCGCGCGCAAGTTCGGCGTGCGTCACAGCGACCTGCGCCGCTGGAATGCCTCGACCGAAGTGGTTGCGCTGCAGCCAGGACAGCGCGTCCGCCTGCAGGGCCTGTAACCCTGTACCCCCCAAACGAAACAGCCCCGCTCGCGGGGCTGTTTGCTTTGCAGGGCCGGCGGCCGGTCACTCCTGCTGACGGCTGTCGAGCCAGATCGTGACCGGGCCGTCGTTGACCAGCCCCACCTTCATGTCGGCGCCGAACACCCCAGTCGCCACCGGCTTGCCCAAGGTTTCGGCCAAGCAGGCCACGAAGCGCTCGAACACCGGCGCCGAGATCTCGCCGCGCGCCGCCCGGCTATAGGAAGGGCGATTGCCCTTCCTGGTACTGGCGAACAAGGTGAACTGGCTCACCGCCAGCACCTCGCCCCCTACGTCGAGCACGGAGCGGTTCATCACCCCGGCCTCGTCGTTGAAAATGCGCAGTTGGGCGATCTTGCGTACCAGCCAGTCGATATCGGCCTGCCCGTCCACCTCCTCCACCCCGACCAGCAACAGCAGGCCCGGACCGATGGCCCCGCACACCTCGCCATCCACCCTGACTGCCGCCTCGCTCACCCGCTGCACCAACGCCCGCATCATCCACCCCCACTGTTTCTTGGCAGCCGGCATTGTAGCGCCGGTCGGGCGTCAGATCACGGCCGCCCGCCATCAGGGCGGCCCGCTTCCGGTACAATCGGGCCAATTGGAACCACGAGGACCCCGCCCATGTTGATGGTGATCTCCCCGGCCAAAACGCTGGACTACACCACCCCGCCCCACATCACCCGCTACACCCTGCCCGATTTTCTCGACCACAGCGCCGAGCTGATCGACGTGCTGCGCCAGCACAGCCCGGCCGAGATCGGCCGGCTGATGAACATCAGCGACCCGCTGGCCGTGCTCAACGCCGGCCGCTACGCCGAGTGGTCGCGCCCGTTCACGCCCGGCCCGGCCAAACAGGCGGTGCTCGCCTTCATGGGCGATGTCTACGAAGGACTCAACGCCTCCGACCTGAACGAAGAAGAACTGGACTACCTGCAGCGCCATCTGCGCGTGCTGTCCGGCCTCTACGGCGTGCTCAGGCCGCTCGACCTGATGCAGCCTTACCGGCTGGAGATGGGCACCCGGCTCACCAACACGCGCGGCAAGAACCTGTACGAGTTCTGGGGCGACATCGTCACCGACGCGCTAAGGCACAGGCTGACCGAAGCCACCGAACCGGTGCTGGTGAATCTGGCGTCCGAGGAATACTTCAAGGCGGTGAAGCCGAAGAAGCTCGACGCCCCGGTAATCACTCCGGTGTTCCAGGACAGGAAGAACGGCCAGTACAAGATCATCAGCTTCTACGCCAAGCGCGCGCGCGGACTGATGGCGCGCTGGGCGGCGAAGCACCGCGTCACCGAGCCGGAACGGCTCATGGCGTTCGACTATGAAGGCTATGCCTTCGACGCCGCCGCCTCCGATACCACGCACTGGGTATTCCGCCGCGATCTGGCGGCTTGCTGAACGACCGGGCGCCCTGCCCGGTTTTTTTTCGCGAGGCCCTTTCCTTCAGCCCCGGTACCTACCGGTCTGGCCCAAGATCTGCCTTTCACCATTCCGCAGGGAATCACCCCACCCAGCCATCTGCTCGTGAAAGCAAAAAGCCGTGAATTCTCTCAAGAATTCACGGCTTGATGTTGGTTGCGGGGGCAGGATTTGAACCTACGACCTTCGGGTTATGAGCCCGACGAGCTACCAGACTGCTCCACCCCGCGTCAGAAACCTTTTGCTGCTTGTCGCTTCGCTGCGAAGCGTCTCGTGCAGCGAGGAAACGAACTATAAACGTTCGTTACAGACCGGTCAAGAGTTCTCCAAAAAAATCTTCATGCTGTCAGCACCAAGGCCGACGCACACCCCTCCCGTTCTCCGGCTCAGGCCGTCGGCCAGCGGCTGAACCCCTGGAGGGAAGTATCGATGACACACTCCTGCATTTCGACCAGACTGACCTCGGCGGCGGGCGGGCCGTTACGCGCCCAGTCGACGAAGGCGAGCAACGCCTCCGGCTCGCCGCTGATCAACGCCTCCACGGTGCCGTCACGACGGTTGCGCACCCAGCCGCTTACCCCCAGGCGCATGGCTTCCTCGACAGCGCAGTCACGGTAGCACACGCCCTGCACCCTGCCATGAATGCGCAGCAGCCGCGCGATCTGTTTCATGCCGGCCTCCTCTTCTGTCCTGTTGATAGCAGCCGCGGGCATCGATGGCAATGCCCATAAAACGACACCCCGTCGGCGCGTGGCGGACGGGGTGTCGCGGGACAATCCGGGAGCGGCCAGCTCACACCGGCCGTCAGGGCACGATCAGGCGGCGGCCGGGATGAAGGCGTTGGCCGGATAGAGAGCGCTGGCGAGGCCCAGCACCGAACGGAAGGTCACTTCGAACTGCTTGCCGATCTGGCGGATGCTAATCACTTCGTAACGGATCTCGTTGCCGTCGTCTTTCTGTTCAATAATTTTGCAACCGGGTTTCAATTGACTTACACGCATTATTTTCTCCTGTTGTTCTCATCAACAACATTGTCATACCAACTCTTAACTGTTCACTAAATCTCGAAATAAATCAATAGACAGCGGCAGGAACTTCCAGTTCCGGCGCGAATGGACGTACTGTAGCAGTACGATATGACAGCTTGATGACTTCAAGAATGGAAAACGCCTTGTCAGCGCAGCGGCTGGCAAGGCGTCGATAGATCAGTATACCCGAATTTTTCTTTTATACAACAATTATTTAGCCGATGCGCATCCCGGGCTGGGCACCGTCGTCGGTATCGAGCAGGAACAGGCCGCTGCTGCTGTCGTTGCCGGAAGCGCAGACGATCATGCCGGCGGAGACCCCGAAGCGCATCTTGCGCGGCGCTAGGTTGGCGACCACGATGACGTTGCGGCCGATCAGCTTGTCCGGCTCCTGGTAGGCCTGACGGATGCCGGAGAAGATGTTGCGCGTCTCGAAACCGAGGTCGACGGTGAACTGCAACAGCTTGTCGGAACCGTCGACGAACTGGCAGGCCAGCACCTTGCCGACGCGCAGGTCGAGCTTGGCGAAGTCGTCGATGGTGATGGTATCGGCGAGCGGTTCGAAATCGGCCGAGGTGTCGGCCGGGGCAGCTTGTTGTTCCATGCTTTGCTTGTTCGCTTCAATCAGTTTTTCGATTTGCGCCGGGTCGATGCGCTGCATCAGGTGCTGGTACGGCTTGATGGTATGGCCGAGCAGCAGCGAGTCGGCGTCGGACCACTTGAGCGGGGCGATGTTGAGGAAGGCTTCCACGTCTTCGACCAGCTTCGGCAGCACCGGCTTGAGGTAGATCGCCAGCAGGCGGAAGGCGTTGATCAGCACGGTGCACACCTCGTGCAGACGCGCCTCCATGCCCTCCTGCTTGGCCAGCTCCCACGGCTTGTTGGCGTCGACGTAAGCGTTGACCTCGTCGGCCAGCGCCATCACGTCGCGCAGCGCACGGGCATACTCGCGCGCCTCGTAGGCGGCGGCCAGTGCCGTGCTGCTCTCGGCCAGCTGCTGCAACAGCGGGTGCTCGCACTGGGCGGCGTGGCACACCGGGCTCGCCAGCACCGATTCGGACACCCGCTCGGCCAGGCGGCCGCCGAAGCGCTTGGTGATGAAACCGGCGGCGCGGCTGGCGATGTTGACGAACTTGCCGATCAGGTCGGCATTCACGCGCGCCACGAAATCGTCCAGTGACAGGTCGATGTCCTCGATGCGGGCATTGAGCTTGGCGGCGACGTAGTAGCGCATCCACTCCGGGTTGAGCCCGCAGTCGAGGTAGCTCTTGGCGGTGATGAAGGTGCCGCGCGACTTGGACATCTTCTGGCCGTCCACGGTCAGGAAGCCGTGGGCGAACACGCTGGTCGGGGCACGGTAGCCGGAGTACTTCAGCATCGCCGGCCAGAACAGTGCGTGGAAGTACAGGATGTCCTTGCCGATGAAGTGGTACAGCTCGGCGTCGGAATCCGGGCGGAAGTAGTCGTCGAAATCGAGGCCGCTCTTCTCGCACAGGTTCTTGAAGCTCGCCATGTAGCCGATCGGCGCGTCGAGCCAGACGTAGAAATACTTACCCGGTGCGTCGGGAATCTCGAAGCCGAAGTACGGCGCGTCGCGGCTGATGTCCCAGTCGTGCAGGCCGCCCTCGATCCACTCGTTCATCTTGTTGAGCGATTCGGGCTGCAGGTGCGGCTGGATTTCGCCGTCGGCGCGCTCGGTGGAGCCGGCGGTCCAGGCCTTGAGGAAATCGGCGCAGTCGCCCAGGCGGAAGAAGTAGTGCTCGGACGATTTCAACACCGGCGTGGCGCCGGATACCGCCGAGTACGGATTCTTCAGGTCGGTCGGGCTGTAGGTGGCGCCGCAGCTCTCGCAGTTGTCGCCGTACTGGTCCTTGGCGCCGCACTTGGGGCACTCGCCCTTGACGAAGCGGTCCGGCAGGAACATCTGCTTTTCCGGATCGAACAGCTGCTCGATGGTGCGCGACACGATCTTGCCGTTGGCGCGCAGCGTGCGGTAGATGTGCTCGGCGAAGTGCTTGTTTTCCGGGCTGTTGGTGCTGTAGTAGTTGTCGTAGCCGATATGGAAGCCGGTGAAATCGGCGAGGTGCTCGGCCTTGACGCGCTCGATCAGCTGTTCCGGGGTGATACCCTGCTTCTCGGCGGCGAGCATGATCGGCGTGCCGTGGGTGTCGTCGGCACAGACGTAATGGCAGGCGTGGCCGCGCATTTTCTGGAAGCGCACCCAGACGTCGGTCTGGATGTGTTCGACCATGTGGCCGAGGTGAATCGCGCCGTTGGCGTACGGCAGGGCGCTGGTCACCAGAATCTTGCGTGGGGAGGTCATTCGGGGGTCCCTGGTTCGAATCTCAAGCGATCGATTATAACAGCAGGACCGGCCGCCTTGGAGCGGGCCTGAGAACCGCTAACAAAACCCTCTTGGCGTTGTTGCGCGGCTTGGCCGTACTACTTGTACTGTCTGCAGCCGCGTGCCTAGCCAAGACCGTTGCACTGGGTTTTGTTAGCGATTCCAAGCCACGCCGCCGTTTCGTCGGCGCACAACGGAAGAGGCCGGCCTGTTCTTGTGGAACAGGCCGGCCTCTTCGGGGGCGCCACGGCGATACTCCATGGCGGGATGATGCGTGTGGCGGGGATTCTAATGCATCCCGCAAGGCACGGCTAGCATTTCGATGACGACCGCCGGCCGGATACCGTCCGACGGCATGGCGCGGATCGACACGCCGGCACCGGTTCGCGTCCTGTGCAAGGCGCAGAATTCGAGTAGACTACTCGGGTATTCTCAACCCCGGTTCTCGGCCATGCTCCAGAAACTGACCCGACTCTTCGGCCGTGACGCCGCTACTTCCGACACCTCCGACACCATGGCACTGACAGATACCCAGGTACTCCAGGCTCTCTCCGGCCTGATCGACGACAGCACCGGCAAACCGTACACCGCGTCCAAGGCGGTCAAGAATCTGCGCGTCGGCGACGGCGAGATCGCGCTGGACGTGGTGCTGAGCTACCCCGCCAAGAGCCAGTTCGACGTCATCCGCAGCGCCTTCGAAAACGCGCTGGCGCCGCTGGCCGAAGGCCGCAGCATCAAGGTCGACGTCAGCAGCCAGATCGTCAGCCATGCCGCGCAGCGCGGCGTGCCGCTGCTGCCGGGGGTGAAGAACATCATCGCCGTGGCTTCCGGCAAGGGTGGCGTCGGCAAATCCACCACCGCCGTCAACCTGGCGCTGGCGCTGGCCGCCGAGGGTGCGCGCGTCGGCCTGTTGGACGCCGACATCTACGGCCCGTCGCAGCCCTTGATGATGGGCCTGCAGGGGCAGAAGCCGGAGACCGACGGCAAGTCGCTGCAGCCGGTGGTGAATTACGGCGTGCAGACCATGTCGATCGGCTACCTGGTCGACACCGACCAGGCCATGGTGTGGCGCGGCCCGATGGTCAGCCAGGCGCTGCAGCAGTTGCTCAACGACACGCGCTGGGACGACCTGGACTACCTGGTGATCGACATGCCGCCGGGCACCGGCGACATCCAGCTGACGCTGGCACAGAAAGTGCCGGTGACCGGGGCCGTCATCGTCACCACGCCGCAGGATATCGCCTTGCTCGATGCGCGCAAGGGGCTGAAGATGTTCGAGAAGGTCAGCGTGCCTATCCTCGGCCTGGTCGAGAACATGGCCATCCACATCTGCTCGAACTGCGGCCACGCCGAGCACATCTTCGGCAGCGGCGGCGCCGCCCGGATGACTGAGGAATACGGCGTGGAACTGCTGGGCTCGCTGCCGCTCGACCTCTCCATCCGCCAGGCGGTGGACGAGGGCAAACCGAGCGTGGTGGCCGACCCGACCGGCCCGATCGCCGCCGCCTACCAGGCCATTGCCCGCCGCGTGGCGGTCAAGGTCGGCGAGAAGGCGCAGGACTTCTCCAGCAAGTTTCCGAAGATCGTGATCCAGAACAACTGATTCCAATCGGCAGCCCCTTCGGCCAGACTGGATCGGACAGAAAAAAACGGAAGCCCGCCGGCTTCCGTTTTTTATTGCCGGTCGCTCAGCACCGACAGGAACAGCAGGATGCCGATCAACGCCCCGATCGGAATCAGCTCGGCGATCAGCCGGCGCGCGCCATCCTCCGCACCGCCTCGGCCAGGCGCTCGATGCCGGTGGTGTAGGCCACCCGCACATGCTGCCCGGCACGATAGGTGCCGAAATCCGCCCCCGGCGTGATCGCCACGTGCACCTCGTCCAGCAGGCGCTGGCAATAGGCGAAGCTATCGTCGGTCACCGCGCCGACGTCGGCGTAGACATAGAATGCGCCATCCGGCTGCACCGGGATGCGCCAACCCAGGCTGGGCAGCGCCTCGAGCAGGAAATCGCGGCGCCGGCCGAACTCGGCACGCCGCTCTTCCAGCAAGGCCAAGGTCTCGGGCTGGAACGCCGCCAGCGCGGCGCGCTGCGCCGGGGCCGGCGGGCACAGGAACAGGTTCTGCGCCAGGCGGATCGCCGGTTCCACCAGTTGCGGCGGCACCACCAGCCAGCCCAGGCGCCAGCCGGTCATCTGGAAGTACTTGGAGAAGCTGTTGATCACCAGCGCGTCGTCCGCCACCTGCAGCACGCTCGGAGCGTCCATGCCATAGGTCAGACCGTGGTAGATCTCGTCGACGATTAAGGCCCCGCCACGCTGGCGGCAAACAGCGGCCAGCCCGGCCAGTTCCTCGGCGCTCAGCACGGTGCCGGTCGGGTTGGCCGGGCTCGCCACCATCGCCCCGGCGGTGCATTCACTCCAAACCGCCTCCAGTTGCGCCGCCGTCAGCTGGTAGCGGCTCTCCGGCCCCACTTCCACCACGCGCGGCACACCGCCCAACAGGCTGACGAAATGGCGGTTGCATGGGTAGGTCGGATCGGCCATCACCACCTCCCCGCCCTGCTCCACCAGCAAGGCCAGCGCGATCTGCAAGGCCCCGGATGCCCCCGGCGTGACGATGATGCGCGACGGGTCGAGATCCACACCATGACGGCTGGCGTAGAAACCGGCAATCGCCGCGCGCAGTTCCGGTAGCCCCTGGGCGGCGGTGTAGAAGGTGTCCCCCTGGGCGAGCGCCTGCCGCCCGGCTTCGACGATGGCCGGCGGCGTGGCGAAATCAGGCTCGCCCACCTCCAGGTGGATCACGTCATGCCCCTGCGCCTGCAAGGCGCGGGCCTTCTCCAGGATGGCCATGACCTGGAACGGGGAAATGCTGTCGAGACGGGACGCTAGCTTCACTCTGCCCTCTGCTGATGGAGCGACTACGGTCAGTCGGAAATAAAGGCGATCGGCCGAGGGTGTCGGCCAAGCGGATAGACCCCCAGTGTACCAAGCACCACGGGGAAAGGCAGAACGACGGCAAACTGTTGACAGGGGCGAATCCCATCCATATAATTCGCCTCTCATTGACCGCGGAGAGGTGGCAGAGTGGTCGAATGTACCTGACTCGAAATCAGGCGTACGGGTTCCCGTACCGAGGGTTCGAATCCCTCCCTCTCCGCCAGTCAACCACATTAAAGCCCTGAGCAATCAGGGCTTTTTTGTTTTTCACGCACTAATCCCGCCTCTTGCATTTGCCATTTACCGCTTACCGGGAGCGCCCTATCGTGGCCATGCCGGTTGGCGCTACACCCTGCGCGGGCGGCAATGGCGAATCGCCCCTTCCGAAACCTAGCAGCCTTGGTCACCTCATGAACTCCTCGATGAATTGAATTGGCGGCAATCCGCCCATGACTCGGGCAGTTGTCGATCCATGTCGCATTTCTTCAATACCGGTCATCGGCCCGTTCGGAAAATGGCGCTTCCTGACAACCCGACGGAGATTCCGTATGTACTTGCTTCATGCCGAACTACACGCTTTCCCGCACACGGTCGAGCGCGTCCGCTCCTGCCTGGAGCGCCTGGTGGCGGCGGCCAAGACCGAACCGGGCAACATCGCTTACGCGGTCTTTTCCCCTTTCGAGGCGCCAGACAGTTTCATCGTGCATGAAGTCTATCGGGACAAGGCCGCCTGCGATGCCCATCTGGCGTCGGAGCCTGTGATGAAAGTTCTGCAGGATTTTGCCGAGTGGCTCGAGGCCCCGCCCCGAATTCTGTTTTGCGGCCTGGTAGCAAGCCGCTAATGCTTGCGGGCGCCATAAGCGCCTACCATTCATCATGAATTTTGATGATGGGCAGAGAAATCGGCAGTCGCGACGATCCAGCCCATCTCCCCGAAACTCATGATTTGGGGGTATCCTGACATCCCGAGTGGATTTTGCATCCTCATGCCGACCGTACCCAACGACAGAACGGCCCATGCCGCACCATCGATGTGGAGCGTCCGCCCGGCGCCCCCTCTCGATGCCTACATAGATCGGATCTGGGGCATGAGCTATCACGCGCAAACCCCGGTCGCTTTGCCGCGGATATTGCCCGGTACCGGCGCCGAGATGTTTGTCCATTTCGGCCAACCATTCAGTGCTGTGACCGACACGGGAGCCATCGACGTCCTGCCACGGAACCACCTTCTTTGCGTGCGCAACGTCTGCCTGGATCTGCTGCCCTCCTCCAACCTGGATTTCATCGCAGTCCGTTTCAAATCGGGGTGTATTTTGCGCTTCCTCGATCAATCGCTAGGAGAGTGCTTCGACCATCCCTTGTCGTTGGACGACGCAATGGGGCACGCGGGAACCGTCTTGATGGATCGTTTGCACGGCGTTTCCGGACGGGACCGGCGTGTCGCCCTGCTTGAGGAATGGCTGAAGAACCGGCTCCAACGGCGGGCCTGGTTCGATCCTCGAATGGCTTGGGCCACGCGGGAGCTTTACTACACATCAGGGGGCATCCAGGCCCTGGCTGATCGCATGGGGCTAGGCAGGCGGCAATTGGAAAGACGGTTCAAGGCGCAGGAGGGGCTGAGTCCGGTCGCTTTTCGCCAACTGGCACGTTTTCAGCGGACGGCCAAGACGCTGCTGCTCGACCCGATGCAGCCCCTGATCCAGACCGGCCTGGATTTCGGGTTCGCCGATCAGGCGCATATGGTCCGGGAATTCCATGCCATTGCCGGGCGCACTCCTGAACGACTGCGCGACGAGATGCGCGCCCGATTGACGTTCTACTGCCGCAGTTCATCGCATCAACGGATCGCGGCGTCCCCTACGGCTTGATTGCCCTGACGCGCCAGGGAAGCCGATATGCTTGCCCTGTCACTGGGGCAAGCGCCACGATTGGGTGCCCGGCCTACCACTCAGGCCACAGCCCGGCTTGTCGCACGCGCAGGCAGGCTCCGCCAGCGGCTGACGATCAGGGCGAGTTCTTGTTCATCGGCTCGCAATTTATGCTCCACGCTTCCTCCCCACACTCGGTCACCCTCATGCAGTTGCGCTTCACTTCGTTCGCGGTGATCAACTTACGGCAGGACTTGCACCCGCCGGAGGACACCCAAGCCGGGCATACAATGAACAAGAGGCCCGGTACTTGCCGGGCCTCTTTGGTTGGATCACCACCGTGACGCCGAACCACTCACACCGCCTCGACGTTGTTGTGCACCTCGCTCTGCTGCAGCACTTCCTGCGTCCACAGCACGGCGTCGGCGTAGTAGCGGTTGATCAGCTCGTCGTCGAACTCCAGCATCTTGGCGATGGTATGCACCCGGACGGTATCGCCCTGCTCGCACGCCATGGCCAAGAGCAGCTGCGGCGCGAACAGCCCCTTGTGGTTGACGATGGCCTCGCGCACCGGCGCAGGCAGCTCGATCGCGTTCAGCGTGTCGGGGAACGGGATGTTCAGCAAGGCGTCCAGCAGCGAGAACATGCCGGTCAGGAACAGATGCTCGGCTTCCAGCTTGTTGCCGCGGTAGGCACCGAGTTTTTCCATGAAGCGCGCGCGGATCAGCGATTTTTCCAGCAGCGCCACCGAACGGCCGTCCTCCTTGCGCGCGGTGAACAACAGCATCGACAGCCACTTGAACAGCGTATCGCGCCCCAGCAGCATCAAGGTTTCCTCGATGCTCTGCACCTTGCGGCTCAGCCCGTTGACCGGCGAGTTGATGAAGCGCAAGAGCTTGAACAGCAGCACCGAATCGAGCTTGAACTGTGCCTCGATCTCGCGCGTTTCGGCATTGGCGCGCAACAGGCGCATCAGCTGCATCACCCGGGTCTGGCTGGCGTCGCTCTTGCCAGTTTCCATGCCACGCACCATGGTGACGAAGGAGCCGTGGAACAGCGCGAAGCGGTGGCTGCCCGGCGCGTGCAGACAGACGTCCAGTTCCTCGGCCGTGCCGACATTGCGCGCCAGCCAGCGCGCCTGCGGGTAACGCTTGGGCAGTTGGTCGAGGATGGGCGCCAGCACGCGCGTGGACGGCGCGGCGAAGTCCAGCACCATGAAGTCCATGCGGCTGAACAGCTCCGGCTGCAGCCGCTCGGCCAGCGCTTGGCTATCGTAACGCGCCGGCTCCACGGCAAAGCGCAGCCCCTTCTGCTTGAGAGCGTCGAGCCGCGGCAGCAGCGCCTCGGTCAGCGGCTCGTCGCTGATCGGGTCGAGCACCAGGATCACGCTCTTGGCCGGTAGCTCGTCGAGCATCGCCTCGTCGAGCGAGGCGATGGAGATGTTGACGAAGGCGCGGCGGTACGCCAGCAGGCGGAACACGTCCATGTTCTGCAGCGTGGACAGCATCAGCCGGTCGAACTCGCACTGTTTCTTGCCGGTCATCTCCCCCTGCTGCGCCTTGCGCACGGCGAACTCGTACGCCACCACCCGCTGCTGGCGGTCCATGATCGGCTGATGGGACACGAAGCCCAGCGTCGGCGGCAGGGCGACCGGCGGCTCATGCGCCGCCAGGGTCATTTCGGTATCGGGGGGACGGGCCGCCTCGACGGGAGGGGCATCCGCCTCCTTCGCGCCGCCCCCGGTCAGGCCTCCCAGCAGATTTTTCAGCATGATCAAAACATCCTAGAAAACCGCACGGAATGCATGAGGCATGAAGCCTCCTACCACTCTAGCCGATCCGCCCGGGAATGCGCGGGGTTTCGACGTGCACGTCGCCGCATTGCGCACGATGGCGCAGCGCATGGTCGATCAGCACCAGCGCCAGCATGGCCTCGGCGATCGGCGTGGCGCGGATCGCCACGCACGGGTCGTGGCGGCCGTGGGTTTCCACCATGATCGGATTGCCCTGCTTGTCGATGGAACGGCGCGGCGTGGCGATGCTGGAGGTCGGCTTGATGGCGATGTTGACCTCGATGTCCTGGCCGGTGGAAATGCCGCCCAGGATGCCGCCGGCGTGGTTGGAGGCAAAGCCCTCGGGCGTCAGCTCGTCGCCGTGCTCGCTGCCGCGCTGCGCCACCGAGGCGAAACCGGCACCGATCTCCACGCCCTTCACCGCGTTGATGTTCATCATGGCGTAGGCGATCTCGGCGTCGAGGCGGTCGTACACCGGCTCGCCCCAGCCCACCGGCACGTTCTCGGCCACCACGCGCACCTTGCCGCCGACCGAATCGAGGCTCTTGCGCACCGAATCCATGTAGGCTTCCAGTTCCGACACGATGGCCTCGTCCGGGGCGAAGAAGGGGTTGGCCGACACATGCTCCCAGCTGGTGAACGGGATGACCATCTCGCCGACCTGGCTCATGTGGCCGCGAATCACGATACCGTGCTTCTCCTTCAGCCATTTCTTGGCGATGGCGCCGGCGGCAACGCGCACCGCCGTCTCGCGCGCAGAGGAACGGCCGCCGCCGCGCGGGTCGCGGATGCCGTACTTGTGCCAGTAGGTGTAGTCGGCGTGGCCGGGACGGAAGGTCTCGGCGATGTTGCCGTAATCCTTGGAACGCTGGTCGGTATTGCGGATCAACAGCGCGATGGGGGTGCCGGTGGTCTTGCCCTCGTACACTCCGGAGAGGATCTCCACCGTGTCCGGCTCGCGGCGCTGGGTGACGTGGCGGCTGGTGCCGGGCTTGCGGCGGTCGAGCTCGAGCTGGATGTCCGCCTCGGACAACTCCATGCCGGGCGGGCAGCCGTCGACGACACAGCCGATGGCCGGTCCGTGGCTTTCGCCAAAAGAGGTAACGGTAAACAGCAGGCCCATGCTATTGCCAGACATCGCTTCATCCCTTGCTTATTTTTCGGTGATCGCGGTCGATTCTAGCACGGGAGACGCTTCGCTTCCGCCCGCTGTTTGGCCATGGCAGGTCGGATCAGGCGTTCACCACGGCACGCTGCTGCCGCGGCGGCGGTACCAGCCGGTCACCGACAGCCGCTGCCGGCGCGCCGGCAGCACCTCGTGCCAGAAGCAGTCGGACAGGAACAGCACCAGCGTGCCGGCTTCCGGCTCGATGTCGACGAACTCCTGGCATTCATCGTCCAGATAGAGCCGGATCTGCCCGCCCGCTTCGGCGGGCCAGTTCTCATTGAGATAGAACACCGTGGTCAGGGTGCGCGCATCATCGTCGCGGAAGCGGTCCAGATGCTTCTTGTAGAACGCACCCTCGGGGTAAACGGCAAAGTGAGATTCGAGCTCGACGAGCCCCAGATAGAGCCCGCGGTTGACGCCCTGCATCACCTCGTCCATCGCCGCGTTGTACGCCGCCACCGCCGGACGGTCTTCCACCTGGTCGAGCCACAGCACCGAGTCGGAGCGGATCTCGGCGCGCCGCGCCTGCCCGTCGGCGCGGCCGGTGGCGGCCTCGTGGAACAGCCCCTCCTCCCACACGGCAAGACAGGATTCGCGCAAGGCGGCGATCAACTCTACCGGCAAGGCGTGGGGGATGACGATCCAGCCCTGCTCGGCGAGGGTGTCGATGGCGGTGTCGAGGTCAAAATTCAGCGCACTCATGCGGGTCTTTCGGCAAAAAATCGGTTTGCTGCGCTTTCTACCATAGCCTCCGCCCCCTGGCCAATGAGCCAGATCAAGGCACGCAGAATGGCGCGGTCCAGGCCTTCAACGCGCCCAGCGGGCCGCACGCCAATCAGCCAGGGCCGCCTCGTCCAGATAACTCCACGCTACCAGCCGGCTCACCTTCTGCCCCTGCGCCATGGCGATAGTTTCCACGCGTCGGGCACCGGCCTGCTTGAGCGCACGGAACAAGCCCGGTAGGTTGGCCTCCTTCGACACCAGCGAGGAGAACCAGCAACACTGGCGGGCGAAGCCGGCACTTTCACGCACCATGGTACGCAGAAAACCGGCCTCGCCACCCTCGCACCACAATTCCGCGTTCTGACCGCCGAAGTTGAGCACGGTCTTGGCCGGCCGCTTGCCGGTGAGGTTGGTGAGCTTGCGGCGCGTGCCGGCCTCCGCCTCCTCGGCCGATGCGTGGAACGGCGGATTGCACAGCGTCAGATCGAAATAGTCGCCCCGCTTGATCACATTACGGAATATGGTGGCCGAAGACGGCTGGCGTCGTAGCTTGACCGCCCCGGCCAGCGCCGGGTTGGCGTCGACGATGGCCTGGGCCGAGCGCAGTGCCACCGGATCGATGTCCGAACCGACGAAGCGCCAGCCGTACACCGCACGGCCGATGATCGGGTAGACACAGTTGGCGCCGACACCGACGTCGAGCACGGCGACACGCTCCGGCAGCGTGCCGCCGTTGCTGTCGGCCAACAGGTCGGCCAGATGGTGGATGTAGTCGGCCCGACCGGGAATCGGCGGACACAAATAGCCGGGCGGAATGTCCCAGTGCGCGATGCCGTAGTGGTGGGCCAGCAGCGCACGGTTGAGCATCTTCACCGCGGCGGGGTCGGCGAAGTCGATGCTGTCGTCGCCATGGGCGTTGCGCGCGACGAAACGCGCAAGGTCGGGGCAGGCGGCGATCAGGGCGGCGAAATCGTAGCGCTGGCGATGGGCATTGCGCGAATGAAGGCCGGGTTTGGGCGCCGGCGGGCGGGAAGCGGTCATGGGAGTCGGCTACGGTGGAATGGCGCGGATTGTACGAGGTTTGCCGCCATCCCGATACGGCCCGGACGCCCCACACCCCCCTCCTCGCTGGCCGACACCGGTCAGTGCAAAAAAAAACCGCACGGCCAGATCGCCGTGCGGTTTTTGCATTTCGCTCAGAGCCTGGACTCGCGTGAATCAAGCCTCCAGGTTCTTCGACACGATCTCGTACACGTCGCGCGACAACGGCAGCGCCAACAGCCGCTCCAGCTCGGCCTTCATCAGACCACGGCGCACCGGCTCGAGCTTCTTCCAGCGGTTGAACAGCTGGACCAGCCGGCTCGCCACCTGCGGGTTGAAGCCGTCGATGGCCTCCACCTGCTCGGCGAGGAAACGGTAGCCCGAGCCATCGGCGGCGTGGAAGTGCAACTGGTTGCGGCCGAAGCAGCCCAGCAGCGCGCGCGCCTTGTTGGGGTTCTTCAACGAGAAGGCCGGGTGTTCCATCGCCTCGCGCACGCGCTGCAGCGTGTCCGGCAACTGACAGCTCGCCACCAGCATGAAGTACTTGTCCATCACCAGCGCATCGTCGACCCAGCGCCGGGCGAACTCGGCGAAACACTGGTCGCGCTCGGCGCCGGCGCGGTCGCGCAGCGCCGACAAGGCGCCCATCTGGTCGGTCATGTTGTCGGCCTGCAGGCACTGCGCCTCGGCCGACTCGGCCGGCCAGACGTCGTCCAGACGGCACAGCATGGCGAGCGCGAGGTTCTTCAGCGCACGCTTGCCGGAATCCTGCGGACGGTAGCTGCGCGTCTGGTTCAAATCGTAGGCCTCGTGCCACTCGCCGCGCAGCGCCTGCGCCAGACCGTCGAGCATCGCCTCACGCACCTCGTGGATCAGCACCGGATCGGCATCGTCGACCAGTTCCAGCAGCTCGGCCTCGGTAGGTAGCGTCAGCATCAGCGCCTTGAACGCCGGATCGGCGGCATGATCCTTCAGCACCGCGCGGAACGCGGCCACCAGCGTTTCGGACGGCGCCCCCTGACGCCCGCCTTGGCATTCGGCGATCTGCTGGCGCAGCAGACGCTGCCCCAGCGTCTGGCCGGCTTCCCAACGGCAGAACGGGTCGCTGTCATGCGCCATCAGGAAGGCCAGCTCGTCGTCGCGCCAGGCGAAGTCGAGCCGCACCGGCGCCGAAAAGCCGCGCAGCAGCGACGGCACCGGTTCGACCGGCACGTCGACGAACACGAAGCGCTGCTCGGCCAACTTCACATCCAGCACGCGCGAAGTGCCCTGCGGCTCGCTCTCGCCCTCCAACTGCAGCGGCAGGTCGGCGCCGTCCTCCCCCAACAGGCCCAGCGCCAGCGGGATATGGAACGGCAGTTTGTCGGGCTGCCCCGGCGTGGGCGGGCAGCTTTGCTTCACCGTCAGCGTGTAGGTCCGCTCGGCCGGGCTGTACTGGCCGCTCACGCTCAACAGCGGCGTGCCGGCCTGGCTGTACCACAGAGAAAACTGCGTCAGGTCCACGCCGTTGGCGTCGGCCATGGCGGCGCGGAAGTCGTCGCAGGTGACGGCCTGCCCGTCGTGGCGCTTGAAGTACAGCTCCATGCCCTTCCTGAAGCCGTCGCGGCCCAGCAGGGTCTGGTACATGCGTACCACCTCGGCGCCCTTCTCGTACACCGTCATGGTGTAGAAGTTGTTCATCTCGATATACGACTCGGGACGGATCGGGTGCGCGGTCGGGCCGGCGTCTTCCGGGAACTGCAGCGCGCGCAGTTGCTTCACGTCGCTGATGCGGCACACCGCCCGGCTCGACATGTCGGACGAGAACTCCTGGTCGCGGAATACCGTCAGCCCTTCCTTCAGCGACAGCTGGAACCAGTCGCGGCAGGTGACGCGGTTGCCGGTCCAGTTATGGAAGTACTCGTGGCCGATCACGCCTTCCACGTTGTGGAAGTCGTCGTCGGTGGCGTTTTCCTGGCGCGCCAGCACGTACTTGGTGTTGAAGATGTTGAGGCCCTTGTTCTCCATCGCCCCCATGTTGAAGTCGCCGACCGCCACGATCATGTAAATGTCGAGATCGTACTCCAGCCCGAAGCGCTCCTCGTCCCATTTCATCGCGCGCTTCAGCGACTCCATGGCGTGCGCCACCTTGTCCTGGTCGGCAGGCTCGGTCCACACCTCCAGCGTCACCTGGCGCCCGCCCGGGGTGGTGTGACTGTCGCGCCGCACCGCCAGCCGCCCCGCCACCAGGGCGAACAAATAGGCCGGCTTGCGGTAGGGGTCGACCCAGCGCACCCAATGGCGCTTCTTGTCGACCATGCCCTCGCCCACCTTGTTGCCGTTGGACAAGAGCACCGGGTACTTCTGCTTGTCGGCGACGATGGTGGTGGTGAACTTGGACATCACGTCCGGGCGGTCGAGGTAATAGGTGATCTTGCGGAACCCTTCCGGCTCGCACTGGGTGAACAGGTTGCCGTTGGAGGCGTAGAGCCCCATCAGGCTGGTATTGGCGGCCGGATCGAGCTCGGTCTCGATCTCCAGGATGAAGCTGTCCGGCACGTCGGGAATCACCAGCTGCTCGCCATCCAGGCGGTAGCGCCCTTCGGCCAGCCTTTCGCCGTCGAGCACCACTGCCATCAGCCTGGCGCTGCCGTCGAGCCGCAGCTCATTGTCGTCATGGCCGCTATGGCGCCGCACGAGCAGGCGCGAATAGACGCGCGTCACCTCGTCGAAGATGTCGAACTTCAGATCCACGCGGTCGAGATTGAACGCGGGAGCCTGGTAATCTTTCAGGTATTTCACTTCGGGTTGCTGGGCCATGTCTTCACCTAATCAAGGGCCGTTTCAGATGACCCCGCCTTGCTGCTGCTCGCTGGCGTGGTCGGCCAGCCGCGCAGACACCGCTGCGGCGGGATAGCGCCGCAACGACAATTCGGCCCGGCGATGGCGGGCCTGGCGGAATCGATATTTCCGTGTTTTTAGTGTTTGAGCCAGCGCGCGCCGGCAGGTTGCAGCACTAATCGGCAGGTATCGGCCGGTGCCGCCTGCAGCCGCACGTTGAATGTCATCAGTTCGTCACGGCGGAAGGCGTGGAGTTTCACCGTCTCGCCCGGCTGAAAGCGCGCCAGCGCCTTGTCGAGATCGCTTGCCTTCAGGCGGTCGATGGCCACCACTACGTCGCCACCGGAGAGTCCGGCCTGCTGGGCCGCGCCGCCGTCCAGCACGTGAGTCAGGCGGATGCCCAACGGATCGGCGGCGCTGCGCACGCCCAACACCGGCCGCGCCGATTTGCCCGCCAGTGTTTCCACCACGCCGCCGCGGTCGTTCGGGCCGTCTGCCGGCTCCAGCGCCATCTGCACCCCCTGCGTGGCGAGCAATTCCACCAGCGGCAGATCGGCGGTGGAACGCAGCGCCAGATCGAAGAACACGCGCAGGTCGACACCGGTACTCCGCTCCGCGATGCGCTCCCACTCGTCCTCGGCCAAGCCCTGGCCGTCGGCCAGCCACTTCTGCCACAGCGCGCGCATCACGTCGTCGAGCGACTTGGCGTCACCGGTCTCGCGCCGGATCAGCAGGTCCAGCGCCAGCGCCGCCAGCGCGCCCTTGGTGTAGTAGCTGACCAGGCTGTTGGGGCTGTTCTCATCCTGACGATAATACTTGGTCCAGGCGTTGAAGCTGGACTCCTCCAACGTCTGCTTGAGCCGCCCCGCACCGCGCTCGACCCCGCTGATGGTCTCGGCCAACAGGCCCAGGTAGCGCTTCTCGTCGATCAGGCCGCAGCGTACCAGAGTCAGGTCGTCGTAATACGAGGTCACGCCTTCGAACGCCCACAACAGGCGGGTATGGTTCTCCCGGCTCAGGTCGTAGGGAGAGAAGGCGGCAGGCTTGAGGCGCTTGACGTTCCAGCTATGGAAGTATTCGTGGCTGATCAGCCCCAACAGGCGCAGGTAGCCGTCGCCGATGTCCTTATCGCCCGCCTGTGGCAGGTCGTCGCGGTTGGCCACCAGGGCGGTCGAGGCGCGGTGCTCCAGCCCGCCGTAGATGTCCTTACCGACGAACAGCAGGAACACGTAGCGCTCGAACGGGGCGGGCCGGCCGAACAGCTCGATCTGCCATTCGCAGATCTTCTTCACGTCGCGCGCCAGGCGCTTGAGATCGGCGCGGAAGCGGCCGGCGACGACGAACTCGTGCGGCACGCCGCAGGCCTTGAAGCTCACCCGCTCGAAGCACCCCATCTCCACCGGGTGGTCGATCAGCTCGTCGTAATCGGCGGCGCGGTACACCCCGAAGCCGGTCTTCTTCTTGACCTCGAGCGCCGGCAGGCTGGTGGCGAGCTGCCAGTTGGCGAACTCCTTGCCCTCGGGCGGCAGGATGGCCACCTCGCAAGGGCTACTTTGGTAGCCTTCCGCCATTAGGAACACGCTGGTACCGTTGAAGAAGCCGCGCTCGCCGTCGAGGTACGCCCCGCGCACCGACAGGTCGAAGCCGTAAACCTGGTAGCGCAGGGTGAGAGGCCCCTTCACCGGCGCCGCCTGCCAGCTGTGCTTGTCCAGCTGGGTCAGCACCACCGTCTTACCGGCGGACTCGGCCTGCAAGGTCACGATCTGGCGCGCGAATTCGCGGATCAGGTAGCTGCCGGGAATCCAGGCCGGCAAGCGCACGATCTGCCCTTCCCGCGCCGGACGCTCCACCGTCATGACCACCTCGAACAGATGGGCCTCGGGCGAGAGAGGGAGTATCTGGTAGCGGACGGGCACGGTCATGGCGAATTACCTGTCATGGCGAAAAGCGCCGATTCTAGCACCGCGCCGCGCGGAATGCTGCCCGGCAAGGCGAGTTGATCCAAATCAAAGGGCCCTTGCCCCATGACAATATAATCCGGAAGAGTCGCAGCAACGGGCGGGGGCAACCCGGGAGGTAAACAGCAGGGCCACAGACAGGACGAGACGGCCCGAAACCACAAGCCACGGCTGGTCCGGCTGATGCAATTGTTTTAGAATGGCGAGTTAAATAAATGGGGGAACAGCGTCTGTTGCCGCCACTGCGCGCAGCGCCGCGTCCCGGGCAACGATCATGCCCTTGATTTATCTCAAGTTCGGAATTTCAACGGCGGGAAGCCCCTTTCCACATGGGGACGGAAAGCTGGGCTTCAAGTCGATACGGTTTGTAAAAAAGTTCTGAGTTAGCAACCTTGGAGAAAATCTTAAATGGAATCGCAATCCACTTATAACTATAAGGTGGTGCGCCAGTTTGCCATCATGACCGTCGTTTGGGGCATTGTTGGCATGCTGATGGGCGTCGTCATCGCCGCCCAGCTGGTGTGGCCGGAGCTCAATTTTGGGCCCTACTTCCACTTCGGCCGCCTGCGCCCGCTGCATACCAACGCCGTGATCTTCGCCTTCGGCGGCTGCGGCCTGTTCGCCACGTCCTACTACGTGGTGCAACGCACCTGTAACGTCCGACTGATCTCGGACAAGCTGGCCGCCTTCACCTTCTGGGGCTGGCAGCTGGTGATCCTGGCCGCGGCCATCACTCTGCCCCTGGGCATCACCTCCGGCAAGGAATACGCCGAACTCGAATGGCCGATCGACATCCTGATCACCCTGGTCTGGGTCGCCTACGCCGTCGTGTTCTTCGGCACCATCGCCATCCGCAAGGTCAAGCACATCTATGTGGCCAACTGGTTCTACGGCGCCTTCATCCTGGCCGTGGCCCTGCTGCACATCGTCAACAACCTGGAAGTGCCGGTCACCCTGTGGAAGTCCTACTCGGTCTACGCCGGCGCCGTGGACGCCATGGTGCAATGGTGGTACGGCCATAACGCCGTGGGCTTCTTCCTGACCGCCGCCTTCCTTGGCATGATGTACTACTTCGTGCCGAAACAGGCCGGCCGTCCGGTTTACTCCTACCGCCTGTCCGTGGTGCACTTCTGGGCGCTGATCTTCACCTACATGTGGGCCGGCCCGCACCACCTGCACTACACCGCCCTGCCCGACTGGACCCAGTCGCTCGGCATGGTGTTCTCGCTGATCCTGTTCGCGCCGTCCTGGGGCGGCATGATCAACGGCATCATGACCCTGTCCGGCGCCTGGCACAAACTGCGCACCGATCCGATCCTGAAGTTCCTGGTGGTGTCGCTGTCGTTCTACGGCATGTCCACCTTCGAAGGCCCGATGATGGCCATCAAGACCGTGAACGCCCTGTCGCACTACACCGACTGGACCGTCGGCCACGTGCACTCCGGCGCCCTGGGCTGGGTCGGTTTCATCACCATCGGCTCGATGTACTACCTGCTGCCGCGCCTGTTCGGCCGTGAAGAGATGCACAGCGTCAAGCTGATCGAGGCCCATTTCTGGCTCTCCACTGTCGGCGTGGTGCTGTACATCGCCGCACTGTGGATTTCCGGCGTGATGCAAGGCCTGATGTGGCGTGCGCTGAACCCGGACGGCACCCTGACCTACGCCTTCGCCGAAGTCGTCAAGGCCACCTACCCGTACCACTTCGTCCGTTTCCTGGGTGGCGCCCTGTACCTGATTGGCATGCTGGTCATGGCTTACAACACCTTCCGTACCGTCACCGCCGGTCGCGCCGTCGACGCCAAGATCCCGGCCGTCACCGCCTCGGCACACGCTTAAGCGGAAAGGGTAAGAAGAACATGGAAAAGATTCAGAAACTGATCGAAGAGCGCGTCGGCTACCTGATCGTGCTGACCCTGCTGGTCATCAGCGTGGCCATGCTGGTGGAAATCGTGCCGCTGATGTACCAGAAATCCACCACCGAGCCGGTGGCCGGCGTCAAGCCCTACACCGCGCTGCAGCTGGCCGGTCGCGATATCTACGTGCGCGAAGGCTGCTACAACTGTCACTCGCAGATGATCCGCCCGTTCCGCGCCGAAACCGAACGCTATGGCCACTACTCGGTGGCCGGCGAATCGGTCTACGACCACCCGTTCCAGTGGGGCTCCAAGCGCACCGGCCCGGATCTGGCCCGTGTCGGCGGCCGCTATTCCGATGAATGGCACCGCGTGCACCTGGTGAATCCGCGCGACGTGGTACCGGAATCCAACATGCCGGCCTTCCCGTGGCTGGCCAAGAACCTGGTCGACGCCGAAGTGCTGCCGAAGAAAATGGAAGCCCTGCGCAAGGTAGGCGTTCCGTACACCGACAAGGACATCGCCGAAGCTGCCGCCCAGGCGCAAGGCAAGTCGGAAATGGACGCTGTCATCGCCTACCTGCAAGGTCTCGGTCTTGCACTCAAGAACGTACGTTAAGCCATGGACTGGACCAATCTGGGGCGCAGCCTGTTCACGGTGTTCTGCTTCGTCAGCTTCATCGTGATCCTGGTGGGCGCCTACAGCAAAAAATCCAGGAAGCGGTACGAGGAAGTGGCCGATCAGCTCTTCCTCGATGACGACAAGGTGCAGGAAGCCGGCAACGACAACCCGGCTTCCAACGGAGCAAAACAATGAGTGATTTCGTGAGTGATTTCTGGGGCGTATACATCGCCGTCGTGGTAATCGTCGGCATCGTGGGCCTCGCCTACCTGCTGTTCACCCAGTCCAAGACCACCCTGAAGAAGGGCGACAAGGTCGAGACCGTCGGCCATGTCTGGGACGATGACCTGGAGGAATACAACAACCCGCTGCCGCGCTGGTGGATGATGCTGTTCTACATCACGCTGATCTTCAGCGTGGTGTACCTGGTGCTCTACCCCGGCCTTGGCACCTTCAAGGGCATCCGTGGCTGGAGCCAGGTCGGCCAGTACAACGAAGAGCGTACCCAGGCCGAGGCCAAGTACCAGCCGCTGTACGACAAGTTCCTGAAGCAGGACATCCAGACCGTGGCGGCCGATCCGGAAGCCCAGGCCATGGGCAAGCGCCTGTTCCAGACCTACTGTGTGCAGTGTCATGGTTCCGACGCGCGCGGCGCCAAGGGCTTCCCGAACCTGACCGACAACGACTGGCTGCACGGCGGTTCGGCGCAGAAGATCGAGGAAACCATCACGGTGGGCCGCACCGGCCAGATGCCGCCGTTCGGCGCCGCGTTCGGTGAAGAGAAGGTCAAGGATGTGGCCAACTACGTGATGTCGCTGTCCGGCAAGAAGCACGATGCCGACCGTGCCTCGCGCGGCAAGGAAACCTTCGCGGCGATCTGCTCGGCCTGCCACGGCCCGGACGGCAAGGGCAACCAGGCCATGGGCGCGCCCAACCTGACCGACAACGTCTGGCTGTACGGCGGCACCGAGAAGACCATCATCGAGACCGTCACCAACGGCCGCAACAACCAGATGCCGGCCTGGAAGGACTTCCTCGGCGAAGGCAAGGTACACCTCCTGGCGTCCTACGTCTGGGGGCTGTCCAACAGTACCAAGGCGCAGTAAGCCTCGATCAGCAATACTGCCCGCTCATGCGGGCAGTATTGCTTGGCGTCAATGATTAATCGCAAAACATAATATAAAATCCTTAATAGAAACTTTCGGCAAGCCTGTACCCGCCGGTTTCCCGAAATCTTCTCGCAGGAAAGTACGATGGCCGAATCACTGAAAGATATCCCGATCAAGGTCGAGCGCAGTGCAGCGCAGAAAACCGCGGCGCAGGACGGCACGGAAGTCTCGTTGTACGAAGCCCGCCAGAAAATCTATCCGCGCAATGTCAAGGGGCCGTTCAACAACTGGCGCATCGTCTTCGTGCTGGGCACGCAACTGGTGTTCTTCGGCATTCCCTGGCTAATGTGGAACGGACGCCAGGCCGTGCATTTCGACCTGATCAACCGCCAGTTCCACTTGTTCGGCCTGACCATCTGGCCGCAGGACTTCGTCTACCTTGCCGCCCTCTTGATCTGCAGCGCCTTCGGCCTGTTTGCCTGGACCACCATCGCCGGACGGCTGTGGTGCGGCTACTCCTGTCCCCAGACGGTGTACACCGAGATCATGCTGTGGATCGAGCAATGGGTGGAAGGCGACCGCAACAAGCGCATGAAGCTCGACAAGCAGCCGATGAACTTCACCAAGTTCCGCATCAAGTTCACCAAGCACACCATCATGGTGCTGTTCTCGCTCATCACCGGCTTCACCCTGGTCGGCTACTTCACACCTATCCGCGATCTGGTGGCCGCCGCGCCGAGCTTCGATTACGGCCCGTGGGAGATGTTCTGGATGTTCTTCTACGGCGGCTTCACTTATCTGTTCGCCGGCATGATGCGCGAGCAGGTGTGCAAGTACATGTGTCCGTACGCCCGCTTCCAGGCCGTCATGTTCGACGCCGACACCCTGATCATTTCCTACGACGAGAAGCGCGGCGAACCGCGCGGCGCGCGCAAGAAAGGTATCGACCCGCGCAGCGAGGGCCTGGGTGATTGCATCAATTGCAGCATCTGCGTGCAGGTCTGCCCGGTCGGCATCGACATCCGCAACGGCCTGCAATACGAATGCATCGGCTGTGCCGCCTGTATCGACGGCTGCGACGAAGTCATGGACAAGATGGGCTACCCGCGCGGCCTGATCCGTTACACCACGGAAAACGCGCTGGAAGGCAAATACAGCGAGAAGGAGATCGTCTCGCGCCTGAAACGGCCGCGCGTGGTGATGTACGGCTTGGTGCTTTTGACCGTGCTGATCGCTGCCGGCACCTCCTTCGCCCTGCGCAAGCCGTTCAAGGTGGACATCATCCGCGACCGCGCCTCGCTGGTCAGGGAAACCGACGAAGGCTGGCTGGAGAACAGCTACAGCGTGAAGATCATCAACGTGTCGGAACAAACCCAGCGCTACCGTATCTCAGTCGAGGGTCTGCCGGGGATCAAGCTCAAAACCGACAAGCCCATCGTGGCGGTCAAGGGTGCCGAGAGCGAAACCGTGGCGGTACGCGTCGAGGCCGACCCGCAGTATGCCACCAAGGGCAGCCACGAGATTCACTTCGTGATCCAGTCGGCCGACGACCCCACCCTCAAAGTGGAAGAAAAATCGAGCTTCATCGGAGAGTAAGGCATGCAGAAAGACCCCAAGGGCTCCCGCCCGTGGTACCGCGAACCCTGGCCGTGGCTGTTGATGGCCGGCCCGGTCGTCGTCGTGATTGCCGCCTTCGTCACCTTCGGCCTGGCGGTCAAGAGTGACGACGGCTTGGTGGTGGACGACTACTACCAGCAGGGCAAGGAGATCAACAAGCAATTGCATCGCGACAAGGCTGCCCAGGCCATGGGCCTGTCGGCCCAGGTGCTGTTCAGCCCCGACATGCGCCAGGTGCGCGTCATCACCACCAGCCGCGAGCCGCTGCCGGCGGCGCTGGAACTACTGCTGCTACACCCGTCTCAGGACGATTTCGACCAGCGCATCGCCCTGCAGCGCACCGGCGACAACGTCTACCAGGGCAGCCTGAAGCCGGCGTCGGCCAACCACTGGTACCTGCAGTTGCAGGACCCGGCCAAGCGCTGGCGCCTGGAGGGAGAGTGGCGTACCGCCGAAGGCCAGCAGGTCATGCTGGGCACCCCTACCCTGACCCCGGTGGAGAACTGACATGGATCGACGCCACGCCCTGCTGGGCCTCGCCGCGCTGGCGCTGAGTGCTTGCGCCACCCGCGGCGGCTACACTCCCGCCTACCTCAACGGCACGGTGTCGCTGGCGGCGGACAGCCCGCTCTCCCGCGCCGGCAGCCTGGTGCGGGTCAGCCTGCTCGACGTGAGCAACAGCGATGCCCCGCCGCGCCTGCTGGCCGAACAGTACCTGGAACAGCCGCCGGCCTTCCCGGCCGGCTTCTCGCTGTGCTACGACCGCCATGCCATCCAGGCCGACGGCCGCTACGTCGTGGAGGCGAAGGTCTTCGTCGACGGCGAACTGCGCCTGGCCAGCCGCGAGCCGCGCCGCGTGCTGGACGGCAGCAGCAACGCAGACATCCGCGTCGAACCGGTCGCACGCTGACCGTCGTACCGAGGAAAAACGGGGAGCCTGACTCCCCGTTTCTCATTTCACCCTCATACCGGCTTCAGCCGCGCCGTGAAGTGGCGCAAGATCGGCGGCTCGTAATCGAAACGCAAACCACAGATCGAGGCCGCGCGCCGCTTGACGTCGATCAGGCAGTCGGCGATGTAATCCATGTGGTCGTTGGTGTAGACCCGGCGCGGGATGGTCAGCCGCAACAGCTCGAACGGCGACGGCTCCTGGACGCCGGTCTGCGGGTTGCGCCCCAGCAGCAGCGAACCGATCTCCACCCCGCGTATCCCGCCCTCCAGATACAGCTCGCACGCCAGCGCATGGGCCGGGAACTGCTCGGCCGGGATGTGCGGCAGCAACTTCTTGGCATCGACGAACACCGCATGGCCACCGGTCGGGTACTGGATAGGCACCCCGCCGGCACGCAGCCGCTCGCCCAGGTACTCCACCTGGCCGATGCGGTAGCCCAGATAGTCCTGATCCATCCCCTCCTTCAGCCCGATCGCCAGCGCCTCCATGTCGCGCCCGGCCAGACCGCCGTAGGTGACGAAGCCCTCCATCGGCACGCAGCGCACCTGCACCGCGCGGAACAGGTCGATATCTTCCTTGAAGCAACATAGGCCGCCGATGTTGACCAGGCCGTCCTTCTTGGCCGACATGGTGAACATGTCGCCGTAGCCGAACATCTCGCGCACGATATCGGCGATGGCATGGCCGGCGTAATCCGGGTCGCGCTGCTGGATGAACCAGGCGTTTTCGGCGAACCGTGCGGCGTCGATGATCACCGGGATGCCGTTGGCGCGTGCCAGCTTGCTGGCCTCGCGAATACTGTGCATCGACACCGGCTGGCCGCCGGCGCTGTTGCAGGTGATGGTGACGATCAGCCCGGCCACGTTGTCGGCACCGACCTCGGCAATGATCTCGGCCAGCCGCGGCAGGTCGAAATCGCCCTTCCAGTTGTAGGCGGTCTCGGTATCGAAGGCCTTCGGCGTCAGGACATTGATGGCCCGGGCGCCGGCGATCTCGACATGCGCCTTGGTGGTATCGAAGTGGTAGTTGGACAGGAATACCGGCGCCTTGCCCTTGACGCGCTTGACCAGCTCCGGGAACAGGATCTGCTCGGCACCACGACCCTGGTGGGTCGGGATGGTGTAGGGATAGCCGAACACCTCGTTGACCGTCTCGGTCAGGTGGTAGAAGTTGCGGCTGCCAGCGTAGGCCTCGTCCCCCATCATCAGCCCGGCCCACTGCCGGTCGCTCATCGCGCCGGTGCCGCTGTCGGTCAACAGGTCGATGTAGACGTCCTCGGCTTTGAGCAGGAAGGGATTCCAGCCGGCCTGCTCCAGGGCCTCACGGCGTTGTTCGGGGGTGGTCTGCTTGATCGGTTCCACCATCTTGATGCGGAACGGTTCGGGAATGCGACGTGCCATGACAATCTCCCGGCCGCCGGCCGGCCGCGGGCGCACGAACGCCACGCGCGACAAGACCGACAGCCTCTGTCTTCAGTTTAAACGCTATGCAGAAAAAAGACGGGCGCCACCGAGCGGCGGCAAGGAAGCTCAGGCGCGGGGGAAGTCGTCGGCGAGGACAACGTCGAGGGTGTACCAGTTCATGGGCAGGCTGCTGCGGTTGGCCCCTGCCCGGGTCAAGCAAGCCAACGTGTTCATTGGAGAATCACCTTGAGAATGGTGCCGGATGGCAGGGCGAGACTACTCCACTCTCCCGGCGAGGGCAAGCCGCAGCCCCAAACCGCCGGCAAGATGACGCCCGCCTGTACCGCTATTGCCACGGCCGCGTCAGGATTCCTTAAGGGAACCACGATAACGTCATCCTGGCTGCGACGGCATTCTAGCCGCTGTTCATTCTCCCAAGCCTTGACCGGAGGCCCCATCAAGATGCACGACAAAGTCGTGAACAGACTCTCGACCACTCCCACCGGGCTGGCCGCCCCGGATGGCCTGCGAACGTTGCCCGGTGGCGCGCTGAAGTGCGCGGCCCGACGCAGCTGGCAGCACCAGGCCATCCTGGTCTTGCTGGGACTGCTGGCGATACGGCTGCTCGCCATGGCCGTGATCCCGCTCAACGACACCACCGAAGCCCGCTACGCCGAGATCGCCCGCAAGATGCTGGAAACCGGCAACTGGGTGACGCTGTGGCACGACTACCAGATTCCGTTTTGGGCCAAACCGCCGCTGTCCACCTGGCTGTCTGCCGCCTTTATGGGCGTATTCGGAGTGAACGAGCTGTCCGCCCGCCTGCCGGCCCTGCTGCTGGCCATCGGCACCGTGGCACTGACCACCTCGCTGGCGGCAGTGCGCAGCGGGCGCGAGGCCGCCACGGCCTGTACCCTGGTGCTGTCCGGCGGCTTGCTGTTCTTGCTTTCCGCCGGCACGGTGATGACCGACCCGGCGCTGATGTTCTCCGTCACGCTGATCCAGGTCGCCTTCTGGCGTGCACTGCGCGAACGCAGCCGACACTGGGGCTATCTGTTCTTTGCCGGCCTAGGCCTCGGCCTCTTGGCCAAGGGGCCGGTTGCGATCGTACTCGCTGCCATGCCGATCGGGCTCTGGGTGATCGTCCAGCAGCAGTGGAAGCCCTTGTGGCAGCACCTGCCGTGGCTGAGCGGCCTGCTGCTGACGCTGCTGATCGCCGCACCCTGGTACCTGCTGGCGGAACAGCGCACACCGGGCTTTCTGAATTATTTCATCATGGGCGAGCACGTCGCCCGCTTCCTCGACCCGGGCTGGAAAGGCGACCGCTACGGTTTCGCTCACGCCACCCCGCACGGCATGATCTGGCTCTACACCCTCGGCGCGCTGCTGCCGTGGTCGCTGGCGATGTGGCCCTGGCTCGTGCGCCAGCGCCGCCGCCTGCCCGCCCTGTGCCGCGACCAGGACGGCTGGCTGCTGTACGCGGCCTTGTGGCCGTGATGACGCTGCTGTTCTTCAGCCTCTCCGGCAACATCATCTGGCCCTATTCGCTGCCGATGCTGCCCGGTTTCGCGCTGCTGTTCGCCGAACTATGGCAACGCGCCGATGTGCCGCAGCGCGGCCGCTGGCTGCCGGGGCTGGCCATGGTCAGCGGCGTGATCACGCTGGCGGTCGCCGCCGCCTTCATGTTGTGGCCGGAGTCGGTCGGGCGCAGCCAGAAAAGACTGATCGCGGCGTGGCAACAGCAGCAGCCCGGCACGGCCAGCCAGTTGCTGTACTGGGATCGCCGGCGCGAGTTTTCTGCCGAATTCTATTCCGGCGGCCGCGCCCGCAGCAGCACCGACGCCGCACGCTTCCAGGCGCTGTTGCACAACGCCACGCAGGACTACATCGCCGTCGACGCCAAGGAAGTCGGCGAGCTGCCGCCCGCGGTGCGCACCGGCTTCGAGGAGATCGGCCGCTTTCGCAACATGAAGGACGTGACGCTGCTGCTGCGCGAGCGTCTGCCAGCGCACTGAGCCCGCCGGAGCCGATATGAAGGAAAATCACGTTCCCCCTTACCTGCTCGGCCTGCATGCCGCCGAACGGCCGGCCGACCCGCTGGTGAGCTGCATCATCCCGGCCTACAACGAGGCCGACAACATCGTCCCGCAGCTGCAGACGCTGCACCGGCTGCTCGAGGAGCACGGCTACCGTCACGAGCTGATCGTCGTCGACGACGGCAGCCGCGACGCCACGGTGGAAAAGGTGCTGAATGAAACGTCTCCGCTACCGGTCACGCTGATCCAGTTGTCGCGCAACTTCGGCAAGGAAATCGCGCTGACCGCCGGGGTCAACCAGGCCCGGGGCGACGTGGCGGTGCTGATCGACGGCGACTTCCAGCACCCGCCGGAGCTGGTGCCGGAATTCCTCGCGCACTGGCGCCAGGGCTACGACATGGTGTACAGCGTGCGCTCGAGTCGAGATGGCGAGAGCCTCACCAAGCGCTGCTTCACCCGGCTGTTCTACGCCCTGCTCAACACCGGCTCGCGCCTGAAGATCCCGGAGAATACCCAGGATTTCCGCGTGCTGGACCGCAACATCCTCGATGCGCTGCGCGCCATGCCGGAGCGTGACCGCTTCATGAAGGGGCTGTACAACTGGGTCGGTTTCACCCGGCTCGGGCTGGAAACCCATACCAACGCCCGCCGGGCCGGTTGTAGCAGCTTCAACTTCAAGCGCCTGCTCGATCTCGGCCTGACCGGGCTGACCTCGTTTTCCACCATGCCATTGCGCATCTGGACAGTGATCGGCAGCGGAATCTCGCTGTTGGCCATCGGCTATGCTTTCTATGAGGCGTTCCGCACCCTGGTTTACGGCAACCCGCTGCCCGGCTGGCCGACACTGGCCGTGGCGGTGACCTTTCTCGGCGGCATTCAGCTGCTGTCGATCGGCATCTTGGGCGAATACGTCGGGCGGATCTTCGACGAGGTGAAGCAGCGGCCCAACTACCTCGTTAGCCGCATCATCTCCCCCACCGGCACGGAGAGCGCAGTCCACCATGACACGTGAGCTAGTGGTGTTCGGTTGCGTCGGCATCAGCGCCATGCTGACGCACTTCGTCATCGTCAGCCTGTGGCTGGTGCCGGCCGGCCTGCCCCCGCTGGCCGCCAATATCGTCGCCTTCCTGCTGGCGTTCCAGGTCAGTTACTGGGGGCATCGCCGGCTCACCTTCCAGGCCCAGCATGTCCCGCATCGCCAGTCGCTGCCGCGCTTTTTCGGCGTTGCCGGCCTGAGCTTCGCCTTGAACGAGGTGCTGTACTTCGTGCTGCTGCGCTTCACTCCGCTGGATTACCGCAGCGCGCTGCTGCGGGTACTGCTGCTGGTGGCCGTGGTCACCTTCGTGCTGAGCAAGCTGTGGGCCTTTGCCGGAAAGCGGTCGGCATGAGCCACCGGTTGACGCTGTGCGCCGACGATTTCGCCCAGTCGCCCGCCATCAGCGCCGGGATTCTCGCGCTGCTGGAGCGCCGGAGGCTGAGCGCCACCAGCGTGTTCAGCCTGTCGCCGCTGTGGCCGTCACTGGCCAGCGAACTATCACCGTACGCCCACCATGCCGATATCGGCCTGCACTGCAACCTGACCCACCCGTTCGACGACGGCGCCCGACCGCTCGGCCATTGGCTGCTGCACAGCCAGCTGCGTCTGCTGTCGCGTCGGCAGTTGTGCGACGTGCTGCTGCGCCAGATCGACGCCTTTGCCGATGCGCTCGGCCGGTTGCCGGCCTACCTCGACGGACACCAGCACGTGCACGCCCTGCCGGTGGTGCGTGACGCCTTGTTCGACGCCATCGCGTTGCGCTGGCGCGCGCCCGCCAAGCCCTACCTGCGTGCGCCGGACCGGCTCGGCGACGGAGGGGACAGCCAGGGCAAGGGCATCGTGCTCAAGGTGCTGTGTGCCGGCTTCGCCGGTCTGACAGCACGTCGCGGCTACCACACGCCATCCTGGTTCGGCGGACTGTATTCACTGTCGGCGGAGGCGGATTTCCCGGGCCTGATGCGTCGCTGGCTGAGGCACTGCCCGGACGGCAGCCTGATCATGTGTCATCCCGGCTTGCCGGCAAACGATTCCGGCGACCCGATCGCCTCAGTACGGCAGCAAGAATACCGCTACCTGGCGAGCCCCGCTTTCGAGGAAGACTGCCAGCGCTACGACGTCACGCTGCTGCCGTTCGTCCAAGCGGCAAAGCTGGGGAGCTAAAGAACCGGCCAGGGCAGCGCCTGGGGCTGCCATTCCGGCTTCGCCAGCGCGGCCTGCAAGGTCTCTGAAGTGAAGTGTTCGCCATGGCGTGGCGGACAGACGAAACGGAAACGCTCCCCCTCTAGCGTGAACGCCAGCGAGTAGGCGTGCAGGTAGCCCCGGTCGGCCGGGGTGCCGCCGTACAGCTCGTCGCCCAGGATAGGCGCCGACAGGCTTTTCAGCGCCACGCGCAGCTGGTGCGTCTTGCCGCTGTGCGGGCGCAGGATGAACAGGCGCAGGCCGGGCTGCAACGAGAAACTAAAGAACTGGGTGACGGCCGGGTTGGCCAACGACGGCAGCAGGCGCCAGGCGCCGCCGCGCCCCTTGACCATGTCGCCCTTGACCAGCCCCTGCTTCTTCTGCGGCTTGCGGTCCGACAGCGCCAGGTAGAACTTCTCCACCTCGCGCGTGGCGAAGGCGTCCCCCAGGCACGACGCCACCTCGGCCGAACGCGCCACCAGCAGCAAGCCCGAGGTCAATCGATCGAGGCGGTGCACCGGCCACAATGCATCGTCGGCCAGTTGCTCACGCAATGCCTCCATCAGCCCGGCCTCGTCGCCCTGGCGGTGAAAGCTCGCGCCGGGGTGCTTGGCGATGACGTAGAAACGCGGGTCGGCGGCAATCAGATCGAACACGGCGCACTCACCATGAAAAAGAGGCCGATTCTAACAGCGAAGCAGCCTCTCGTTCTCGTTCAAGAGCGTGTCCCCCCTCTGCTCAGGACAACGCCTCGTTCATGCGCGCCTCGGCTTCCATGCGCATGCGCTTGCGGATCTCGGCGTCGCGGAAGCGCTTGCGATGGATCTCGGTGTCCAGCGACAACGGCGGCACCGCTGCCGGCTTGCCCTGCTCCATCGCCACCATGGTGAAGTAGCAGCTGTTGGTATGACGCACCGTGCGTTTCTGGATGTCCTCGGCCACCACCTTGATGCCGACCTCCATCGAAGTGCGGCCGACATGGTTGACGCTGGCGTAGAAGGTCACCAGTTCGCCGACGTGGATCGGCTGCTTGAACAGCACCTGGTCCACTGACAAGGTCACCACGTAGCATCCGGCGTAGCGGCTGGCACAGGCGTAGGCCACCTGGTCCAGCAGCTTCAGCAGCACGCCACCGTGCACGTTGCCGGAGAAGTTCGCCATGTCCGGCATCATCAAGACCGACATCACCAGCTCGCGTTGCGTCGGGTGGGTGCTCGTTTCAGTCATTTTCTGTGTTCCCTGGGTCATTATCTATCTGTTATGTGCAACAGTAGAATCGCTGTCTACTGCCATCCGACGATACCATGAACGCCCTTGCGCGGCTGTTCGATTATGCCCGCCAACCCGGGATCTGTCTGCCGTCAAGTCAGGATCGCGGCCCCTTCCACGCTCCCGCACCCGCCACGCCATGCTCTACCCAGCAGAGCCGATCGCCAACACAACGCGATACGCTCTGCCAAGAGTTTTTTTAACAAATGTTAAGAATCGGCGGTTGCCCACCCCTCCGCGGCTATAATCCGACCGAGACATGGCAGCGGCATGACCGAGCCGGCGGCCTCATCCGCCGAGCAAGTCGACCGCCCAGCCTGCGGCGGTGCCGCCTTGCGGCACCTGCCCTCATTATTGACATCTGCTTCGTGGAGGCACTCATGTTCAAACAACCGAAAACCCTGCTGACCGCCGCCGTCGCCCTGAGCGTCGGTCTCGCCGCCTGCACCACCAACCCGCAGACCGGGCAAAGCCAAATGAGCAAGAGCGCCATGTACGGCCTCGGCGCCGCCGCCGCCTGCGGCATCGCCGGTGCGGCCACCCATGGCAGCAAGGGCGCCCGCAACGCGGCGCTGGGCTGCGGCATCGTCGGTGCCGGCGTGGGCGCCTACATGGACTACCAGGAAAAACAGCTGCGCGACAAGCTCGCCAACACCCAGGTCGGTGTCGACCGTGTCGGCGACCAGATCAAGCTGACCATGCCGGACAACATCACCTTCGCCGTCAACAGCGCCGACCTGCAGCCCTCCGTGCGCAGCGCGCTGACCGACGTCTCCACCGTGCTGAACCAGTACCCGGAAACCACCATCACCGTGGCCGGCCACACCGACAACACCGGCAACCCGGCCTACAACCAGACGCTGTCGCAGCGCCGCGCCCAGTCGGTCGCCGGCTTCCTGCAATCGCGCGGCGTCGCCGGCAGCCGCATCAATCCGGTCGGCTACGGCCAGAACCAGCCGATCGCCAGCAACGCCACCGTGGAAGGTCGCGCCAAGAACCGCCGCGTGGAAATCCTGATCAATCCGAAGGCCACCTGATCCCACCTGGCGACATGACGATGACGAAACCGGAAGCCTAGCTTCCGGTTTTTTTATGTGCCGAGCAGGAAAAAAAGAAGGCCGACGGGATGGTCGGCCTTAACAACGCTCATTTATGGAGGAACTACAATAAAACGCCCGCAAAGCAGCGCCTGCGGTAACTGACCACATCGCCGCATGACGGCAATGCGCAGATCCTTAGGGTGGACATTCCACCCGTCCTGTCCCGAGAGATTGGGCCAGAACAACATTCGTTCAAGTCTAACCTTGCCAGGCTGGTCCGGCTGAAGCACGCCCCAGAAGGACAACAGCACTGGCAGGTATCGACCCACAGCGTGGAGGAAGGTTCGCGACGATCAACCGTGCCAACCCCACACACCCTCCCGCTGCACAACACACACAACACACAGGGAGAGCTCGTAGTATAGTCAGCCCCCATTCATTCTAGAAATGAATTAAAATTATCACTGCCATTCATTTCTGGAATGCACCAACATGGACATCAAGGCTCTGCGTTATTTCATCGAAGTGGTGCGCCGCCAGAGCTTCACCCGCGCCGCCGACGCCCTGTTCGTCACCCAGCCCACCATCAGCAAGATGGTCAAGCAATTGGAAGAAGAACTGGGCACGCAGTTGATCATCCGCGAGGGTCGCAGCTTCCAGTTGAGTGACGCCGGCAAGGTCGCCTATGAGCGCGGGCAAGACGTCCTGGCGGCGATGGCCCGCCTGAAAACCGAGCTCTCCGACCTGTCGGCGCTTACCTGCGGCGAACTGATCGTCGGCCTGCCGCCGATGGTCGGCGGCGCCTTCTTCGCCCCGGTGGTCAGCGCGTTCCGGTCGCACTACCCCAACGTCGAACTGAAGATGGTCGAATACGGTGCACGCTCGATCGAGAGCAACATCCGCTCGGGCCAGTTGGAAATCGGTGTGGCAGTGCTGCCGGTCGACCGCCAGGTATTCAACACCTTCAGCTTCGTGCGCGACCGCCTCTGCCTGGTCGCCCCGGCCCAATCGCGCTGGCACGGCAAGCGCAGCGTCAAGCTGGCCGACATCGTCGACGAGCCGATCGTGTTCTACCCGGAGGACTTCTCGCTCTCCACCCTAGTCAGCGAGGGCTTTCGCCGCCTAGGCAAAACCATCAACATCGCGGGGCGCAGCGCCCACTGGGACTTCATCGCCGCCATGGTCGAGGCCCGGCTCGGCATCGCCCTGCTGCCGGAAAGCGTGGCGGCCCGGCTCTACGGCCGGCCGTTCGACGTGATTCCGCTCGACGAGCAACAGATCATCTGGCACCTGGCACTGATCTGGCAAAAGGATGTCTATCTGTCACACGCCGCGCGCGCCTGGATCCAGATGTCGCGCGATATGCTGGGTAGTCTGGAATAAGCGAGGAAACCCGATGCGCATCCTGAAACTGTTGCTGCTCACCCTGTTGCTGACCGCCTGCGCCAGCCTGTCCTGGCAAAAGCCGGAGGTCTCGATCGCCGACATCCAGCCGGGCAAGAGCACCCTGTTCGAGCAGACCTTCACCCTGACTCTGCGGGTGCAGAACCCCAACAACCGTCCGCTGACGGCGCAGGGGCTGGTATTCGACGTGGCCGTCGCCGGCGAAAAGCTGGCGCGTGGCGTGAGCCCCCAGGCCATCGAGGTCCCCCCGCTGAGCGACAGCCTGATCCAGGTCGAGCTGCATACCAGCACCCGCCGCTGGCTGAAGCAGATCGGTCGCCTGCTGGAGCGACCGGACAGCGCGCTCGACTACGAAATCAACGGTCAATTGCAGGGCCTCAACGGCCTAGGCACGCTGCCGTTCAGCAGCAAGGGAGAATGGCACCGGCCCCGCTGAAGCGAGCCTCGGCCCAGCACGGCAGTCCATCGCCATAGCCGTCGGCAAGAAAAAAACGCCACCGTTTCCGGTGGCGTTTTGCTTGGATCAACCCGTCTTAACGACTTAGATCATGCCCTTGCTCTTCAGCAGTTCGAACATGGTCTTGCCGATCTCGGCCGGGCTGCGGGTGTAGGCGATGCCTGCACGCTCGAAGGCCTTGAACTTCTCTTCGGCCGTGCCCTTGCCGCCGGAGATGATGGCGCCGGCGTGGCCCATGCGCTTGCCCTTCGGCGCGGTAACGCCGGCGATGTAGCCAACCACCGGCTTGGTCACGTACTGCTTGGCGAACTCGGCCGCTTCTTCTTCGGCGGTACCGCCGATTTCACCGATCATCACGATGGCGTCGGTGTCCGGATCGTCCTGGAACAGCTTCAGCGCGTCGATGTGGCTGGTGCCCGGGATCGGGTCGCCGCCGATACCGATACACGTCGACTGGCCCAGGCCCAGGGCGGTGGTTTGCGCCACGGCTTCGTAGGTCAGGGTGCCGGAACGGGACACAATGCCGATGCGGCCCGGGTTGTGGATGTGCCACGGCATGATGCCGATCTTGCACTCACCCGGGGTGATGATACCCGGGCAGTTCGGGCCGATCAGACGCACGCCGGCTTCGTCCACGGCCTTCTTCACGTACAGCATGTCGAGGGTCGGCACGCCTTCGGTGATGCACACGATCAGCTTCACGCCGGCATCAACGGCTTCCAGGATGGAATCCTTGGCAAAGGCTGCCGGCACGTAGATCACGGAAGCATCGGCCTGGGTCTGGCGAACGGCGTCCTTCATGGTGTTGAACACCGGCAGGCCGAGGTGCTCGGAACCGCCCTTGCCCGGGGTCACGCCACCGACGACCTTGGTGCCCACCTTCAGGGCCTGTTCGGCATGGAAAGTACCGTTCTTGCCGGTGAAACCTTGCACCAGCACTTTGGTGTCTTTGTTTACCAATACGCTCATTTTGAAATCCTTATGCGGTGCGGGTGATTAGAGAGCGGCAACGGCAGCGACGATCTTCTCGGCTGCGTCGTTCAGGCCCTGGGCGGAGGTCAGTTTCAGACCGGATTCGTCCAGCAGCTTGGCACCCAGCTCGGCGTTGTTGCCTTCCAGGCGCACAACCACCGGCACGGTCACGTTCACTTCCTTCACCGCGGCGATGATCGCTTCGGCGATCATGTCGCAACGTACGATACCGCCGAAGATGTTGATCAGCACGCCCTTCACCGAGGAGTCGGCCAGGATCAGCTTGAACGCTTCGATCACTCGCTCCTTGGTAGCGCCGCCGCCCACGTCCAGGAAGTTGGCCGGCTGGCCGCCCTTCAGCTTGATGATGTCCATGGTGGCCATGGCCAGGCCGGCACCGTTCACCATGCAGCCGATGTTGCCTTCCAGCGCCACGTAGTTCAGGTCGAACTCGGAAGCCTTCACTTCACGCTCGTTCTCCTGCGACTTGTCGCGCTGGGCCAGCAGTTCCGGGTGACGGTACAGGGCGTTGGAGTCGAGGTTGATCTTGGCGTCGACGCAAGCCAGGTCGCCGTTCTCGCGGATGGCCAGCGGGTTCACTTCGAACAGGGCGAAGTCGTTGGCCATGAAGGCTTCGTAGGCGCCCAGCATCAGCTTGGTGAAGGCATTCACCTGGCTGCCGGTCAGGCCCAGTGCGAAGGCGGTGTCGCGCGCCTGGAACGGCTGCATGCCGACCAGCGGGTCCACTTCGACCTTGATGATCTTTTCCGGGGTTTCTTCGGCGACTTTTTCGATTTCCACGCCACCCTCGGTGGAGGCCATGAACACCACGCGCTGGGAGCCGCGGTCGACCACGGCACCCAGGTACAGTTCACGCTGTACCGGGTACATGTCTTCGCACACCAGCACGCTGTTGACCGGCTGACCGGCGGCGTCGGTCTGATAGGTCACCAGGTTGGTGCCGATCAGCGCCTTGGCCACTTCGGCGGCTTCTTCGCGGCTCTTCACCACTTTCACGCCACCGGCCTTGCCACGGCCACCGGCGTGGACCTGGGCCTTCACAACGGCAAACTTGCCGCCCAGCTTGTCGTAAGCGGCAGCGGCTTCTTCCGGCGTGTGAGCCAGAATGCCTTGTTGCACCGGCAGGCCGTACTTGGCCAGCAGCTCTTTCGCTTGGTATTCGTGCAGGTTCATCTATGGTTTCCTTTCGGTGGATAGTCGGCGGACCTTGCGGCCCACCTTGCTATGCCTGGGATTCTGTACCGCCCGCCAGGCGGGCGGTCTGGATTACGACGTCTGACGGATCAGCCGTGCAGCGCGCGCTTGTCGGCCGCCAGGGCAGCCTCGTGTACCACTTCCGACAGCGACGGGTGGGCATGGACGATGCGGGCCAGGTCTTCGCTGGCGGCCTTGAACTCCATCGACACCACGCCTTCGGTCACCAGCTCGGACACCATCGGGCCGATCATGTGCAGGCCCAGGATGCGGTCGGTCTTGGCGCAGGCCAGCACCTTGACGGTACCTTGCGCCTGGCCCAGGCCCAGCGCGCGGCCGTTGGCGGCGAAGCCGGAAGTACCCTTCTTGTACTCGATGCCTTCAGCCTTGAGCTGCTCTTCGGTCTTGCCGACCCAGGCGATTTCCGGCGAGGTGTAGATCACCCACGGGATCACGCCGAAGTCCACGTGCGGCTTCTGGCCGGCGATGCGTTCGGCCACGGCCACGCCCTCTTCCGACGCCTTGTGCGCCAGCATCGGGCCACGCACCACGTCGCCGATGGCCCAGACGTTCGGCAGGTTGGTGTGGCAGTGATCGTCCACCACCACGAAACCGCGCTCGTCCATCTGCAGGCCGACGGCCTCGCCGCCCAGGCCGGCGGTGTTCGGCACGCGGCCGATCGACACGATCAGCTTGTCGAACTCGGCCACCTTGGCTTCGCCATTCACTTCGTAGTTGACGGTGACGGTGCTGCCCGGGCGGTTCTTGATCTCACCGATCTTCACACCGAGCTGGATGTCGAGGCCGGTATCCTTGGTCAGCGTCTTGAACGCTTCCTTGGCGATCTGCTGGTCGGCGGCGGCGAGGAAGGTCGGCAGCGCCTCGAGGATGGTCACCTCGGCGCCCAGGCGCTTCCACACGCTGCCCATTTCCAGGCCGATCACGCCGGCGCCGATCACGCCCAGGCGCTTCGGCACTTCGGTCAGCGCCAGCGCGCCGGCGTTGTCGAGCACGTTGACATTGTTCACCGGGGTGCCCGGCAGCTGACGCGGGTTGGAACCGGTGGCGATGATGACGTGGGTGGCTTCCAGGGTATCGACCACGGCGCCGTTGTCGCTCACCTCGATCACCCAGCGCTCGCCCTGGCGGCCCTTCAGGGAAGCCAGGCCGTGGATGTTCGCGACCTTGTTCTTCTTGAACAGGAAGGCGATACCACCAGCGTTCTTGGTGATGATGCCGTCCTTGCGCTTGAGCATCTCGGCCACGTCCATCTTGGCGCCTTCGACCGTGATGCCGTGCTTGGCAAAGTCGTGTTGCACCGCGTGGAAGTTTTCCGACGACTGCAGCAGCGCCTTGGACGGAATACAACCGACGTTCAGGCAGGTACCGCCGAGCGACGGCTTGCCTTCCGGATTCTTGTAAGCGTCGACGCAAGCTGTGGTGAAGCCCAGCTGCGCCGCACGGATGGCGGCCACATAGCCGCCGGGACCACCGCCGATGACGACGACGTCAAACTGCTGACTCATGAGAATTCCCCTGTTTCGCGGAGTCCGGCCCGTCGTTGACCAAGCCAGATCCGCATCACCGTCTCCTCGGGAAACGGTGACGCACATTCAGTAATGCCCCGGGAGCACCTGCTCCCGGGCAGAAAGACCTTACAGGTCGAGGAGCAGACGGGCCGGATCTTCGATCGCGTCCTTGATCGCCACCAGGCTCAGCACGGCTTCGCGGCCGTCGATGATGCGGTGGTCGTAGGACTGGGCCAGGTACATCACCGGGCGGGCAACGACTTGACCGTTCTCGATCACGGCGCGCTCCTTGGTGGCGTGCATGCCAAGGATCGCAGACTGCGGTGGGTTGATGATCGGGGTCGACAGCATCGAACCGAAGGTGCCACCGTTGGAGATGGTATAGGTACCGCCGGTCAGCTCTTCCACGGTCAGCTTGCCTTCCTGGGCGCGCTTGCCGAAGTCGGCGATCTGCTTCTCGATCTCGGCCAGGGAGAGTTGGTCGGCATTGCGAATCACCGGCACCACCAGGCCACGCGGGCTGCCCACGGCCACGCCGATGTCGAAGTAGCCGTGATAGATGATGTCGTTGCCGTCGACCGAGGCGTTGACGATCGGGTATTTCTTCAGCGCAGCAACAGCAGCCTTGACGAAGAAGCCCATGAAGCCCAGCTTGATGCCATGTTCCTTCTCGAAGCGGTCCTTGTACTTGTTGCGCAAGTCCATCAACGGCTTCATGTTGACTTCGTTGAAGGTGGTCAGGATGGCGTTGGTCTGCTGGGAGAGCACCAGACGCTCGGCCACGCGCTGACGCAGGCGCGACATCGGCACGCGCTGTTCCGGACGGCCGGAGGTCAGGGCGGAGATGTTGATGGCGGGCGGGGTGGACGACAGCGCCACGGCGGCCGCGGGAGCGGCGGCGGCAACCACCGGGCCGGACTGGGCCGGAGCGGCGGCCGGCTTGGCGGCAGCCGCGGCAACGTCTTCCTTCAGGATGCGGCCGTCCCGGCCGGAGCCGCTGACTTCGGCCAGGTTCACGCCGGTCTCGGCGGCCAGCTTGGCGGCGGACGGCATGGCCGCCCCACCCGGTGCAGCAGCAACCGCGGCCGGGGCGGCGGCAGCGGCGGGCGCGGCCTCGGCGGCGGCCGGAGCGGCGTCACCAGCCTTGGCGGCGGTGTCGATCTGGGCGATCAGCTGGCCCGAGGTCACGGTGCTGCCGTCCTGCTCGATCAGTTTCACGATGATACCGGCTTGCGGGGCCGGCAGTTCCAGCACGACCTTGTCGGTTTCCAGGTCGATCAGGTTTTCGTCACGGTTGACGAACTCGCCGACTTTCTTGTGCCACGACATCAGGGTGGCTTCGGAAACCGATTCCGGCAGCTGAGGAACTTTCACTTCGATCAACATTATTGTCTTCTCCGTTGACGGGGGGAGACCTCCCCCCGTGTGCACTGTCAGGGTGTGTTATTTATTCAGGGTCATTGCTTCGTCAAGGAAGTCCTTGAGCTGGGCAACGTGTTTGCTCATGTAGCCGACGGCCGGCGAGGCGGACGACGGACGGCCGGCGAACGACAGCGTCTGCTTGGCGCCCAACAGGCCCTCGAGACGATGACGGATCTGGTACCAGGCGCCTTGGTTGCGCGGCTCTTCCTGTACCCACATCACCTCCTTCAGCGCAGGGAACTTGGCCAGTTCGGCGGCAACCTGTTCGGTCGGGAACGGGTAGAGCTGCTCGATGCGCACGATGGCGATGTCCTGCTCCAGCTCGCGCTCCTTGCGGGCGTTGACCAGGTCGTAGTACACCTGGCCGGCGCACAGCAGCACGCGCTTCACCTTCTTCGGATCCTGGATGCCGGCATCGCCGATCACCGGGCGGAACGAACCCTGGGTCAGGGCCTCGACCGGGCTCATCGCGTCCTTGTAGCGCAGCAGGCGCTTGGACAGGAAGATCACCAGCGGCTTGCGGTACGGACGCAGCACCTGGCGACGCAGCACGTGGAACATCTGGCTGGCTTCGGACGGCATCACGATCTGGATGTTGTGCTCGGCGCACAGCTGCAGCCAGCGCTCGAGGCGGGCGGAGGAGTGCTCCGGACCCTGGCCGTCGTAGCCGTGCGGCAGGATGGTGGTCAGGCCCGACAGGCGGCCCCACTTGGTTTCGCCGGAGGTGATGAACTGGTCGATGGCCACCTGGGCGCCGTTGGCGAAGTCGCCGAACTGGGCTTCCCAGATCACCAGCTGGTCCGGAGCGGTGCAGGAATAGCCGTATTCGTAGGCCATCACCGCTTCTTCGTTCAGGATCGAGTCGATCACCAGGAAGTCGGCCTGGTTGTCGGACATATTGCGCAGCGGCACGTAGCTGCCCTGGTCCCAGCGCTCGCGGTTCTGGTCATGCACCACGGCATGGCGATGCGAGAAGGTACCGCGGCCGGAGTCTTCACCGGAGATACGCACGCCGAAGCCGTTGGTCACCAGGGACGCGTAGGCCACCGTCTCGGCCATGCCCCAGTCGACCGGCTGCTCGCCGGCGGCCATGGCCTGGCGGGCGGCCAGGACTTTTTGCACCGTCGGATGCAGCTTGAAATCGGCCGGCACGGTGGTGAACTTCTCGGTCAGGCGCTGGATGTCGGCCAGCGGCAGCGAGGTGTCGGTCGGGTGGGCCCAGTGGGTGCCCAGGAACGGCGTCCAGTCCAGCGCGTGCTCGCGGCGGTAGTTGGTCAGCACGGTCTGCTCGACGTGCTCGCCCTTGTCCAACGCGTCGCGGTAGGCGCGGATGAAGCCGTCCGCCTCGTCCGCCGACAGCACGCCCTCGGCCACCAGGCGCTCGGCGTACATGGCGCGCACGCCGGCGTGCTTGGCGATCTTCTTGTACATCATCGGCTGGGTCAGGAACGGGTCGTCGCCCTCGTTGTGGCCCAGTTTGCGGTAGCACACCAGATCGATGACCACGTCCTTGTGGAAGGTCATGCGGTAATCGAGCGCAGCCTGCATCACGTAGCACACGGCTTCCGGATCGTCGCCGTTGACGTGGAAGATCGGCGCTTCGACCATCTTCGCCACGTCGGTACAGTACAGCGTGGAGCGCATGTCGCGGGTGTCGGAAGTGGTGAAGCCGACCTGGTTGTTGATGATGATGTGGATGGTGCCGCCGGTACCGTAGCCGCGGGTCTGCGACAGGTTGAAGGTACCCTGGTTGACGCCGAGACCGGCAAAGGCCGAGTCACCGTGGATCAGCACCGGCACCACCTGGTTGCGCTCGGTATCCTTGCGGCGCTCCTGGCGCGCGCGCACCGAACCTTCCACCACCGGGTTGACGATTTCCAGGTGAGACGGGTTGAACGCCAGCGACACGTGCATCGGACCATCGGGGGTCGGGATGTCGGAAGAGAAGCCCATGTGGTACTTCACGTCACCGGAGGCGAGCTGGGTCATGGCCTTGCCTTCGAACTCGGCGAACAGGTCGCGCGGCAGCTTGCCCAGCGTGTTGACCAGCACGTTCAGACGGCCGCGGTGGGCCATGCCGATGATCAGCTCCTGCACCCCCTGGCTGGTGGCGTTCTGGATCAGGTGATCGAGCGCGGCGATGGTGCTCTCGCCGCCTTCCAGCGAGAAGCGCTTCTGACCGACGTAGCGGGTGTGCAGATAGCGCTCCAGCGTCTCGGCAGCGGTGATCTGCTTGAAGATGCGCTTTTTCTTATCGACGCCGTAACGCGGCGTCGACAGATCCCCCTCGAAGCGCTGCTGTACCCAGTGCTTCTCCGTCGAGGTGGTGATGTGCATGTACTCGAGGCCGATGTTGCCGCAGTAGGTCTGCTTCAGGCGGGCCAGGATTTCGGACAGCGCCAGCTTCTTGGGGCCGACCAGCGAACCGGCGTTGAACTGCACCGCCATGTCGGCGTCGGTCAGGCCGTGGGTGGCCGGATCGAGCTCGCGTACCGTGGCCTGATCCATGCGCTTGAGCGGATCAAGGTTGGCCTGGCGCGAACCGAGCACACGGTAGGCCGAGATCAGCTTGAGCACGGCCACCTGCTTCTGCATCGACTCCCAGTCGGTGGCGGCGCTGCTGCGCTGACCGATCGCCGGCTTCTTGGCCAGCTGGATGAAGGATTCCTGGATAGGCTGGTGCGGCACGTCGCGCTCGGCGGCGCCCGGCGCCTGCGCCAGCTTGTCGAAATAGTTACGCCACTCGCTCGATACCCCGTTCGGATCCGCGAGGTACTGCTCGTACAGCTCCTCGATGAACGGTGCATTCCCACCGAACAGGTAGGAATGACTGTACATGGATTGCATCATTGTTCGACCCTTTATTTGTCTGTGTTGCTGTGTTGCCCGGTGAGACCTGCAACGCCCGGTGCCGCTGACGTTACAAAAGCACTGGGGAAATGACAGGCGGGAATGCCGCTGTCGACTGCCATTGCCGCAAGGCTCGTGTCACTGCGATTATCCGGATTTTGGCTTTCAATTCGCTTAATGTAAGAGGTTGGCCGAAGAATGCTTCGGCCAACCCATCAACTAGCTACTGCTCAGCGCTGATCGACTGCGACGTAATCGCGACGCTCTGCCCCGGTGTACAGCTGGCGCGGACGGCCGATCTTCTGCTGCGGATCGGAGATCATCTCGTTCCAGTGGCTGATCCAGCCCACGGTACGGGCCAACGCGAAGATCGGGGTGAACATCGACACCGGGATGCCGATGGCCGACAGCACGATGCCGGAGTAGAAGTCCACGTTCGGGTACAGCTTGCGCTCGATGAAGTACGGATCGGACAGCGCGATCTTTTCCAGTTCCATGGCCAGCTTGAACTTCGGATCGTTGTGCAGGCCCAGCTCGTTCAGCACTTCGTCGCAGGTCTGCTTCATGATCTTGGCGCGCGGGTCCATGTTCTTGTACACGCGGTGGCCGAAGCCCATCAGCTTGTAACGCTTGTCCTTCACGCCCTGCATGAAGTCGGCCACGTTGTCCACGCTGCCGATTTCGTCCAGCATCTTCAGCACGGCTTCGTTGGCGCCGCCATGGGACGGGCCCCACAGGCAGGCGATACCGGCGGCGATACACGCGAACGGGTTGGCACCCGACGAACCGGCCAGACGCACGGTCGAGGTCGAGGCGTTCTGCTCGTGGTCGGCGTGCAGGGTGAAGATGCGGTCCAGCGCACGGGCGGTCACCGGGTTCACCTTGTACTCTTCGCACGGGGTCGAGAACATCATGTGCAGGAAGTTCTCGGCGTAGGACAGGCCATTCTTCGGATAGCTGAACGGCAGGCCCTTGTTGTAGCGGAAGGCCTGGGCAGCGATGTTCGGGATCTTGGCGATCAGGCGATGCGCCGACACTTCGCGGTGATGTGCGTCGTTGATGTCCAGCGAATCGTGATAGAACGCCGACAAGGCGCCGACTACACCGACCATCACGGCCATCGGGTGCGCATCGCGGCGGAAGCCCTTGAACACCGTCAGGATCTGGTCGTGCAGCATGTTATGGCGCAGCACCTTGCGATCGAATTCGGCCTTCTGCTCGGCGGTCGGCAGCTCGCCGTTCAACAGCAGATAGCAGACTTCCAGATAGTCGCTCTTCTCTGCCAGTTGTTCGATCGGGTAGCCGCGGTAGTACAGTTGGCCCAGGTCACCGTCGATGAAGGTGATCTTGGATTCGCAGCTGGCGGTCGCCAGAAAACCCGGGTCAAAAGTGAACATGCCGGTCTTGGCGAAAGAGCGGATGTCCACCACGTCCGGACCCAGCGTGCCCTTCAGCACCGGCATTTCCAGAGCGTCTTGGCCCTCGTTGTAAGTGAGCGTCACTTTACGGTTGCTTTCCACAGCAATTCTCCCAGTCTGGTTTATGGTCGTTGTAATCGTTCTGCCTTGCAGGCCCGGCGTCAGATCGCCCGCAGGATTTCCACGATATGCATGATTTCCGGATCGTCGAGGTCCATCTTGCCGTTGACGAGGTCCAGGAAATCATTATCCGGCAATTCGAGGAGATTCTTGTAGGCGGACATCTCCGCCGGGGAGAGCGAATCGAAGCGCTGGGCGAGGAAACGCTCCAGCACCAGATCCAGCTCCAACAGCCCCCGGCGGGAATGCCAGCGGATCCGTTTCAGTTCGACCGGATCAAAGTCGGTCATACCGCACGCCTAACCATCAGATCCTTGATCTTGCCGATCGCCTTGGTCGGGTTGAGACCCTTCGGACAGACGTCGACGCAGTTCATGATCGTATGGCAACGGAACAGACGGTACGGATCTTCCAGGTTGTCCAGCCGTTCGTTGGTCGCTTCGTCACGGGTGTCCGCGATGAAGCGGTAGGCGGCCAGCAGGCCGGCCGGACCGACGAACTTGTCCGGGTTCCACCAGAACGACGGACACGAGGTCGAGCAGCACGCGCACAGGATACACTCGTACAGGCCGTCCAGCTCCTTGCGATCCTCCGGCGACTGCAGACGCTCGCGCTCCGGACGCGGGCTGTCGTTGATCACGTACGGCTTGATCGAATGGTACTGCTTGAAGAACTGGGTCATGTCCACGATCAGGTCGCGGATCACCGGCAGGCCCGGCAGCGGGCGCAGCGTCACCGGCTCTTGCAGGTCGGCGATGTTGGTGATGCAGGCCAGACCGTTCTTGCCGTTGATGTTCATCGCGTCGGAGCCGCAGATGCCTTCGCGGCAGGAACGGCGGAACGACAGCGTGTCGTCCTGGATCTTCAGCTTCACCATGACGTCCAGCAGTTTCACGTCGTTGGGGCCGATCTCGACCTCGCAATCCTGCATGTACGGCTTGGCGTCCTTGTCCGGATCGTAGCGGTAAATGGAAAAACGCATTTTCTTCATGTTGATCTCCGTTCGCCCTTAGAAGGTACGCTCTTTCGGCGGGATGTAATCCACCGACAACGGCTTGGTGTGCACCGGCTTGTAGATCAGGCGGCGATCTTCACCATAGAACAGCGTGTGCTTCATCCACACGTCGTCGTCACGGTTCGGGAAGTCGGCGTGGGCGTGGGCGCCACGGGATTCCTTGCGTGCCTCGGCAGAAATCATCGTGGCAACGGCGATCTCGATCAGGTTGTCCAGTTCCAGCGCCTCGACGCGGGCGGTGTTGAAGACCTTGGACTTGTCCTTGATCTGGGTGTGCTTGACGCGCTCGGCCACTTGCTGGATTTCCTTGACGCCCAGCGCCAGGTTATCCGAATTGCGGAACACGGCGGCACGGGCCTGCACGGTACGCTGCATGGCGGTACGCACATCGGCCACGTCTTCGCCGTTCTTCTGGTTGTCCAGGCGGGCGATGCGGGCCAGCGAGCGGTCAGCGGCGTCGGCCGGCAGGTCCTTCCAGGTCGGCATCTCGTTCTTGATGTACTCGACCATGCTGTCGCCGGCCGATTTGCCGAACACCACTAGGTCGAGCAGCGAGTTGGTGCCCAGACGGTTGGCACCGTGCACCGAGGCGCAGGCGCATTCGCCGGCGGCGAAGAAGCCATTGACGCGGGATTCCGGATTGTCGCCCTGCGGGATCACCACTTCGCCACGGTAGTTGGTCGGAATACCACCCATCATGTAGTGGCAGGTCGGGATCACCGGGATCGGCTCCTTGATCGGATCGACACCGGCGAACTTGATGGCGATTTCGCGGATGCCCGGCAGGCGCTGCTTGATGATGTCCGGACCGAGGTGATCCAGCTTGAGCAGCACGTAGTCCTTGTTCGGACCGCAGCCACGGCCTTCCAGCACTTCCTGCTCCATCGAACGGGAGACGAAGTCGCGCGGGGCCAAATCCTTCAGGTTCGGCGCGTAACGCTCCATGAAGCGTTCGCCATTGGCGTTCAGCAAGATACCACCCTCACCGCGCACGCCCTCGGTGATCAGCACGCCGGCACCGGCCACGCCGGTCGGGTGGAACTGCCAGAATTCCATGTCTTCCAGCGGAATGCCGGCGCGGACGCACATGCCCAGGCCGTCGCCGGTGTTGATGAAGGCATTGGTCGAGGAAGCGTAGATACGGCCGGCACCGCCGGTAGCGAACAATACCGCCTTGGCATGCAGGATGAACACCTCGCCGGTTTCCATTTCCAGCGCGGTCACGCCGACCACGTCGCCGTCGGCGTCGCGGATCAGGTCCAGCGCCATCCACTCGACGAAGAACTGGGTGTTGGCACGCACGTTGCGCTGATACAGCGTGTGCAGCATGGCGTGGCCGGTACGGTCGGCCGCGGCACAGGCACGCTGCACCGGGGTCTGGCCGTTGTTCTGGGTGTGGCCACCGAACGGGCGCTGATAGATCTTGCCGTTTTCCAGACGGTCGAACGGCATACCGAAGTGCTCGAGCTCGATCACGGCCTCGGGCGCCTTGCGGCACATGAATTCGATGGCATCCTGGTCACCCAGCCAGTCCGACCCCTTGACGGTGTCGTACATATGCCATTCCCAACGGTCTTCCTGCACGTTGCCGAGCGAAGCGGAGATGCCGCCCTGCGCTGCGACCGTGTGCGAACGGGTCGGGAAGACTTTGGACAGCACGGCCGTTTTCAGGCCGGACTCAGACAATTGCAGGGCCGCACGCAGACCCGCGCCACCGCCGCCAACAATTACGGCATCAAACCGACGAACAGGTACGCCCATTACAGCCCCCATACCACTTTAATCGAGTAAATAACACAGGCCACCAGCCATACCAGCGTCAACACATGCAGGGTGAGTCGAACGCCGACCGGCTTGACGTAGTCCATCCACAGGTCGCGAATGCCGACCCAGGCGTGCATGAACACTGCCAGCAAAGTGGTCTGGGTCAACACCTGTACCCAGGTCTGGCCGAAGAAAGCTTTCCAACCTTCGTAGCTGGACGGCATGGCCAGCAGGAACAGCACCAAAGCGACGGTGTAGACCGCCATGATCACGGCGGTGACACGCTGCAGGATCCAGTCGCGCAGGCCGTAATGAGCGCCGACAACGATACGGTTTACCATAGTACGACCCCCAGAACGACAGTCAGGGCAAGGCTGATCACGATGACGGACTTGGCCGTTGCGCGAGCGGTTTCCAGCTCGAGGCCCTTGTGAACATCAAGAAACAGGAAACGGATGCCAGCGCAGAAGTGGTGCAGGAAGGCCCACAGCAGACCAATCAGAACCAGTTTCATCAGGGGGTGGGAGACCACGGCCCGGTAGGCAGCGAACGCTTCAGCCGAGCTGAGGGTTCCGTGGAGGAGATAGATCAAGAGCGGGAGAGAAAAGAACAGCGCCACACCGCTGATCCGGTGCAAGATCGAGACGATACCCGGGATGGGCAGCCTGATCTTGGCCAGATCCAAGTGCTTTGGTCGTTGCTTCTGCATATGGCTTCCTTGGATGCTTTTTTTAACCAAGTGGTTATACCGTGGCTTCATGACTGAAGCCGCCCAGTGACGATCGCATTTTGTTTTGTAAAGCGCACGATCGTCGATTCGACTCCCATGCCGCACCCTCTCGCATCACATTCATCCACGTGCTGCAGGTGCAACATGAACCCGGAATTTTATCAAAAACCCTTCCCGGCTTGGCCGGTTTTTGCAAAATCACGTCGCTTTTTGGCTAAGCCTGCCAGCGCTTCGCCGTTACTGTAGACAGCGTCCGACAACTGGCACCTCACGGCGCAATGACATAGGCAAATTGCTGCGTCAGACAGTAGCGTTGCCGCCACTCGACCGGCTCCCCGGTCATCGACACCGACAGACGCAACACCGATAACGACGGGACTTCGAGACCCGTGACCTGCCCCAGCAGCGAAGCTTCCTCTCGGGGCAGCACCTCGGCGCGAAACTGCTCGGACTTGACCACGACCCGGACGCCGTAGCGACGCTGCAACGTGGCATACACCCCGCCGCCGAACTGCCGCAACCACCGCGCATCCAGACCTTCGAACTTCTCGCAGGACAGATAGGCATCGTCGACCGCGATCGGCTGGCCCTGGTAGCGCCACAGCTGCCGGAGCCGCCACAGCGGCTCGCCGCGCCGCAACCCCAGTGCCTCGGCCATCTCCACCGACGCGTTGGCGCGCGAACAGCTCAACAACTCGACCTGCGGAACCGACCCGCCGGTTCCAACCGAGCTCGGATCCCCCAGCAAGGCCGCGCCCCAATCGCTGACGGACTCGGCGACGAAGGTCCCCCTGCCCTGCTGGCGGTACAGCACCTCTTCCTGCACCAGCTCGGTCAGCGCGCGGCGGATGGTTCCCTGACTGACCGACAACTCCTCGGCCAGATCCCATTCACTCGGCAGCGCCTCGTCGACCTGCCACTCCCCGTCGTTGATACGCTGCATCAGCAGCGACTTGATTTGCTCGTACAACGGCCGGCGCCGGAGCTGGTTTCGATTCATGTTGTGTACTTTTTATCATCAAACAAATCAAGCGTAAAGAGAAGTCTTATATAAGACATAAGTCCTTATGGATCATATCAGAAAAAGTGATGGGGAATCCACGGTCACAAGCGCCGGACCTCGTGGTAGACTTGGAACAGCCATTAGTGCGCAGCAACATTCATCTCATCACACGTCGAATAAAGGAGAGCCCCCCAATGAAAGCCCCTGTACGCGTTGCCGTGACCGGTGCGGCCGGCCAGATTGGCTACAGCCTGCTGTTCCGCATTGCCAGCGGTGAAATGCTGGGCAAAGACCAGCCCGTCATCCTGCAACTCCTGGACCTGCCGCAAGCCCAGAACGCCGTGAAAGGCGTGATGATGGAACTGGAAGACTGCGCCTTCCCGCTGCTGGCCGGCATGATCGCCACCGACGACCCGAACGTGGCTTTCAAGGACGCTCAGATCGCCCTGCTGGTTGGCGCCCGCCCGCGCAGCAAAGGCATGGAGCGCAAGGACCTGCTGGAAGCCAACGGCGCCATCTTCACCGTTCAGGGCAAGGCGCTGAACGACCACGCCGACCGCAACGTGAAGGTGCTGGTGGTGGGCAACCCGGCCAACACCAACGCCTACATCGCCATGAAGAGCGCTCCGGATCTCGATCCGAAAAACTTCACCGCCATGTTGCGCCTTGACCACAACCGTGCCCTGTCGCAGCTCGCCGCCAAGACCGGCACCGCCGTGGCCGACATCGAACACATGCTGGTCTGGGGCAACCACTCCCCGACCATGTATGCCGACTACCGCTTCGCCACCGTGAACGGCGAATCGCTCAAGGCCAAGATCAACGACGAAGCCTGGAACCGCGACGTGTTCCTGCCGACCGTGGGCAAGCGCGGCGCCGCCATCATCGAAGCGCGCGGCCTGTCGTCGGCTGCCTCCGCCGCCAACGCCGCCATCGACCACATCCGCGACTGGGTGCTGGGCACCAACGGCAAGTGGGTGACCATGGGCATTCCGTCCGACGGTTCCTACGGCATTCCGGAAGGCGTCATGTACGGCTTCCCGGTTGTGTGCGAAAATGGCAAATACACGATTGTTCAAGGCCTTGAGATCGACGAGTTCAGCCGCGAACGCATGAACCTGACCCTGGCCGAACTGGAAGAAGAGCGCGCGGGCGTGGCCCACCTGCTCTAAGCAGTATTCAGCCGGTTCATGCAAAAGCGCACCGCGAGGTGCGCTTTTTGTCTTTAGATCGGGCCGGCATTTTCTGTTTTTACGTATAGCAATTGGGAGTTGTTGAGATGATCGAAGTGGAAGTCCTGAACCAGATCGATGCCAAGATTGCCGATCTGGCCGCCCGCACCAGCGCCATTCGGGGGTATCTTTGACTACGACGGCAAATGTGACCGTCTGGAAGAAGTCGTCCGCCTGACCGAAGACCCGGAAATCTGGAACGACCCCAAGCGCGCCCAGGATCTGGGCCGTGAACGCAAGCAACTGGAAGACGTGGTGCTGGTCATCGACGGTATCAGCAACACCGTCAACGACAGCCGCGACCTGTTCGACATGGCGCGCGAAGAAGACGACGCCGACACCATCCTGGCGGTGCAGGACGACCTGGCCCAAGCCGAGGCCAAGCTGGCCCAGCTCGAATTCCGCCGCATGTTCCACGACCCGATGGACCCGAACAACTGCTTCCTGGACATCCAGGCCGGCGCCGGCGGCACCGAGGCACAGGACTGGGCCGGCATGCTGCTGCGCATGTATACCCGCTACGCCGAGCGCAAAGGCTTCAAGGTCGAAATCCTGGAAGAATCCGAGGGCGAAGTGGCCGGCATCACCAGCGCCACCCTGAAGATCAGCGGCGAATATGCCTTCGGCCTGCTGCGCACCGAGACCGGCGTGCACCGCCTGGTGCGCGTCTCGCCGTTCGACTCCAACGCCCGCCGCCACACCTCGTTCTCGTCGGTGTTCGTCTATCCGGAAGTGGATGATTCGTTCGAGATCGAGATCAACCCGGCCGACCTGCGTGTGGACACCTACCGCGCTTCCGGCGCCGGCGGCCAGCACATCAACAAGACCGACTCGGCGGTGCGCATCACGCACAATCCGACCGGCATCGTGGTGCAGTGCCAGAACGACCGCTCGCAGCACCGCAACCGCGACGAAGCGATGCAGATGCTGCGCGCCAAGCTCTACGAGCTGGAAATGAAAAAGCGCAACGAAGCCAAGCAGGCGCTGGAAGACACCAAGACCGACGTGGGCTGGGGCCACCAGATCCGCTCTTACGTCTTCGACCAGTCGCGCATCAAGGATCTGCGCACCAGCTACGAGGTCGGCAACATCAAGTCCGTGATGGACGGCGACCTCGACGGCTTCATCGAGGAAAGTCTCAAGCAGGGCGTCTGAGCCTGGCCCTGCACACGGGGCGGAACCGCACCCTCCGCCCCCGACAAAGAATAGTCATTGGAGTGATCATGTCAGAACACGAACAAGCCGCCCCCGCCCTCGACGAAAACCAGATCATGGCGGAACGGCGCACCAAGCTGAAAGCCATCCGTGAACAGGGTGTCGCCTTCCCCAACGATTTCCGCCGCAGCCACATGGCACGCCAGCTGCACAACGCGCATGGCGAGAAAGAGCGCGAGCCACTGGAAGCGGAACAAATCGAGGTAGCCGTAGTCGGCCGCATGATGCTCAAGCGCGTCATGGGCAAGGCCAGCTTCGCCACGCTGCAGGATGGCAGCGGCCGCATCCAGATCTATGTCTCCAACGACAAGACCGGTGTCGAGCGGCACGATCAGTTCAAGCACTGGGACATGGGCGACATCGTCGCCGCCCGCGGCACGCTGTTCAAGACCAAGACCGGCGAGCTGACCGTCCAGGCCACCGAGGTGCGCCTGCTGTCGAAGAGCATCCGCCCGTTGCCGGAGAAATTCCACGGTCTGACCGACCAGGAACAGAAATACCGTCAGCGCTACCTCGATCTGATCATGAACGAGCAGTCGCGCGACGTGTTCACCAAGCGCTCGCAGATCGTGCAGGGTATCCGTTCCTACATGGTGAACGAGGGCTACCTGGAAGTCGAAACGCCGATGATGCACCCGATTCCGGGTGGCGCCACGGCCAAGCCGTTCGTCACGCACCACAACGCGCTCGACATGCCGCTCTACCTGCGCATCGCGCCGGAGCTGTACCTGAAGCGCCTGGTCGTCGGCGGCCTGGAGCGCGTGTTCGAAATCAACCGCAACTTCCGCAACGAAGGGATGAGCACGCGGCACAACCCCGAGTTCACCATGATGGAGTTCTACGAGGCGTACTCGGACTACCAGCGCATGATGGAAATGACCGAGGGCGTGATCCAGAAGCTGGCCAAGGAACTGCTCGGCACGCTGCACATCCAGTACCAGGGCAAGACCGTCGACCTGTCGAAGTTCGAGCGCCTGACCATCGTCGGCGCCATCAAGAAGTACAACCCGCACTACACCGACGAGCAGCTCCACGACCGCGCCTGGCTGAAGGACGAGATCGCCCGCCTGGGCGGCAAGCCGGTCCTGACCGACGGCATCGGCGGCCTGCAACTGTCGCTGTTCGAGGAGTGCGCCGAGAGCCAGCTGTGGAACCCGACCTTCATCGTCGACTACCCGGTGGAAGTGTCGCCGCTGGCGCGCGGTTCGGACAAGCATGCCGGCATCACCGAACGCTTCGAGCTGTTCGTGGTCGGCCGCGAACTGGCCAACGGCTATTCCGAGTTGAACGACCCGGAAGACCAGGCTGCCCGCTTCCTGGCCCAGGTGCAGCAGAAGGACGCCGGTGACGACGAGGCGATGCACTACGACGCCGACTACATCCGCGCACTGGAATTCGGCCTGCCGCCGACCGGCGGCTGCGGCATCGGCATCGACCGCCTGGTGATGCTGCTGACCGACGCCCCGTCGATCCGCGACGTCATCCTGTTCCCGCAGATGCGTCCGGAATAATAACCGACAAGCCCGACTGCAACACACGAAACCCGCACCCATTGGCTGTGCGGGTTTTTTGTATCCAGCGGAGCGGTCCCGATGGGGACGCCCTACGGGGCAGCAATAGCGCCTCTCGGGCCGGCAAGCAAAAAAGCGTGGCCGAAGCACAATGCGTCGGCCACGCTTTTTGTCGGCGCCACGGCGGCGCCGGTCAGACGCTGGATGCCAACATCTCCGGCAGCAGCACGCCCTTCTCCAGCAGTTTCTCGAACTCCTTGGCCGGGACCGGCTTCGCCAGCAGATAGCCCTGGGCCGCGTGACAGCCCTCACGGTCGAGGAATTTCCACTGTTCGATGGTTTCCACCCCTTCCGCGATCACCGTCATGTTCAGGTTCTTGGCCATGTTGATGATGGCGCGGGCGATGGCGGAATCGTCCGCATCCATCGGAATATCACGCACGAAGGAGCGGTCGATCTTCAGCTTGTCCGCCTTGAAACGCTTGAGGTAGGACAGACTGGAATAGCCGGTGCCGAAGTCGTCGATCGACAGCTGCAGACCCATGCTCTTGATGCGGTCGATGGTGAGGATGGTCGTTTCGACATCGTCCATGATCACGCTCTCGGTCACCTCGACGTCCAGGTCGCCGCCCGACAGGCCATGCGCCGACAGCGCCTGATGCAAGTTCACCGCCAGATCCTGCTGCTTGAACTGCAGCGTCGACAGGTTCACGGCCAGCGAAATGCGCGGCAGGCCCTGGCGGCGCCATAGCGCCAGCTGACGACACGCCTCCTGGATCACCCAGTTGCCGATCTGCACGATGAAGCCGCGCTCCTCGGCCACTTCGATGAAGCGTACCGGCCCCAGCAAGCCCAGATCGGGGTGCTGCCAGCGGATCAGCGCTTCGGCGCCGATGATCTGCCCGGTTTTGAGGTTGACCTGCGGCTGGTAGTGCAGCACGAACTCGTCGCGCTCCAGCGCGTAGCGCAGCTGGCTCTCGATCTCGAGGATTTCGCGCGCCCGCGCGTTCAGATCGGCGGTATAGAACTTGTAGCTGTTGCGTCCGGCTGACTTGGCGTGGTACATGGCGGCGTCGGCGTTGCGCACCAGGGTCTCGAAGTCGCGGCCGTCGTCCGGGAACACGCTGATGCCGATCGACGGGGTGATCGAGATCGAATGGTTGAACAGCTCCACCGGCGGCTCCAGCACCTCGCGGATACGCTCGGCCGCCAATGCCGCGCTGCCCGGATCGGCGATCAGCGGCAGCAGCACGATGAACTCGTCGCCCCCCTGGCGCGCCACCACCTCGCCGGTCAACAGCGTCGAGCGGATGCGCTCGGCCAGCACCTGCAGCAAGGCGTCGCCGGCGGAGTGGCCGAGCGACTCGTTGATGGTCTTGAAGCGGTCGAGGTCGAGCAGCAAGAGCGCCAGCCGTTCGTTGTCGCGTGTGGCGTTCTGGATCGCCAGTTCGACGCGGTCCTGGATATGCGCGCGGTTCGGCAAGCCTGTCAGCACATCGAAATGCGCCAGGAACTGGATGCGTTCGTCGGCCGCCTTGCGCTCCGACAGATCGCTGAAGACAGCCACGTAATGGGTGACTTCACCCACCGCATTGCGGACGGCATTGATCGCCAGCCACTCCGGATAGACTTCGCCGTTCTTGCGGCGATTCCACAGTTCGCCCTGCCAGGAGCCGTGCTCGGTGATGGCGCTCCACATCGCCTCGTAGAACGTTTCGTCGTGACGGCCGGATGACAGCATGTCCGGCTTCTGCCCCAGCACTTCCTGCTGACTGAAGCCGGTGATCTGGCTGAACGCCTTGTTGACGCTGCGGATGCGCTTGTCGGCGTCAGTGATCATGATGCCTTCGACGGTGTTCTCGAACACCTTGGCCGCCAGTTGCATGCGCTCTTCCGCCACGCGCTTCTCGGAGATGTCGCGCACCATGCGCCACACGGCGTTGATGCGACCGAAGGAATCACGCATCGCCACGGTCTTCACGCTGACCGGGACGACGTTACCGAAACGGTTGATGTAGCTGGCCTCGAACTCGTCGCAGTAGCCGAAGCGCAGCACCTTGTTATCGAGGTTGAAGCGTTCCAGCCCTTCGCTCTCGGGCGCGATCAGCGACCAGAAATTCTGCAGCTTGAGCTGGTCGAGGCTGTAGCACATCAGGTTGAGGAAGGCCGGGTTGGCGTCGATCACCTGGCCGTCGAGCGAGCTGATCACGATGCCGTCGAGGTTGGACCAGAACAGCTCGCGGTACTTGTTCTCGGAACGGCGCAGGGCATCCTCGACCTCGCGGCGCCGGGCGATGTCCGACTCCAGCGCCAGGGTCTTGGCGCGCAACTCGTCGATCAGGCGCTTGAGTTCGGCGCGGGTCCACTCGAGATGGCGCCCCAGCCGCCCGATCTCGTCCTTGCGCTCCCAGACGAAGGGGGTATCCAGATGCAGCTCGGCCAGATGGGTCGCCTGCTCGGTCAGCGTCCGCATCGGTTTCAGGAAGCGGGAATGCAGAATGCCGACGATCAGCAGGATGGACAGCCCCAGCTGGGCGAACAGGATCATCAGCAGGTTCTTGAGCTGGTTGCCCTGGGCGATGGCCAGGTGTTCGGTATCGAATTCGATGGTGACCTGGCCGATCTCCTCGCCGCGGTAGATGACCGGCTTCTGCACGAAGGACACGCTGCCGAGGCGGCGTTCGCTGCGCAGCGCATAGAGAAAGACCGTGTTGGACTGGGTATCGGTCACTCGCACCGAAATGACCCGATCATCCTCCATCACCGACGCGATCAGCGGGCTGCCGGCCTGGCGGCTGAGGTTCCACAGCGGCTCCTGCATGCCCAACGCCACGATATCCAGCAGGCGGCGCTGGTCGGTCTCCAGCTGCGCCACCATGTTGTCGCGCTGCAGGCCGAAGCCCAGCACCGTGATGATGGAGGCCGGGATCAGCACGCCGAGAATCACGGCAGCGAGCACCACGACCCGGAGCGAAAAGCGCGAAGAGACGGTCTGGTTGACGACTGATTGGCGCGACGATGTCATGTTTTTATGGTCCATCAGGGTCAAGCGGGGTCAGATCCCGGCATTTAGTTGTTATTGATACGTTTACCTAATTCGGGCGGGAGTATACCCCTACCCGTCGATTGCCTTGCCTGTTTCACGCGCCTACAATCCGCAGAACTTATACCAAAGGATAGGCAGTTCGAGCAAAGATGACACGACCACAGTATGACATGACGGTCAGCGCGCGCTGGATGATCACCGTCGAAACGGACGGCGAGGTGCTGGAGAATCATGCCATAGCCATCAAGAATGGCAGAATCGAAGCAATTATGCCAGCCGGCCAGCTTGCGGCGGTTTCCGCCACACGGCATGTCGATCTGCCGCACCATGTGCTGATGCCCGGCCTGATCAACCTGCACGGCCACTCGGCCATGACCCTGCTGCGCGGCCTGGCCGACGACAAGGCGCTGATGGACTGGCTGAACAACCATATCTGGCCGGCCGAAGGCAAGCACGTACGCGACGATTTCGTGTTCGACGGCGCGCTGATCGCGATGGCGGAGATGATACGCGGCGGCACCACCACCATCAACGACATGTATTTCTACCATGCCGCCATGGCCCGTGCCGGCTTGGCCTCGGGTATGCGGACCTTCGTCGGCTGTTCCATCCTGGAGTTTCCGACCAACTACGGCGCCAACGCCGACGACTACATCAGCAAGAGCCTGGCCGAGCGCCGCGAATTCCTCGGCGAAGAACTGGTCACCTTCACGCTGGCGCCGCATGCGCCGTACACCGTGTCCGACGACACCTTCCGCAAGGTGGCGATGCTGGCCGAGCAGGAAGACATGCTGATCCACTGCCACATCCACGAAACGGCGGACGAGGTCAGCGGCAGCGTGCAGGAACGCCAGCAACGCCCGCTGGCCCGCCTGAAGGAGCTGGGCCTGTTGTCGCCGCGGCTGATTGCCGCGCACATGGTGCACCTCACCGACGAGGAAATCGAACTGGTGGCGCGTCATGGCGTGTCGGTCGCGCACAACCCCGCTTCCAACATGAAACTGGCCTCGGGCATCGCCCCGGTGAAGAAGATGCTGGATGCCGGCGTGACGGTTGGCATCGGCACCGACGGCGCCGCCTCCAACAACAAGCTCGACATGCTGGCCGAAACCCGCCTCACCGCGCTGCTGGCCAAGGTGGGCACGCTCGACCCGACCGCCGTCCCCGCCGCCACCGCCATCCGTATGGCCACGCTCAACGGCGCCAAGGCGCTCGGCATCGACGACAAGGTCGGCAGTATCCGGGTCGGCAAACAGGCCGACCTGATCGCCCTCGATCTGTCCGCCATCGAGACCGCGCCGGCATTCGACCCGATCTCGCACGTGGTCTATGCCGCCGGCCGTGAACAGGTGACGCACACCTGGGTCAAAGGAGAGGCGCTGCTGAGCGAGCGCACCCTCACCACGCTGGACGAAGCGGCCCTGAAGGCCAAGGCCGCCGACTGGCGCAACCGCATCCTGGCAAAGTGAAGAACATGAGCAACGTCGACGAACTGGAGCTGGACAAATTCAGCCAGCTAGCCCACAAGTGGTGGGACAAGGAAAGCGAATTCAAGCCGCTGCACGAGATCAACCCGCTGCGGCTGGGCTACATCGACAGCCGCGCCGCGCTAGCCGGCAAGACCGTGCTCGACGTCGGCTGCGGTGGCGGCATCCTGGCCGAGAGCATGGCGCAGAAAGGCGCCCACGTGACCGGCATCGACCTGGCCAAGAAATCGCTGAAGGTGGCGCAGCTGCACAGCCTCGAAACCGGCGTCAGCGTCGATTACCGCTGCGTGGCGGTGGAAACGCTGGCCGAAGAGCTGCCGGCGCACTTCGACGTGGTGACCTGCATGGAAATGCTGGAACACGTGCCGGACCCGGAGAGCGTGGTGCGCAGCTGTGCGCAGCTGGTCAAGCCGGGCGGCTGGGTGTTCTTCTCCACTCTCAATCGCAACGCCAAGTCCTACCTGCTGGCGGTGCTGGCGGCCGAGTACCTGCTCGGCATGCTGCCGCGCGGCACGCACGAGTACGGCCGCTTCATCAAGCCGTCTGAGCTCGGCCGCATCGCCCGCCACGCCGGACTCGAGCTGGAGGACGTCTCCGGTATGAGCTACAACCCGCTGACCCGGGTGTACTCGCTAAGCAGCGACACCGACGTCAACTATCTGATCGCTACGCGCCGCCCGCTCGCCTGATGGACAAGGCCGCCCTCCCCTATGGGGAGCAGCGGCCTTGATGAGAACAGGCAACAAAAAACCCTTCGCCGTGCACCAGCGAAGGGTTCTTCATATAGAAAGCAAGCGTCGATTACTTCAGCTTGGTTTCTTTGTAGGTCACGTGTTTACGTGCGACGGGATCAAATTTCTTGATCTCCATCTTTTCCGGCATCGTGCGCTTGTTCTTCGTGGTGGTGTAGAAGTGGCCAGTGCCGGCGGTGGATTCCAGTTTAATCTTATCGCGCATGGTATACCTCAGTCGCTATCTTGATGAGCCGCTATCAGATCTCGCCGCGTGCGCGCAGATCGGCCAGGACTACTTCGATACCCAGCTTGTCGATGGTACGCAGTGCGGCGTTGGATACGCGCAGACGCACCCAGCGGTTTTCGCTCTCTACCCAGAACTTGCGATATTGCAGGTTCGGCAGGAAACGACGTTTCGTCTTGTTGTTGGCGTGGGAAACATTGTTCCCGGTCATCGGACGCTTGCCGGTGACTTTGCAAACTCGCGCCATGGTTAAACTCCCAAAACCGGTAAAAGCTGGCTTTATAACATAGAAACAGGCAGATAGGCAAGGAAAACCGTTCACACGGCGACTCGCCCTCTACCCGGAATGATTGCTGTCGATTATACCCGATTCCATGCCGACAGACAGCAAAAATGCATCCCGCTCGACCGCTCCATCCTGGACGGGTTGGCGTGGCCGGCGCCATATGACGGTTCAACTCTCGCCGGTTTCGGGTTAAAATCCAAGATTCCGTTACAAGCGTGTTCCCATGACCAAGTACATCTTCGTCACCGGCGGCGTGGTGTCCTCCCTCGGCAAAGGCATTGCCGCGGCGTCTATCGCTGCCATCCTCGAGTCTCGTGGCCTGAAGGTCACCATGTTGAAGCTCGATCCCTACATCAACGTGGACCCGGGCACCATGAGCCCGTTCCAGCACGGCGAAGTGTTCGTGACCGAAGACGGCGCCGAAACTGACCTCGACCTTGGCCACTATGAACGCTTCATCCACGCCAAGATGAAGAAGAGCAACAACTTCACCACCGGCCAGGTGTACGAATCCGTCATCACCAAGGAGCGTCGCGGCGACTACCTTGGCGGCACCGTGCAGGTGATCCCGCACATCACCGACGAAATCAAGCACAAGGTCCACGAAGGCGCCGGCGATGCCGACGTCGCCATCGTCGAGATCGGCGGCACGGTGGGCGACATCGAATCGCTGCCCTTCCTCGAAGCCATCCGTCAGCTGCGCTCCAACCTCGGCCGCAAGAACACGCTGTACGTGCACCTGTCCTACGTGCCGTTCATCGCTGCGGCCGGCGAGATCAAGACCAAGCCGACCCAGCACTCGGTGCGCGAACTGCGCGAAATCGGCATCCAGCCCGACATCCTGCTGTGCCGCATGGACCGCGAGCTGCCGGAAGACGAGAAGCGCAAGATCGCCCTGTTCTGCAACGTCGAAGAAAACGCCGTGATCGGCTGCTACGACTCGGACAGCATCTACAAGGTGCCGAGCTTGCTGCACGCCCAGGGTATCGACGACATCATCTGCGAACAGCTACAGCTGGAGCTCCCCAAGGCCGATCTCTCGGTGTGGGACCGCATCATCGACGCCATCGAGCATCCCGAGCACGAAATCAACATCGCCATGGTCGGCAAGTACGTCGACCTGACCGAATCGTACAAATCGCTGTCCGAAGCGCTCAAGCACGCTGGCATCCACACCAAGAGCCAGGTCAACATCCATTACGTCGACTCGGAAGAAGTCGAGCGCGACGGCTGCGCCACGCTGAAGGACATGGATGCGATCCTGGTGCCGGGCGGCTTCGGCAAGCGCGGCGTCGAAGGCAAGATCAAGGCGGTTAAGTACGCCCGCGAGAACAAGATTCCCTATATGGGCATCTGCCTCGGCATGCAGATCGCGCTGATCGAGTACGCCCGCGACGTGGCCGGCCTCAAGGGCGCCAACTCCACCGAGTTCGACCTCGAAACCGAATACCCGGTGGTGGCGCTGATCGACGAGTGGGTCAACCACGACGGCAAGATCGAGAAGCGCGACGCCAACTCCAACCTGGGCGGCACCATGCGCCTGGGCGGCCAGGCCTGCGACCTCGAGCCGGGCTCGCTGGCGGCACGCATCTACGGCGCCACCAGCATCGTCGAGCGCCATCGTCACCGCTACGAAGTGAACAATTACTACGTTCCGCGACTCGAAGAAGCCGGACTCACCATCAGCGGCCGTTCCGCCGGTCACGAGAAGCTGGTGGAAACCATCGAGATCAAGGACCACCCCTGGTTCTTCGCCTGCCAGTTCCACCCGGAATTCACCTCCACCCCGCGTGACGGCCACCCGTTGTTCATCGCTTACGTGAAGGCGGCACTGGCTCACCAGCAAGGGAAGTAAACGATGCAATTGTGCGGATTCGAAGTCGGCCTCGACCAGCCGTTTTTCCTGATTGCCGGTACCTGCGTGATCGAGAGCGAGCAGATGGCGCTCGACACCGCGGGCCAGCTGAAGGAAATCACCAGCGCGCTGGGTATCCCGTTCATCTACAAGTCGAGCTACGACAAGGCCAACCGCTCCTCCGGCAAGTCGTTCCGCGGCCTCGGCATGGACGAGGGGCTGCGCATCCTGGCCGAGGTACGGCGCCAGATCGGCGTGCCGGTGCTCACCGACGTGCACACCGAAGCCGAGGTGCCACATGTGGCGGCCGTGGTGGACGTGCTGCAGACGCCGGCCTTCCTGGCGCGCCAGACCGACTTCATCCGTGCCGTGGCGCAAAGCGGCAAGCCGGTCAACATCAAGAAGGGCCAGTTCATGGCGCCTTCCGACATGAAGAACGTCATCGACAAGGCCCGCGACGCGGCGCGTGAGGCCGGCCTGTCCGAAGACCGCTTCATGACCTGCGAACGCGGCGCCTCGTTCGGCTACAACAACCTGGTGTCCGACATGCGCTCGCTCGCCATCATGCGCGAGACCGGCTGCCCGGTGGTGTACGACGCGACCCATTCGGTGCAGCTGCCGGGCGGCCAGGGCACCGCCTCGGGCGGGCAGCGCGAGTTCGTGCCGGTGCTGGCGCGCGCCGCCGTCGCCGCCGGCGTCGCCGGCGTCTTCATGGAAACCCACCCCAACCCGGAGAAGGCGCTGTCCGACGGCCCCAACGCCTGGCCGCTGGGCCGCATGCAGGAACTCCTGGCCACGCTCAAGGGCATCGACGCGCTGATCAAGGCGGGGCCGTTGCCCGAACAGTCACTGTAACCATTTGACTACATTTCGGCCAACCTTTACGGTTGGCCGAAGCATTTGCTTGACTAACACACCTAGAACAAAGGGAACAGACATGAGTTCGATCATCGATGTGGTCGCCCGCGAAATCCTGGACTCGCGCGGCAATCCGACGGTTGAGGCCGACGTACTGCTGGAATCGGGCGTGATGGGCCGTGCCGCCGTGCCGTCCGGCGCCTCCACCGGCGAAAAGGAAGCGCTGGAGCTGCGTGACGGCGACAAGAGCCGCTACCTGGGCAAGGGCGTGCTCAAGGCCGTGGAAAACATCAACACCGAGATCTGCGAAGCCATCATCGGTCTGGACGCGGCCGACCAGGCCTTCATCGACAAGACCATGATCGAACTCGACGGCACCGAGAACAAGGGCCGCCTGGGCGCCAACGCCATGCTGGCGGTATCGATGGCCGTGGCCCGCGCCGCCGCCGAAGACGCCGGTCTGCCGCTGTACCGCTACCTCGGCGGCGCCGGCCCGATGGCCCTGCCGGTACCGATGATGAACGTCATCAACGGCGGTGCGCACGCCAACAACACCCTGGACATCCAGGAATTCATGATCATGCCGGTGGGTGCCGCGACCTTCCGCGAAGCGCTGCGCTGTGGCGCCGAGATCTTCCACTCGCTGAAGAAGCTGTGCGACCAGAAGGGCTACTCGACCACCGTCGGTGACGAAGGCGGTTTCGCCCCGAACCTGGCCACCCACGAAGACGCCATCAAGCTGATCCTCGACGCCATCGACGCCGCCGGCTACGTACCCGGTCAGGACGTGATGCTGGCACTCGACTGCGCTTCGTCCGAGTTCTACAAGGACGGCCAGTACCACCTGTCCGCCGAAGGCCTGTCGCTCAGCTCCGAGCAGTTCGCCGACTACTTGGAAACGCTGGTCAACAACTACCCGATCATCTCGATCGAAGACGGCATGAGCGAGCACGACTGGGCCGGCTGGAAGATCCTGACCGAACGCCTGGGCAAGCGCGTGCAGCTGGTGGGCGACGACCTGTTCGTGACCAACCCGGCCATCCTGGGCGAAGGCATCCAGCAGGGCCTGGCCAACTCGCTGCTGGTCAAGGTCAACCAGATCGGCACGCTGAGCGAAACCCTGAAGGCCGTCGACCTCGCCAAGCGCTCGGGCTACACCAGCGTGCTGAGCCACCGCTCCGGCGAAACCGAGGACAGCACCATCGCCGATCTGGCCGTGGCCACCAACTGCATGCAGATCAAGACCGGCTCGCTGTCGCGCTCCGACCGCATGGCCAAGTACAACCAGCTGCTGCGCATCGAAGAAGAGCTGGGCGACGCCGCCTACTACCCGGGCCGCTCCGCCTTCTACCACCTGAAGTGATCCCATGCGCTGGCTGACCCTGGTCCTGGTCGTCCTGATCACTGCCCTGCAATGGCCGTTATGGTTCGGCAAGGGCAGTTGGCTCAGGGTCTGGCAGCTGGACAAGCAACTTCAGGAACAGCGTGCGGTCAACCAGACCTTGATCGCACGCAATGCCGCCCTCGATGCCGAAGTCGGCGACCTCAAGCGGGGCACCGATGCCATCGAGGAGCGCGCACGCAATGAGCTTGGCATGATCCGCCAAGGTGAGGTATTTTTCCAATTGCTGGACCCGTTGGGCAAATCGCGGCCATGAACAGATGATTGCCTCGGGTTTTTGCATTCTGATCAAAACTAATGATGGCTGGCTATAAAAGCTCCAGGATCTGGGCAATGACAACAAACAACCCCATCGAAGTCGCCCGTGAAACACTAAAGCAGCTCAGCACGCGCAAGCTGCTGCCCACCCCGGAAAACTACGAGCGAGTCTACCAGGAGCTCACCCAAACCCCGGTCGAGCGGGAAAACAAGCTAGCCACGCAACTGCTGCGAGCCCTGGAAACCCTGTCCAACGACGACACGGCAGCCAGGGCCATGCTGCAGCGCCTGCAACTCCTCATCAAGGCCTCCCACTGGGAACAGGTGCCCCAACTGGTGATCGATTTCGCCAGGCAGAGCTACGCTTCCCAGCAGCTCGCCCAGGAATGGGGCGTCCTGATCGAGAGTCTGATCAAGAGCTGGGATCTGCGCCAGCCCGATTTTCCGCAACACTTCAAGCAAGCGGGGCTGGAACGCTTGCTGATCACCTATGGCAAGCAACCGAACGAGCTCAACAAGAAGCTCAGCTCACTGATCCAGACCTGGAACACCCCGCTGCGTGAGCGCGACCTTGCGCAGGAAGAGGCGCTGCCGTCCGAAGCACCGGCGGCCGTCATGGAACAGCCCGCCACCTGGAGCACGTGGCAGCGCATCCTGTGCTTTGCGCTGAAACACGGCCTGGAGCCGCGCCTGCTGCCCTATCCGGACTTGGTGCTGAACCTCGAGGCCATGATCGGCGAAGTGGAGAGCCTGGCCGACGAGGCCGCGCTCAACAGCCTGCTGCCGCGGCTGCGTGCCTTCATGATAAAGGTGGAGCTCTACACCCAGCAGGAAGGGCGGCTGGTCACCGGGCTATCCAACCTGCTCAAGCTGCTGCTCGACAACATCGCCGAGGTCAACCGTTCCGACAGCTACATGGTCGGGCAGATCGTCACGCTGCAGGAAGTGCTGTCGCAAGAGCCCTTGTCGATGCAGCAGATCTACCAGTTGGAAACCAGTCTGAAGGAGGTCATCCGCAAGCAGGGGGCGCTCAAGAACTCGCTGGACGAGGCCGCCAGCTCGCTGCGCAACCTGCTGGATCGTTTCGTCTCGCGGCTGGCCAGCATGACCGACAGCACCGACGAGTTCCACAGCAAGATCAGCACGCACAGCACCCGGCTCAGGGAAATCCAGAACGTCGAGGACCTGGCCCCTATCATCAGCTCGCTGATGGAAGACACCACGACGATGCAGCTCAACCTGGTCAAGTCGCGCGACGAACTCTTGTCGTCACGCGAGCAGGTCGAATCCGCCGAGTACCGCATCAAGGAACTGGAGATTGCGCTGGAAGCGGCCAGCGCCAAGGTGAAGGAAGACCAGCTGACCGGCGCCTACAACCGGCGCGGCCTGGCCGAACACTTCCAGCGCGAAATCAGCCGCGCCGAGCGCACCAACAGCCCGCTGTCGGTAGCGCTGATCGACGTCGACAACTTCAAGCAGCTGAACGACCACTATGGCCACCTGACCGGTGACGATGCACTGAAGCATCTGGTCAGCGTTGCCCGCCACACCATGCGCCCTTCCGACATCGTGGCGCGTTTCGGCGGCGAAGAATTCGTCATCCTGCTGCCGGACACCCCACCGCCGGAGGCCATCCAGGCCATCCAGCGCCTGCAGCGCGAACTGACCAAGACCTTCTTCCTGGCCAACAACGACCGTCTGCTGATCACCTTCAGCGCCGGGGTCGCCAAATGGCACTTGGGCGAGCGCGACACCGACGTGATCGAACGGGCCGATCAGGCCATGTACCAGGCCAAGATCACCGGCAAGAACCGGGTCTGCTCGGCCGAGGCGGACGAGAACCACGCGCCCCTCTGATACCGTTCCCCTTCAAGTCAAACGGCCCATGCGGGCCGTTTTGATTTTTTGGAAAGGCGCCAGCTCACCCCTGGCCTCCCCCCTTCTTCATGGCCTTGCCCGCCTCGGCACGGCGCCGGCGCACCTCCTTGGGGTCGGCGATCAAGGGCCGGTAGATTTCCACCCGGTCATGCTCGCGCAACACGGCGTCCGGCTTCACCGCCTTGCCGAACACCCCCAGCTGGAGATTGGCCAGATCGATTTCCGGAAACTGCTCGGCAATACGCGACAGCTCCACAGCCTGCCGGGCCGTGGTTCCCGGCTCCACGGTCAGCTTGGCGATCAACTGGCGTTCCGGCCGGGCGTAGGCCACTTCAATCTCGATCGGATTAGTCATCGCCATAGATCCTGTCGGCTTCCCTGATGAAGGCGTCCACCAGCGAACCGGAAATGTGGCCGAACACCGGCCCGATCAGTTTTTCCAGCAGGTGGCTGGAAAAACGGTAGGTCAGACGGAATTCGATCTTGCAGCCGATGTTGCCCAGCGGATGGAAGTGCCAGCGCCCCTGCAGATGCTCGAACGGACCTTCAACCAGTTCCATACTGATCGTTTCGCCGTCGACATTGACGTTGCGTGTGGTGAAATGCTGGCGAATCTTCAGGTAATCGATATGCAAGCTGGCAATCAGCTGATTGCCGACACGTTCGTGGACCTCGGCTTTCCCGCACCAGGGCAGGAAGCGGGGATAGTGCGCCACATCGTCCACCAAGGCGAACATTTGTTCGGCCGTGTGGGGCACCAGGACATTCTTTTCAACAACCAGCATGGCAACAGGGAATGCAAAAACCATTAACTTACACCAAGCGGGGCGGGCCTGCCATGGCCGACGCAGGCACCGCTCTCGGAACCCGCCCCAAACCACTGAAATGACTCGACTTTAGCGATGGCGCCGGTATCTGCTAGAATAACGAATTCTCTTACCCACACATGCCCATGAGCATCATCGACAACCGCAAGGCCTACCACGATTATTTCATCGAGGAAAAGCTCGAAGCCGGGCTCGTGCTCGAAGGCTGGGAAGTCAAGTCGATCCGGGCCGGCCGCGTGCAGCTCAAGGAGAGCTACGTCATCTGGAAGAACGGCGCCTTCTGGCTGTTCGGCTGCCACATCTCGCCGCTGCAATCCGCCTCGACCCACGTCAAGCCCGACCCGACGCGCACCCGCAAGCTGCTGCTGAACCAGTCTCAGATCAACAAGTTCATCGGCAAGGTGGAGCGGGCCGGCTACACCATGGTCGCGCTCGACCTGCACTACACCAAGGGCCGGATCAAGGCCGAGATCGGGCTCGCCAAGGGCAAGAAGCTGCATGACAAGCGCGAAAGCGCCAAGGAACGCGAGCTCGACCGCGAGAAGCAACGCTTCCTCCGAGACCGGGGATAAGCCATGAAGACCAGTGTCTCGCTGCCGATTCTACTGATCACGCTGGGCTCGCTGTGGTTCCTGAAGAGCACCTACCTGTTGCCGGAAACCTCGACCCTGCTGGCCCTGCTGCTGGTGGTGGCAGGGGTCATCCTGTTCGTCATCGACGGTTTCAACAAATCCTCGCTGGTGACGGGCCCGATGCTGATGTACGGCGGCACCGCCGTCTACCTGTACGACTCCGCCGGCCTGCGCATGAGCCACGTGCTGTCGCTGGGCATGGTGCTGATGGGCATCCTGCTGCTGTTGGCGCGCAGCGACCGCATTCCGGAACGCAGCCTACGCCGCAGAGCATCCGGCGAGCGCTTGCCCGACGACGGGCGTTGAACAAGACAACTCATTGCATGACCAGGGCCGCAAGGCCCGTTCTCCATTATCAAGGATAGGCATGGACAAGATCCTCATTCTCGACTTCGGCTCTCAGGTTACCCAGCTGATCGCCCGTCGTATACGCGAAGCCCACGTTTACTGCGAACTGCACCCGTTCGACATGCCGATCGACGAGATCCGCGCCTTCGCCCCGAAAGCGGTCATCCTGTCCGGCGGCCCGAACTCGGTGTACGAGTCGGACTACCAGGCCGACCCGGCCGTGTTCGAACTGGGTGTGCCGGTACTGGGCATCTGCTACGGCATGCAGTTCATGGCCCAGACCCTGGGCGGCAAGGTGGAAGCCGGCGAGAAGCGCGAATTCGGCTACGCCGAGATCAAGGCCCGCCACCACTCCAAGGTCTTCGAAGGCCTGCAGGACCGCATCGACGACGCCGGCAACGGCTACCTCGACGTGTGGATGAGCCACGGCGACAAGGTTGTCGAATTGCCGGCCGGCTTCCATGTCATCGCCGAGACCCCTTCCTGCCCGATTGCCGCCATGGCCGACGAGGACCGCGGCTTCTATGCCGTGCAGTTCCACCCGGAAGTGACCCACACCAAGCGCGGCACCGAGATGCTGCACCGCTTCGTGCTGCACGTGGCGGGCGCCAAGCCGTCTTGGACCATGCCGAACTACATCGAGGAAGCGATCCAGAAGATCCGCGAGCAGGTGGGCGATGAGGAAGTCATCCTCGGCCTGTCCGGCGGCGTGGACTCCTCGGTGGCCGCCGCGCTGATCCACCGCGCCATCGGCGAGCAGCTCACCTGCGTCTTCGTCGACCACGGCCTGTTGCGCCTGAACGAAGGCAAGATGGTGATGGAGATGTTCGCGCAGAACCTGGGCGTGAAAGTGATCCACGTCGACGCCAGCGACCAGTTCATGGGCAAGCTGGCCGGCGAGACCGATCCGGAGAAGAAGCGCAAGATCATCGGCGCCGAGTTCGTCGAGGTGTTCCAGCGCGAATCGGGCAAGCTGACCAACGCCAAGTGGCTGGCCCAGGGCACCATCTACCCGGACGTGATCGAATCGGCCGGCGCCAAGACCAAGAAGGCGCACGCCATCAAGAGCCACCACAACGTGGGCGGCCTGCCGGAAGACATGAACCTGAAGCTGTTGGAGCCGCTGCGCGACCTGTTCAAGGACGAAGTGCGCCAGCTGGGCGTGGCGCTCGGCCTGCCGCACGACATGGTGTACCGTCACCCGTTCCCGGGTCCGGGCTTGGGTGTGCGCATCCTCGGCGAAGTGAAAATGGAGTATGCCGACCTGCTGCGCCGCGCCGACGCCATCTTCATCGAAGAGCTGCGCAACACCATCGACGAGAAGACCGGCAAGAGCTGGTACGACCTCACCAGCCAGGCCTTCGCCGTGTTCCTGCCGGTGAAGTCGGTGGGCGTGATGGGCGACGGCCGCACCTACGACTACGTCGTCGCACTGCGCGCCGTGATCACCAGCGACTTCATGACCGCGCACTGGGCCGAACTGCCGTACAGCCTGCTGGGCCGCGTCTCCAACCGCATCATCAATGAAGTCCGCGGCATCAACCGCGTGGTCTACGATGTGAGCGGCAAGCCGCCGGCAACGATCGAGTGGGAATAAGCCCTCTCCCATTCCAGCATCAAAATCACGGCCCTGCCTTTGCGCAGGGCCTTTCTTGCCTGTTGGTCGACAACATCGGGGATTTTGCCCTCACCGAACCGCTTGGACTCGACGCCTGATGTCATAGACTGTTAGGGTAACAGCATGTTTCCATGCTGAAGGATGCGGCAGACCGCCGCTTCCCTCCTCTTTCCGTTTCACCACGCACCAGGAGGATCGCCATGAACGAGCAAACTTTTGCCGCCGAGAAGGAACAACTGCTGCAGGACGTCCGCCATGTCTTGTCCAGCACCGAGGAGCTGCTCACCACGGCCGGCGAGGAAGGCGGCGAGAAGGCCCAGCAGCTGCGCCAGCGCCTGGCCGACAAGCTGAAGGAAGCCAAAGCCAAGCTAACCGAGGCCGAGCAGGTGGTGGTCGGCAAGGCCAAGGTGGCAGCCAAGGCGACCGACCAGTACGTGCATGACAACCCGTGGAAATCGATCGGCATCGCCGCCGTGCTCGGCTTCCTGCTGGGCCTGCTGGTTTCCCGTCGTTAAAGCCAGGTCCGCCCGCCAATGCCGGAACACACCACACCACCCCGCCCCGGCACGCTGCGCTCGCTGTTGGGCGGCTTCGTGGCCCTGGCGCTGACCCGGGCCGAGCTGTTCGGCCTGGAGGCCGAGGAGCAGAAGGAACAGCTGCTGCGCAACACCCTGATCGGGGTGGCGGCGCTGGTCTGCCTGCTCATCGGCCTCATGGCAGCGTTGCTGTTCGTGGTGCTGCTCACCCCACCTCAGTGGCGCGTGACGCTGCTCGGCCTGCTCATGCTGCTGTTCGCCGCGCTCGGCCTCGGCGCCTTGCTGCAGTTGCAGCGCCGTTTGAGCCGGCAACCCGCGCCGTTCGCCACGACGCTGGCCGAGGTGCGCAAGGACTGGGAAACCCTGAGCGGACGCGAGTAAGCCATGACGCCACAACAACGCGCCATCAAGAAAGAGCTGCTGCTGATGAAGGGCGAGGCGCTGCGCCTGAAGCTGCGTATGGAGCTGAAGGCCATGCAGCAGCCGATAAGCCTGGCCGGCGAGGGCTGGCGCACGTGGGGCACGATCAGGCGCCTGGGACCGCTGTTCGGCGTACTGGGCAGCCTCATTCCCGGCAAGCGCCTGCGCCGGCTGTTGTTGGGCGGCGCCCGCGCCTTGCTGCTGTGGCAGGTGGCACGCAAGCTCTGGTCGCGCCTGTGAGCTCACCCGCGCTGGCGGTATAATCGGCGCCATGACGGCACTGAGCTCGCCCCCTCTTCCTCCCAACACCCTCCACCATCTGGCCACGCTGGGCATCGCCAGCCGCGAAGCGTTGCGTACCCAGGGAGTGGTACATACCTTTCTGCTGCTGAAGGCGGCCGGCCATACCGTGACGCAGCGCCTGCTGTTCGCGCTGGAAGCGGCGGCGCGCGGCGTGCACTGGCAGGAACTCGACGACGCCGACCGTGCCCAATTGAAACGGATGCTGCATGATCACGCGCCGGTACGCCTGCCGCCGCCAGCCGACGAAGCACAACGCTTCATGGCCGAGGCGATCCGCCAGGCCGAGGCGGCGGCGGCGCAGGGCGAGGTGCCGGTCGGTGCGGTGGTGGTGCATGAAGGCCGCATCATCGGCCGCGGTTTCAACCGCCCGGTCAGCAGCCACGATCCGTCGGCCCATGCCGAGATGGTGGCCTTGCGCGAGGCGGCCGCGGCGCTCGGCAATTATCGCCTGAGCGGCTGCGACCTGTACGTGACGCTGGAGCCGTGCCCGATGTGCGGCGGCGCGATCCTGCACAGCCGGCTCGACCGGGTGGTCTACGGCGCCACCGACCCCAAGATCGGTGCCGCCGGCAGCGTGCTGAACCTGTTCAACGAACGCGCCCTGAATCACCAGACGGCGCTGTTCGGGGGGGTGGAAGCGGCGGCGTGCGGGCAGTTGTTGAGCGATTTTTTCCGCCGGCGCCGAACGGCCTATCAACATGACGAGAACGATGAAACTCCGCGTATCGATTGAGCGCCAGACGCTGATGCTGTTTAACGACGCCGGCCGCCTGCTGCGCCGCTACCCCGTGTCCACCGCCGCCTTGGGCGCCGGCGAGGTGCGCGGCAGCTACCAGACGCCACGCGGGCGCCACATCGTGCGCGCCAAGATCGGCGCGGGTGTGCCGGCCGGCGCGGTATTCAAGGCGCGCCGCTGGACCGGGGAAATCTGCACCGCCGAGGCCTACGCAGCCCAGCCCGAGCGCGACTGGATCCTGAGCCGCATCCTGTGGCTGTCGGGCTGCGAGGTCGGACGCAACCGTCTCGGGCAGGTCGATACCATGCGCCGCTACATCTACCTGCACGGCACGCCGGATCAGATCGAGCTGGGCCGTCCCAGTTCGCACGGCTGCGTGCGCATGCGCAACAGCGATATCATCGAGCTGTTCGATCTGGTGCCGTGCGGCACCGAAGTGGAGATCGTCGAGCATGAGCCGGTTTAGTTTCGCAGTAGCCGCCGGCCTCGCACTGGCGTCGGCGGCGCTGCACGCGGCGGAGCCCCCTCCGGTCGAGGTGCCGCCACCCGCCGAGGCCGGCTTCCTCCTTGCGCAGCAGACGGCCGGCCCGCTGCTCGCCACCCGCCCCAACCCGCAGCAGTACGGCAAGCCGTGGATTCTGGTCGGGGTGAAATCGCAGTCGCTGACCTTCTACGACGGCTGGGGGCTGGTGCAGCACCGCTACAGCGTGTCCACCGCCAGAAACGGCGTCGGCGAGCTGGTCAACAGCTACATGACGCCGCGCGGCTGGCATCGGGTGTGCGAGAAGATCGGCGACGGCGCCGAGGAGAACACCATCATCTTCCGGCGCCAGGTCACGCCGTGGAAGTACACGCCGGCACTGCACGCGCAGTACCCCGACAAGGACTGGATCCTGACGCGCATCCTGTGGCTGTGCGGCATGGAACCGGGCAAGAACCAGGGCGGCGACGTCGACAGCTACGACCGCGCCATCTACATCCACGGTGCCGGCGAGCACGTCGCCTTCGGCACCCCGACTTCGCTGGGCTGCGTGCGCATGCGCAATCCCGATGTCGTCGAATTGTTCCAGCAAGCCGAACTCGGCACCGACGTGCTGATCGACGAGAACGGCTGACCCCTGGGCCAACCCGGCCGGGTTGGCCCCCCTCCATCCCGCACCGCACCATGATGGGCCGCCGCGCCCGCCCAATCCCTTCCCCGGTGCCTTATGACGTCGTTCTTGGTGCATAAGTCTCGCCACCTTCCGCCGATTCGGCTTTCCCCCATGGCACATGCCTTGCTAAGTCAAGACCAAGGCCACGCCACTTCTCCAGCTGGCCCACCCGAACAACATCAAGACAAGGGAGATTCCCATGCATGCGCTAACGCTGCCCCATTCGTCCCACTACGACGAGATGCTGCTCTCCAGCGGCGCGGTCCGTCCCCACTACCAGGGCTTTGCCGAGTGGCTGCAGGCCCAGACTCCGGAAGCGCTGGCGCGCAAACGAGAAGAAGCCAACCAGCGCTTCCATCGCGTCGGCATCACCTTCTCGGTCTACGGCGACGAGTCCGGTGCCGAGCGCCTGATCCCGTTCGACACCATTCCGCGCATCCTGCCCGCCAGTGAATGGCGCGCACTGGAGGCCGGCATGCGCCAGCGGGTCAAGGCGCTCAACGCCTTCCTGCACGACATCTACCACGACCACGCCATCGTCAAGGCCGGCATCATCCCGGCCGAGCAGGTGTTCACCAACGCCCAGTACCAGCCGGCGATGCAGGGCATCGACCTGCCCGACCAGATCTACGCCCACATCACCGGGGTCGACATCATCCGCCACGCCGACGGCCAGTACTACGTGCTGGAAGACAACCTGCGTGTACCGTCCGGGGTGTCCTACATGCTGGAAAACCGCAAGATGATGATGCGGCTGTTCCCCGAACTGTTCGCACGCCACGCCGTGGGCATGGTCGACCAGTATCCGGCGCTGCTGTTGTCCACGCTGCGCCAGGCCAGCCGGGTGGACAACCCGACCGTGGTGGTGCTGACGCCGGGCCACTACAACAGCGCCTACTTCGAACACGCCTTCCTCGCCCAGCAGATGGGAGTGGAACTGGTGGAGGGGCGCGACCTGTTCGTGCGCGACGACCACGTCTACATGCGCACCACCGCCGGCCACAAGCAGGTGGACGTGATCTACCGCCGCATCGACGACGCCTTCCTCGACCCGCTGGCGTTCCGCCCCGACTCGATGCTCGGCGTGCCCGGCCTACTGTCGGCCTACCGCCAGGGCAACGTGATCCTGGCCAACGCCATCGGCACCGGCGTGGCCGACGACAAGTCGATCTACCCCTACGTACCGGAGATGATCCGCTTCTATCTGGGCGAGGAGCCGCTGCTCAACAACGTGCCGACCTGGCAGTGCCGCAAGCCGGAAGACCTGCAGTACGTGCTGGCCCATCTGGACGAGCTGGTGGTGAAGGAGGTTCACGGTGCCGGCGGCTACGGCATGCTGATCGGCCCGGTGGCGAGCGAGGAGGAGAAGCAGCTGTTCCGCGACAAGCTCGCGGACGACCCGGCCGGCTACATCGCCCAGCCGACCTTGTGCCTGTCGTCGTGCCCGACCTTCGTCGAGGCCGGCATCGCGCCGCGCCATCTCGATCTGCGGCCGTTCGTGCTGTCGAGCGGCAAGGACATCTCCATGGTGCCCGGCGGGCTGACGCGGGTGGCTCTGAAGGCCGGCTCGCTGGTGGTGAATTCATCGCAAGGCGGCGGCACCAAGGATACCTGGGTATTGGAGGACTGAATCATGATGCTATCGCGTACTGCCGACCACCTGTTCTGGATGGGCCGTTACATGGAACGGGCGGAAAACCTCGCCCGCCTGCTCGAAGTGAGCCACGCCATCTCGCTGATGCCGCGCTCGCACAACGGCGGCGCCGAGATCAGCGCGCCGCTGGCGCTGACCGGCCAGCTGGCGGATTTCCAGAGCCGGCATGAGGACATCACGCCGGCCAAGGTGCTGCACTACATGGCCTACGACCTGACCAACCCGGCCTCGATCCTGTCGGCGCTGCGCAGCGCGCGCGAGAACGCCCACGCGGTGCGCGGCAAGATCAGCTCGGACATGTGGATGTCGCTCAACGCCAGCTGGCTGGAAGGACGCAAGCTGGCCGAACAGGGCGAGGACTTCCAGCTGTTCTTCGACTGGGTGAAGGAGCGCGCCCACCTCTGCCGCGGCGCCACCTACAGCACCATGCGCCGCAGCGACGCCTTTTATTTCATCCGGCTGGGCACCTTCCTGGAACGGGCCGACAACACTGCGCGCCTGCTCGACGTGAAAAGCCACCTGATGCCCGACCAGCAAAGCGCCGACAGCACCGACTACTACACCTGGAGCACGCTGCTGCGTGGCCTGGGAGCGTTCGAGGCTTATCACGAGACCTACCGCGACACGCTCAACGGCACGCGCGTGATCGACCTCTTGCTGCTGCGCGAGGACATGCCGAGGAGCCTGAGAGCCTGCTTCGACGAGATCCGCCAGGCGTTGGCGCAGATCCAGGGCGACAACGGCCGGCCGGCGCGGCGGCTCGCCACCGAACTCAACGCCGCGCTGGAGTTCACCGCGCTCGAAGAGGTGTTCGACGAAGGGCTGCACCCCTTCCTGTGCCGCATGCAGAGCGAGATCAACCGGCTGGGCGAATCGATCCAGCGCGCCTATCTGGAGGCGGCGTGATGAAGCTCTCGATCCGCCACAGCACACAGTACCGGTACGCCGAGCCCGCCTCGCGCAGCACCCAGTACCTGCGCCTCACCCCGCGCTCCAACCGCCACCAGCAAATCCTGTCCTGGCGGCTGATACTGCCGGCACCGGCCAGCCAGAGCATCGATGCCTTCGGCAACATCACCCACCTGATGACGCTGGAGGCGCCGCACGACAGCATCGAGCTGGTTGCCGAAGGCGTGGTCGAGACCCGGACCGACGGCTGGGAGGACGACGCAGGCGGACTCAATCCCTTGGTGTTCCTGCGCTCGACCCCGCTCACCAACGCCGGCGAGGCCATCGAGGAACTGGCGCGCAAGGCCGCCCGGCCGGGGGACAAGGCCGCCAAGCGTTTGGCGGCGCTGTCACAAGCGGTGCTGGCCGCCATGCCCTACACCGCCGGCGTGACCGACGCATCCACCACGGCCAGTGCCGCCCTGGCACTGGGCGCCGGCGTGTGCCAGGACCACACCCAGGTGTTCATCGCCGCCTGCCGCCACCTAGGCTACCCGGCGCGCTACGTCAGCGGCTACCTGCTGAGTGGCGCGGTCGATCACGCGGCCAGCCACGCCTGGGCCGAGGTGTACGCCGATGGTGGCTGGCTGGCGTTCGACATCAGCAACCAGTGTACGGCGGACGATCATCACCTTAAACTGGCGGTCGGTCTCGACTACCTCGACGCCTGCCCGGTGCGCGGCATGCGCCGCGGCGGCGCCGGCGAAACGATGCACGCCCACGCGGCGGTAGAACAACACGACAATTAACGCTTGCAACCGGGGAGACTGGCCGAGGGTCGCTTCCCGGCCTTCACGGATTTCCCGACCATGACGTACTGTGTGGCCATTCGCCTGGAGAGCGGACTGATCTTCGCCTCCGACTCCCGCACCAACGCGGGCGTGGACAACATCGCCACGTTCCAGAAAATGCATACCTTCGACATTCCCGGCCGCCTGCGGCTGGTGATGATGACCTCCGGCAACCTGGCCACCTCGCAGAGCGTGGCCAGCTTGCTCGACCTGAAGAGCCGGCAGGATGGGCCGGGCTCACTGTGCCGCATCGGTTCGCTGTATGACGCGGCGGTGCTGGTGGGCCAGACGCTGCGCGAGGTGATCGCCCGCGACGGCGGCGGCGACGGCCCGGTGGACCTGGGCTCCTGCTTCCTGCTCGGCGGCCAGCTGGCCGGCGAGCGGCCGCGCCTGTTCAACATCTACCCTCAGGGCAACTTCATCGAGGCGACCGCGGACACGCCGTATTTCCAGATCGGCGAGACCAAGTACGGCAAACCGATCCTCGACCGCGTGCTGAACTACCGTTCCTCGCTGGAAGAGGCCATCCGCTGCGCCCTGATCTCACTCGACTCGACCATGCGCTCGAACCTGTCGGTGGCCTTGCCGATCCACCTGATGTGGCACCGCAACGACGATTTCACGCCGCGCGCGCCGCGGTGCATCGGCGAGGACGACGGCTATTTCCGCGAGCTGCGCGCCGCCTGGGGGCGCGGCATCAAGGACACCTTCGCCGCCCTGCCCGCCACCCCGTGGCATGGGGAGCTGGCATGAACACCCCCTTGTCGCTGACCACCCCGGCGCTGCTGTTCCCGGCCATCTCGCTGCTGCTCCTGGCGTACACCAACCGCTTCCTCGGCCTGGCCAGCATCATCCGCCACCTGTTCGAGGACTACCAGAACAATCCCGAGGACAAGATCATCCAGCAGATCGGCAACCTGCGCAGTCGGATCCATCTCATCAAGTGGATGCAGTTCCTCGGCGTGGGTAGCCTGTTCCTGTGCGTGGTGACGATGCTGCAGATCTATGTGGAGATGGCGGTAAGCGCCCAGTACACCTTCGGCGTCAGCCTGTTGCTGATGATGGCTTCACTGGCGCTGTCGCTGGTGGAATTGCGCATGTCGTCCGACGCGCTGAACATCCTGCTGTCTGACCTGGAGGAGAAGCATGGCCAGGGCTGAGTCGGCTACAGAGTTCGCACCGAGCGCCCTCGCCCGGCGCTGAACAGCCGGCATGCATCGCGCAGAACCTGCCTGCCGCCAAAAGGTAGGCCGCAAAAAGCCGGAGTGGAACGCTCCGGCTTTTTGCTTCACCCGATCCCCGGGACTGACGCGCTAGACCTTGTAACGCTGCAGTGTCTCGCCGACGCGCGCCGCCAGCTGGTCGAGCCGGCGCGCGTTGTCGGCGGTCTCGTTCGAGGTGGCATGGTTCTGTTCCGCCATGTCCGAGATGGTGTGCACGTGGTGGACGATGGCCTCGCTGGCCTCGCCCTGTGCCTTGAGGATGCGGGTGATGTCGGCCACGGCGTCGGCCACGCGCTGTGCCTGGCCCTCGATCTCGGCGATGTGCTGGCCGGCGCCGCTGGCGAGCTCGCGCCCTTCGCCCACCTGCACCACCACCTGGCGCATCTCTTCGACCGCGCCGTTGGCGGCGTTCTGGATCGCCGTCACCATCACCCCGATGTCGGCGGTCGACTTGGCGGTGCGCTCGGCCAGCTTGCGCACCTCGTCGGCCACGACGGCGAAGCCGCGTCCGCTCTCGCCGGCGCGGGCGGCCTCGATGGCGGCGTTGAGCGCCAGCAGGTTGGTCTGCTCGGCAATGTCGCGGATCACTTGCACCACGCTGCTGATCTGGCGCGACTCCTGCCCCAGCTGCTCGATCACCTTCGACGCCGCGGTCACGCTGTCGGCGATGCTGGCCATGCCGTCGGTGGTCTGGGCGATCACCCGGCAGCCCTGGCGCGACACTTCGCCGGCTTCCAGCGACAGCTGCATCGCCGCGTCGGCGTGGCCGGCCACACCATGGATATTGCCGGTCATTTCCTGCACCGAACCGGCAATCGCCCCGGTAGCGCTGTTCTGCTGTGCCGAACTGGCCGCCAATTGCTCGGACGCCGCCGACAAGCCGCTCACCGCGAGGCGGATATCGGACTGGCTGTGCTGGATTTCACGGAACGACTCTTGCACCCGGCTGATCAGGGTGTTGAGCGCGCTGACCATCTGGCCGACCTCGTCCTTGTTCTTGACGTCGATGCGCTGGGTGAAGTCGTTGTTCTCGGTGATGGAGAGCACGGTGCGGCGCGCCCGGTTGAGCGGGCGCATGATCGCCGCCAGTACCGAGATGCCGTTCGCCAACAGCAACAGCACGGCGAACACGTTGACCGCGATCATCCAGTACAGGCTCTGGCGCGAACCGCTGTTAGCCTGTTCCACGCTGGCCTGGGCCAGGCGGTCGTTGACCTCGACCATCTTGCGCAGCAGATCGTCCATACCCTCGACCACCGGCAGCTGCACCTGAGAGTTGGCATAGAACTCGCGGAAGATGGCATTCTGCTCTTCCGGCGTGACGCCCTTGGCCAACTTCTCCAGCAGCTCGTCCTGCGACTTGTCGGTACGCTGCCAGTCCTGCAGCAGCGGGCCGAACTGGTGCCATAGCTTGGTTTCTTCCTCGCTGCGCGGGAACGCGGCGTAGCGCTTGAGCGCTTCATCGAACAGCTGGCGCGCCTGCTGCTTGCCTTTATAGGTGTCGGCAAACAGCTTGCGCGACTCCAGCGAATTGTCGGTGGCGCGCACCGAGACCTGCAGATTGCGCAGCAGGGTGCGGTTGAAGTTGGAGCGGGCATCCAGCAGCGCGATCACCGCCGGCATGCGCTGCTCGCCGACTTCGACCATCGATGCCCCGGAAGAGAGCATGCCGCGGTAGCCGAATACCGCCACCAGGGCCAACCCCAACAAGGCCGTCATCAGCAGCACGATCAGGCGTGTTTTTATCGTCATCGAGTTCCTCCCCCCCACGGATAGGCAGCGCATTCGCTTACCTTGCCTCCCCTGCCGGCACGACACCATCAGGGAAATCGACAATCGATAATCGAACGCTCCTCAGTGCAGGCGAGCATGACACTCGCCTTGCCGAAAGACAAGAGCAAGAAGCATGCAACGGCTCATGCCATGCCGGAGCGTTGCGTCAGATGCCCACCGATCGGCAACGAGCGCCACGGACATGGAAACCTCCTCGCCCGATAACCCGGCATGGCGGCTGCCATGCCGGAAAAAAAATCGACGATGGCCATCCGAACGAAAAGTTCCTGTTGCTTTTGTAAAAGAATGTAATGATAATGATTTGTATTAAAATTTTTGAATAACGGACCCACCGCGTCGAGCTGCCACAACCGTCTCAACCCCTTAAAACCTCGTTCCCTGCACTGCTTCAACCGAGGCATCCCCCCCCAAGCAACGCACCGTTTCCACCCGCCTCGGCAGGGGGGAGGGCCTGCTGTTGCCTGACGCGGTACGAAGAGGAGGCTATGACGTGCTGCGGATAGTCGTGTTCGATCGTTCGGCCGGCCCCGCCAGAACTGTTTACGGACCTAAACCTAAAACCAAATCATGAAGCAAAAGACGTTATCCACTCTCATCTCCCTGATCGGCACCTTCGGCGCCCTGCCGGCGCTGGCCGAGACCGAATTGCCCACCGTACACGTGGAGGCCAGCCAGGACGCCGACCCGGCCACCAGCTACACCCGCGCCAGCTCGACCAGCGCCACCAAGATCGCGGCGCCGCTCAAGGATGTGCCGCAAACCGTCAACGTGGTGCCGGCGGCGGTGCTGAAGGACCAGAACGCCAGCTCGTTGCAGGACGCGCTGGCCAACGTGCCGGGCGTCAGCTTCAGCGTCGGCGACGCGCAGCGCGACCAGGTGAGCATCCGCGGCTTCTCGGCGATCAACGACCAGTACGTCGACGGCGTGCGCGACGACGCGCTGTACTACCGAGACCTGTCCAACGTCGAGCGCGTGGAAGTGCTCAAGGGCCCCTCCTCGGTGCTGTACGGACGCGGCAGCTCGGGCGGCCTGATCAACCGCATCACCAAGAAGCCGCTGGCCGAGCCGGTGCACGAGTTGGCGGTCAGCCTGGACGACCAGGGCAAGCAGCGCCTGTCGTTCGACGTCGGCGCCAACAGCGACGACGATTTCGCGCGCTTCCGCCTGACCGGCGCGGTGGAGGATTCGGAAGGCTTCCGCAACCAGTCCTTCCTGAAGCGCGAGGCGGTGGCGCCGTCGCTGCAGTTCAACTTCTCGCCCAATACCACGCTGCTGCTGCAGGCCGACTATCTGCAGGACAAGCGCCTGGCCGACCAGGGTGTGCCGGGTTACAAGGGCAAACCGGTGGACGTGCCGATCGAGACCTACTACGGCTCGGCCAACGGCCGTGACCAGACTGCCAACGAGAGCGATGTCACCAGCTTCACCGGCACCTTCGACCACAAGTTCGATAGCGGCTTGAAGCTGCACAACGTGTTCCGCACCTACGATTTCTCGCTGGACCGCAACTACACCACCATCGCCAGCGTCAACGAGACCACCAACAAGGTCACCATCGACCGCACCAAGCGACTGCGCGACGAGCATGGCTTCTACAACCAGTTCGAGCTGAGCCACGATCTCGACCTCGGCCAAACCAAACACACGCTGCTGTATGGCCTGGAAGTAGGCAAGCAGCACAAGACCGAGAAACTGTGGACGCGCAAGAACGCCGCCACCTACGACCTGTTCAATCCGCAGCTGATCGTGCTGCCGGCGGTCGATACCAGCGCCGCGCCCAAGAACGACAACGCCACCGACATCGACATCGCCGCGCTCTACCTGCAGGACCTGGTGAGCCTGAGCCAGCACTGGAAGGCGCTGGCCGGCGTGCGCTACGACCACCTGAAGCAGACACGCGATGACAAGACCAGCACCAACCAGGACCTGGCGCGCACCGACAACACGATCAGCCCGCGCCTGGGCGTGGTGTACCAGCCGACCGAGCGCGTATCGCTGTACGCCTCGGCCAGCCAGTCGTTCCAGCCCATCGCCGACTCGTTCACCTTCAAGCAGAACAGCGACCAGCTGAAGCCGGAAGAGACCATCAACTATGAGGTCGGCAGCAAGATCGAACTGTTCGACAACCTCTCGCTGAGCACTTCGCTGTTCGAGATGACGCGCAGCAACATCCAGGCCGCCGATCCGAGCGACAGCAACAAGGCGCTGTCGGTGGGCGAGCAGCGCGTGCGCGGCGTGGAACTGTCGGTGGCCGGCGCCATCACCCCGCTGTGGGATGTGATCGCGGGCTATGCCTACCTCGACGGCGAGATCACCCAGTCCACCGAGAAGACCAAGCTCGGCACGCCGTACCAGGGCAACAAGCCGGCGCTGACCCCGCGCCATTCCGCCAACCTGTTCGTCAAGCGCAAGCTGCCGGGCGGCTTCAACGTCAACGCCGGCCTGCGCTACGAGGGTGAGCGCTACGCGTCGCCGGACAACCTGGTCAAGCTGCCGGGCTACACCCGCTTCGACCTCGGCACCGGCTATAGCGGCAAGTCGCTGGAGGTGAACTTTTCGCTGAAGAACGTGTTCGACAAGAAGTACTACATCTCCGCCCACAGCGGTGCCAACGACTACAACATGCCGGGCGCACCGCGCACGGCCGAGGTCACCGCGCGCTGGAAGTTCTGATCCCCGCCTGGATGAAAGAAGCACCGCTCGCCGACGAGGCGAGACGGTGCTTTTTTATTGTTGGGGCGCCCGGTGACGGGCATGGGCCACCGGCTCAACTCACCCTAGCCCCCAGCCGGCGCGCCACCACGCTGACGATCACCAGTTGCAGGAAGTGGTAGAGCATGATCGGGGCGATGATCAGGCCGATAGCGGGGTTGGCACCGAACATCACCTTGGCCATCGGCACACCGGCCGCCAGCGACTTCTTCGAACCGCAGAACACCCCGGCGATGTTGTCTTCGCGGTTGAAGCCGAGCGCACGGCAGCCCGCCCACATCAGCAGCGACACCAGCACGAACAACACTAGCGACGCCGCCGCCATGCCGGCGAGCGCGGCCGTGCTGTGGCTGCTCCACACCCCCTCGGCCACCGAGTCCGAGAACGAATTGAGCACGATGGCGAGGATGGTGGTGCGGTCCATCAGCTTGGTCAGCACAGCGTGGCGGTTCAGCCACGACACCAGCCACGGCCGCAACAGCTGGCCCACCACGATCGGCGCCAGCACCAGCAGCACGATTTTCAGCACCACCGGCCCGAGCGGGAAGCCGACCCCCTGGCTGTTGAGGTAGGTGTTGACCCACAGCGGCGTGACGAACACGCCGAGCAGGCTCGACAGGCTGGCGTTGAAGATCGCCCCCGGCACGTTGCCCTTGGCGATCGAGGTCATCGCCACCGACGAGGACACGGTGGACGGCAAGGCCGCCAGGTAGAAGAAACCGAGCGCCATTTCCGCCGGCACCCGCGCCCCCAAGGCCCATAGACAGCCCAACACCAGCAGCGGAAACAGCAGGAAGGTGGCCAGCTGCACCACCACGTGCAGCCGCCAGTTGAACACCCCCTCGCGGATCTTCTGCGGCGACAGCGTCAGGCCGTACAGCAGGAACACGATGGCCACGCCGTAGTTGGCGAAATGCTGCAACTGGATCAGGCCGCCACTGCGCCCCAGCTCCGGCCAGACGATGGCCAGCAGCACGGCGCCGATCAGCGACAGCAGAAAGCCGTCGAGCCCGATTCGTTTCAAGATAGTGAACACAGTCTTCTATAACGCAAACATGAATGAAGATCGATGACGACAGCTTCGCCGACACCGCGGATTCTGACGCGGTCCGGGCGGACGATTGGCCTCAGCGACGTGATGAGCCAGGCTGGCGGCAAGGCGCAGAACCTCGTCACCAGCTCCGCCCGGAGGCGATCAGCTGCTCGGCGGCGGCGGCATCGAGTGGCTGGGAAAAATAGTAGCCCTGGCCGTATTCGACCCCCAGCCCGCGCAGCTGCGCCCGCTGCCGTTCGCTCTCCACCCCCTCGGCGATAAGGTCCATGCCCAGGGTATGCGCCAGCGTGACGATGGTCTGGATGATGTCCGCATTCTTGCGATCCACGTCCATGCGGCGCACGAACGATGCGTCGATCTTCAGCGTGTTGATGGGGAAGCGGTGCAGGTAGGACAGCGAGGAATAACCGGTGCCGAAATCGTCCATCAGCAACGTGACCCCCATGGTGCGCAGCCGCTCCAGCACCGCCAACGCCGCCTCGGCGTGCTCCATGAGCACGGTTTCGGTGACTTCCAGCTTGAGGCTATGGGTGTCGAGGCCGGTTTCCTGCAGCACCGCTTCGATCTGCTGCATCAGATCGGGCTGGATGAACTGCCGCCCGGCCAGGTTCACGCTCATCTGCAGCGCCGAGTGCTGCGGGTACTTCAGCTGCCAGTCGTGCATCTGGCGGCAGGCCTCGCCCAGCACCCAGCGGCCGATATGCACGATGAGGCCGGTTTCCTCGGTCAGCGGGATGAAGTCACCCGGCTGCACCAGGCTGCCGTCGGGACGGCGCATGCGTACCAGCGCCTCGAAGCCGGTGAGCGTCCCCGTGCGCAGGTCGACGATAGGCTGGTAGAAAACCTGGAACTCCTGCCCCTTCAGCACCGCCTGCCGCAGTTCGGTTTCCATGCCGAGCAGTGCGACGACGCGTTGGCGCATGTCGGCTGCGAACACCTCGCAATACGCCCCGCCCCGCTCCAGCGCATGATGGCTGGCCGTTTCGGCGTCACGCAGGATATCGCCCGGATCGACGTAGCTCGCCCGCCCGAGGGCGATGCCGATGCTGGCGGTGGTGAACAGCTCGTGTCCCTCGACGTTGAAGCCGGCCGCCAGCGAGGCCTGCAGCTTGTCGGCGAAGCGCCGCGCTTCGCCTTCGTCCCGCACCTCGTCGAGGAGGATGGCGAAATTCTCGCCGCCCACACGGGCGACGGTATCGCCGGGGCGCAGGCCGGCGCCGAGGCGTTGCGCCACGGCGATCAGCAGTTGGTCACCGGTAGCAGCGCCGAGACTGTCGGTGATGACCCGGAAGCGATCCAGGCTGAGGAATAAAAGGGCAAAGCCACGTCCGGATTCGAGCCTGATCCGATCCAGCGCATCGCTCAGCCGGCTCAGCAGCAGCACCCGGTTGGGCAGGCCGGTCAGGCTGTCGCGCAGCAGCTCTTCCTCGACCACCGTGGCGAGCACGACCCGCGCCGACGCGGCGCCGATGACACCGGCCAGCTGCGCCTCGCAATAGCGCGCCAACTCGGCGTCGATCTCCTGCGGCCAGTCCATGCCGCGCGACCGGGCATAAGCGGAAAACGCCACTTTGGCGTTGCCCGCGCCGAGAAAGCGTGCCAGCAGCGCATAGAGATCGGGCAGCGAACCACTGGCCCGCCAGGCGCGCTCGGCGCCACGATCATGCTTGAAGACATCGACGAACAGCGCCGCCTGCGTCTGCTCAACCGCGCTCTGATCGGAGAGGATCGACACGGCCAGATAGGCGCCGACGTTGGCCAGCATGCTCCACAGCATGGCGTGCGTGATCTCGTCCAGCCCCTCCAGGCCGAACAGGCTCAGCGGCCGCAACAGCGCGATGCCGAACGGCCCCTGTTCGAGCAAGCCCATCGGCAGCCAGCCGGAACGGGCGAAGGCCGGCAGCATCAGGGTATAGGCCCATACCAGGAAACCGACGCCGAGTCCGGCCAAGGCCCCGGCACGCGTGCCGCCTTTCCAGTAGATGCCACCGAGCAGCGCCGGCGCGAACTGGGCCACGGCGGCGAAGGAAATGAGGCCGATGGAAACCAGTGCGTAGGCCTCGCCCGCCAGCCGGTAGTAGGCGTAGCCGAGCAGCAGGCCGACGACGATGGTACCGCGGCGGATCGCCAGCAACAGGCTGGAAAGATCCTCACGGTCAGAAAGGTGCAAGGCCTTGATACGCAGCAGCATGGGCATCACCAGATCGTTGCAGACCATGGTCGAGAGCGCGATGGACTCGACGATCACCATCCCGGTGGCGGCGGAGAATCCGCCGATGAAGACCAGTAGGGCCAGTGCTTCCTGCTGCCCAGACATGGGCAGGGTGAGAACGAAGGTATCGGGGTTGACTCCGCCGTCGCCAAAATGCAGCAGGCCGCCGAAGGCGATAGGTAGGACGAACAGGTTGAACAGGAACATGTACAGCGGAAACAGCCAGATGGCCTTGTTCAGGTGCGCCTCGTCGACGTTCTCGACCACCGCCACCTGGAACTGGCGCGGCAGGAACATGATCGCCAGCATCGAAAGAAAGGCCAGAGAAAACAGCGAGGCCCAGCTGTGGTAGATGTCGCTCGAGCCGCCCCCGATGATGAACACCTCGGCGATGCGCGGCTGCTCTGCCGCCTTGGCGAAGAGGTCGGCCAGGCCGTCGTACATGCCCCAGGTGACAAAGATCCCGACCGCCAGGAAAGCCACCAGCTTGACCAGCGACTCGAAGGCGATCGCCGCCACCATGCCCTCGTGGCGCTCGGCGGCGTCGAGCTTGCGCGTGCCGAAAACGACGGTGAAGGCCGCCAGCGCCAGCGCCACGTAGAAGCCGGTATCGTGCCAGACGCTTTCGGGCTCGGGCGCGACCGGCAGGATCTCGGGGTAGCCGCGCAGCACCGTGAAGCTGGTCGAGATGGCCTTGAGCTGCAGCGAAACGTAGGGGGTGACGCCGACCGCCGCAATCACCGTCACCAGCCCGGCCAACACCGCGCTTTTGCCGTAGCGCGAGGAGATGAAGTCGGCCAGCGAGGTGATGCGGTTGTCCTTGGCGATGCGGATGATCTTGCGCAACACCACCCACCACAGCGCGGCCATCACCGTCGGGCCGAGGTAAATGGGCAGGAAGCCGATGCCGCTGCCGGCAGCGCGCCCGACGCTGCCGTAGAAGGTCCAGGCGGAGGCATAGACCGCCAGCGAAAGCGAATAGACATAGGGATTGGCGATCAGGCTGTGCCCGGCCGCGGCGGCCTTGTCGCCGCGATAGGCGATGGCGAAGAGCAGGCCGAGATAGGCGACGCCGACAGCCGCAATGATCCAGGCAGGCAAGAATCAGTCCTCGGGCTTGGCCGGCCGCAACGAACGGCCGCCCCCGCATGGCAGCTACTTTTTCTCGATGACCAGCGCCAGCAGCATGATCAACAGCAGCCAGGCGGCAAACACATAGGCATACAACACCGGCACCCCCCACACCAGGGCGGAGCGGTTGAACAGGGCCAGCAGCGGATAGTTGAACAACACCGCACCCAGCAGGAAGAGTGCCGCCAGGCGCTGGGCCTTGCTGTTGGGCTTGTTCATGACCACTCCGTAGACGCTGCGGGGGGAGCTCGCCGGCGAATCTCACGGCAATTCCGTCGGCGGCGCAGACCTCCCTCCCCGTAACTGAGTTATAGCTACTATTGTGGTCCCATCGCCGGGAACAGCCCGGCAAGGCCGAGGCGTAAACCGGAAGTCGGGCGGCCACACCTGGCGGCCTCAATCCGTTCATCCCGGTATTCAACCACCGAACATCGCGGCGGCGCGGCGCTGGACCTCGTCCGGTGACACGTCCTCGACGTGTGACGACAGCCACCAGACGTGGCCGAACGGGTCGCGCAGCTTGCCGGCGCGGTCGCCGTAGAACATGTTCTCCACCTCGCGCAACAGCGTCGCCCCGGCCGTCACGGCGCGCGCCACCACGGCATCGACGTCTGCCACGTAGAGATGAAGGCACACCGGCGGCTGTGCCTCCGACTGCGGTCCGAGCGCCCCCATCTCGGGAAACTCGTCCGACAGCATCAGCGGCGCCTCGCCGACCTTCAGCTCGGCATGGCCGATCTTGCCGCCCATCGCCACCCGCATGATCTCGCTGGCGCCGAACGCCTGACAGTAGAAATCGATGGCGGCGGCGGCATCGCGCACCGTCAGATAGGGAGTCACGCCGGGATAGCCGGCGGGAATGGGATTGACCTGGCTTGCCATCATCGCCCTCCTGTTCGCTTCGTGGGGAAGTTTTAAGAGTAGGCGATGGCGGGCGGCAAGGCTGGCCGGTGTTCATCTGCGGCCTGAAAGCCTGCGGAAACCGGCCGCCCGCCGCCGGCGTTCGACTGGCCGGAAGGCTAGCCCGCCGTATCGGGAGGCTCAGGCGGGAGGGAGGGCGACGAAGGCCGGCAATTGCTCGGCCTGCGCGCTGAACGCCTGCAGCAGCGGAAAATCCGCCGCCTTGACGACATCCGCCAGCATCAGCTGGGTAAAACCCCACGCCACCGCCGTGGTGACGCCGGCCTGGTCGATGCCCTCCTCGCTGACGGCGAGCGGAGTACGCGCCAGCTCGCGCTCCAGCTCGCCGTAGGCCGCCAGCAACTGGCCCTCGACCCGTTCCAGCCAAGGCTGGTGCCGCTTCTCGGCCGGTCGCAACTGGCGCTCGTAGACGATCTGCACGCTCTTCTCGCAAGCCGCCAGCGCCAGACCGATCAGGCGCAAGGCATGCTGGCGTTCGGCCCGCCCACCGGGCATCAGGCTCCTGCCCGACGCGACGCAGGTTTCGACGTAGTCGAGAATCAACGTCGAATCCATCAGCACCGCGCCGTCGTCGCAAACCAGGGTCGGGGCCTTCACCACCGGGTTGATCTGACGGAACTGCTCGAAGGTGCGGAACACCGACACGGCGTGGTGCTCGAACGGAACGCCCAACAGCCGCAGCGAGATGGCCACCCGGCGCACGTAGGGCGAATCCAGCATGCCGATCAATTGCATCGTCTTCCTCCTGTTTAGAAGCACACTTTACCCAACAGCATAGCGCCTTGCCCGGAACGGCCCAACAAGCGGCGGCCAAGGCCCTGGCTCGGCTGTGCCGCAGGCTTGGAAAACTCCAGCAGACCATGCCCTTCGGCCAGAACCTTGCCGGCCGGGATGGTTTCCCGCTCACCCGGTGCCAGGCAGACGTCCAGCCCATCCACCGTCAGCCAATGCGTGCCGGACACCGCGCGGACCTGCGCGGCAGACGGCAGCTCGATCACCAAGACTTCATGGCTGGCCAATTCGACGCGTAACTGGTGTTGCATGATGACTCTCCTGTTGACTATCTGGGTTTACTATAAGCATTTGAAGAGCCAGAAAAAATCGATATTTATTTGTCGTTTGTGTTAATTTTACTTACATGAGCACACTTCCCCCCCTTCCCGCCCTGCGCAGTTTCGAAGCCGTGGCCCGCCTGGGCAGCATCACGCTGGCGGCAGCCGAACTGCACGTCACCCACTCGGCCATCAGCCAGCAGATAAAACAGCTGGAAGATCTGCTCGGCACCCCACTGTTCACCCGCGAGGGGCGCGGCCTGCGCCTGAGCGAGGACGGCCGGCTGTACGCGCTGCAGATCCGTATCGGGCTGGGGGAAATCACCGAGGCCACACGGCTGGTGCGTGCCCGGCCGCGCGTGGACGAAGTGGTGGTCGCGGTGCTGCCCTCGTTCGGGAAGCACTGGCTGCTACCGCGCCTGCCCCGCTTCTACGCCCGCCACCCGCATTACCGCGTCAGCCTACGCGCCAGTCTCGACATCCAGGACCTGCGCCAGGGACTGGTCGACATCGGCGTGCGCATGGGCCAGGGCGGCTGGGAAGGGCTGGCGCAAAAAAGGCTGTTCGACGATGAACTGGTGGTGGTGGCCTCACCGTCCTTCAACGGTGGCCGCCTGCCGCAGACCCCGCAGGAAATTGTCGCCGGCCCCATCGTGCGCACGGTGGAATCGTGGCTACCTTGGTGCAACGTCGCCGGGGTGGAGGAACCGGGCAACGCCGGACTGTGGATCAACGACTCCAACCTGGTGCTGGAAGCGGTACGCCTCGGCATGGGCGTGGCGCTGGAGCGGCGTAGCCTGGCGCACGACGCGCTACAGCGCGGGGAACTGGTGCAATTGACCGATATCCGCGTGCCCTACCCCTACCCGCACTGGCTGGTCTGGCCACAGCGTGAGAATTCGCAGACCAAGCAGCGCGATTTCACCGCCTGGATCGAGGAGGAAGTCGCCGACTATCTGGCCAGCCTGGCCCCGGCGGCCTGAGGCCTCACCGAGCCACGGATGGTCTTCACCCAATACTGAGCCTCAACGCACGTCCGCGCCGCGTTCGGCGAGCAGGACGCGCAGCACCGAGCGGTGGCAATGCGCCTCCTCGGCACAGTAACAGCCCACGGAAAAGCTGCTCTGGTGCGACAGCGCCGCCAGCAAGTCGAGCGTGCGGCTGTTGTCCGGTGTCGCCATCTCGGCGCGGTACTGCTTGATGAAAGCCGCCCAGTCCCGCTCCGTCTTGGCCTGCTGCGCCATCTTCACCGTCTCCGCGCTGGGCGCCAGGTTCGGATACCACACGTCGTACCAGTTCTGGGTCGAGAATTCACTCTTCGGCACCCCGCGTGGAGGACGCCGCACCGTGCCAATACGCAACCCCTCGCCGTCCAGCCGCTCGCTGCCCAACCTGACGATATACACCGGCATCCTCGCTCCCCCCTTCATCCTTTCCTGGATCAGACGCTCATAACGCGCGCCCGTCGAAGTGCTTGACCGGCAACGCATCCAGATCGACGTCATCGAGACAGCGCACGTTGACCGCTGCCATGGCGTTCCCCGCCGGGTCGCGCCCCTCACCGAAGGGATGGATGCCGCAGACCGGGCAGAAATGATGCTGGATGACATGCTTGTTGAAGGTGTAGGTACTCATATCCGCTTCCGGCGTCAGCAGGCGCAGCTGCTGGCGCGGCACGAACCACATCAGCGAGCCCTTGCGACGGCAGATCGAACAGTTGCAGTCCATGGCCTGGGTGAGATCGCCTTCCACTTCGAACGCGATCCGCCCGCAATGACAGCTTCCACGGTACATCATGATGGGACTCCTTAACTGTTCAATACTGTAGGCTCATGGCCGCGGCACGCGGCATCACAAGACATGGAGCAAGGCCGCGATCTCGGCGATCAGGTGCCGGTGATCGGCCAGCGGTTCAATGCGCATCGTCCCCTCCGCGTGATGCGCTCGGATCCCGCTTACTCATCCTGCGGGCCGATCGCCATGAACGGGTTCCACGCCACTTCCCAGAGATGACCCTCCGGATCGGCAAAGTAACCACTATAGCCGCCCCAAAAGGCATCTTGCGCCGGTTTCACCACGCGCGCCCCGGCATTCACCGCCTGCGCCATCACCAGATCCACCTCCTCCCGCGACGACACATTGTGGGCCAGGGCTGTGCCGCGAAACCCGCTGCCTTCGGCCGGCACGGTGGCGTCTTCGGCCAGCGCCGACCACGGATACAGGGCCAGCCAGGTGCCTTCAAGCGCAAAGAAAGCGACGCCGGCCGCCTCCATCGGATAGCGCGGCAGGCCCAGCCCCTGTTCGTAGAACCGGGTGGCGCGGTCGAGATCGCCGACACCCAGCGTAATCATGCTGATACGTGGTTTCATGGTTTCCCTCCTGCTCTTGAGGATTGCTGGTGGCTGCGCACTCTGCGACCACGCCAGCTCAGAGTTCCCCGTACACCGGCTCGCAACGCACCTCGGTCTTGACCGAGTTGGCGATGAAACACTCCTCATGCGCTTCGTGATGCATCGCGTCGAGTTCCTGACGCGTGGGGATACGCTCCCCTGAGAACGTCACCTCCGGCCGTAGCGTGACGACGGTCATCGCCATCTTGCCGGCTGCGTTCTTCTCCATCACGCCGACGGCGGCATCGAAATAGCGCTCGACACAGAACTTGCGCTTGGCCGCGATCGACAGGAACCACAGCATGTGGCAGCTCGACAACGACGCCACGAAGGCCTCCTCCGGGTCGACGGCCGAGGCATCGGACATCGGCACGGGAACGACGTGCGGGGATGACGAACCTGGCACCTCTACGCCGCCATCGAAACGCAGCAGATGCCGGCGGCTGTAGCGATTACTTAGGAAATCCTGCTCGCCGCGCAGCCAAAGCACTTCGGCGCTGTACTGGGCCATTCTCTGCTCCTGAATGAAAATGCACGATCGGCGGTCGACTCCGTTCAGCCTCCGTCAACCGCTGGGCAGGCTAGTGTAGCCGCTATTCCATCGTCCTGCCCGTACCGGCAGCAGGCTGCCGCCAGCGGATCAAGCCGCCCCGTCGTAGGCCCGCTGCAAGGCGGCGATGTCGAGCTTCTTCATCTGCAGCAGGGCAGTCATGACACGCTCGGATTTTGCATAATCGGCATCGGCGAGCATCTTGGGCAGCGCAGTCGGCACCACCTGCCAGGACACGCCGTATTTGTCCTTGAGCCAGCCGCACTGCTGCGCCGCCTCATCTCCGCCGACGGACAGCTTCTCCCAGTAGTAGTCCACCTCTTCCTGTGTCTCGCAATTGACCTGGAACGACACGGCCTCGTTGAAGGTGAACACCGGCCCGCCGTTGAGGGCGGTAAAGGCCTGCCCATCCAGCTCGAACTCCACGGTCAAGACCGACCCCGCCGGCCTGCCGTGGATCTCATACCCCGCCTCGCCGTAGCGGGTCAGACCGACGATCCGGGAGTTCTTGAAGATGGCGGTATAGAACCCCGCCGCTTGTTCGGCCTGATCGTCGAACCACAGGCAGGGGGTGATCCGTTGGATGCTTGCCATGGAACGTCTCCTTTTTTGCTCCCATCATGGTCGAGTCGCCATGACTACCAGCTTAGACCGCTGCGGCAAGGAGAGCGCCGTCGAAACATCTCACTGCCACCTCACCTCTCTTAAGCCGAGACAGCAAGGGAGCGGTGTATCAACGCTTCGCCGTCGCCAGCGCGGCGCCGAAACACACGAACGTCACTCCCGCCGCCTTGTTGACCATACGGCCTCCGCGATCGGACACCAGCCAGCCTTTGGCACGCTTGGCAAACAACGCGTAACTGCAGTGAATGACGACAACCAGAACACTGTAGGTCAGCACCAGCGTGGCGAACTGAATCGGGTAACTCCTAGCCGGATCGATGAACTGGGGAAACACCGAGAGGAAGAAGAAAATCGCCTTGGGATTGGTGAGTTGCAGGGACAGTCCTTCGAGAAAGCGTTTGCCGAAACTCGCCTCGTGCACCGACTGCTCCGCGAACCGGAAAGGGGGTGCCCGCCACAGCCGAATACCGAGATAGATGAGATAAGCGGCACCGATGAGCTTGAGGACGGTAAAAGCCAGCGCCGAAGCGGCAAGCAGTACCCCGAGACTGGTGGCCGAAATCGCCGCGACCGCCAGCGCACCACAAGCAATCCCCAGGATGCCGCCAAAGGTGCCGCGCATGCCATAGCGCAGGGCATTGCTGAGCGTCATGACGACACCAGGGCCGGGACTGAACACCGTGGCAGTGGCCATCAGCAGAAAGAGCGAATAAAGCTTCATGGAGATTCCTTGGACATATTGAGAGGCTCCGGCGGCCAGATCAGGCCATCCGCCGGAGCGGCATGTCGAATGTAGTCTCTACTCGGCCAGCTTGACGCCCATCCCCTTGGCATCCATGTAGCCCCACGTCGTGAAGCCGATGCCGCTCTTATACGTTACGTTGACGACCGCATCGGCACCGATTACCCGGGCTTTCTCGGATAATGCCTCGTTAGCTTGTTCTCTGGTCGGATTCTTATGGAATGCCGTCAACTTCTTGATGCTGACTTCGATCGGGCCGACTGCCGTGTATTTCTTATTCGGCAGCGAGTCTTCGGAGATGATGACCTTGGTGTCGGCGGCAAGGCTCGCCGGCGTTTTCGTCTCAATGTTCGAGCTGGTGCGGTAAGAAGCACAGCCCGAAGTCAATGCGACCATGAGCATGGCGCCAAGCAGAGTCGCTTTCTGTTTCCCCATGAGTTTCCCCTCGGTGTGGCAAGTCAATGAATGTTTCGACGCAGTATCGAAACGCCATCTTGCCACCACCCTACCATCCCATCAACATAAAACTCAAACGTCATTTTACAAAAACCGGGAAAACCGGGGGCACCCATTAGCCGGCCCGAGTCACGCGAGCAAACGAATCCATGCCGTGGTTGACGCATCAGTAAGGCGTCCCGTCCTTGTGGCTGAAGTGCCATTCGCCATCCTTCAGCTCGGCTTGAATATCATCGTCGGGGTACGCTGCCTGATCTCCTGGCGTTCTATCGCCGATCTCAAGATATACGACCACTTCGGAGGTGTCGTTAACCAAGTGGTGGGCGTTGCCTGTGCCGGCCTTGAAGCCAGCGCACATGCCGGGAGCAAGCCGGATATCGCCCTCGTCTGTGCGAAGTGTCGGATGGCCGCTGAGGATGTAGATGAATTCGTCTTGTCTGGTGTGGCTGTGGCGAAGAGCGGAGATGGAGTTCGGGGCGAGACGGGTCAGGTTGACGCCAAAGTTGGTTAAGCCAAAGACATCGCCAAGCTGCCGTTTTTCTCTCCCATTCATCAGGGAGGCAAATGGTTCGGGGTAATTCGAGGGCTTGGTGCGAGGGGCGACCTCGTCGGCCTGGATTGCAGTCAAGGGTTTGGAAGTGCTCATGGTTTGTACTTTTTGCGGCCTAATCGTTGAACATCGCCACAGGAACAGGAAGAGTGGTCTGGGCTCGTCAGGACGAAAACCGGGAGCGAAAACCGGGGACGAAAACCGGAGACAGACCCGGTTTTACCACTGAATGGTTTCTTCCTTGGCTTTCGCCATTTCCTCACCTGACTCCCAGCCGCAGGCGCTTACCCTAAATGCATCATGTTGCACAGGCGGTTCCGGCTCAATGAAAAAAGATTTTGAGCCATTTTATTTAATCTGGCCTGCCCAAGTAAGCTCGAATGGATTTAATTTTTCTGGATGCGTCAAATGAAATCACATCAACAACATAAAGAATCTCACTTCCGTTAACGGTGATTTTCAACTCGCCTGCAACGGAGTGGTCTGATTCATAAGTATGTAATGTTTCGATTTTTATTGACTCTGCAGAAGAAAAGTTCTTCACTGTTTCATTGATGGCGGCCGCTTTGCCGGAAACGGATATTTTCCAGTCTCGAAGGGTTATGCCTTCGGCTAACATGTCCGAGATTTTATTAATGTCTTTTTGAGAGTAGGCTTGCAGGTACTCAAGGAACTGTTCTTTTAACAAAACAAATACCTCTCTATTGATTATGCATCTGCTCGGGGAAAACAAGAGGGAAAACAGGGGACAGACCACGGTTTTCCGCTTCACGGTCCACCAAACAGCTTACCAGACTTAGGCTCCGCCACCTTGCGCGGTCGCCCCGACTTGCCCGGTAACGTCCGCTGGCCAATAACCGCCGCCACCTCCGCCGCGAAGCGTTCGTTACCCAGCACAAAATTGCCATTGGTTGCCCGTCGAATCTGATCGACCAGCCCGGGCTCCAATTCGTACCTGAACAGTTCCCGGTAAGCAGCCTGCCGACTCGTCGCATCCAGCCCCAACGCCTCGTACAGCCCGTGCGGTCGGATCAGTGCATTCTCTACACCCTCCCCGTTGGCGAGGTAGCTCGACCAAGAGTATTCTCCAGAGATGCTCCACCATGCCAGCCCGCACCGGATTGAGTTCGATGTAACGCTGGCAAGCTAGCAAATAGGCTTCTTCCTGGATCGGGCAGGAGCGGAAGCGACCTTCCCACAAGGTGCCGCTGCGCCGATAGATGCGATTCACATACTGCACATAACGCTGTCCCAGCGCCTTCATCAAGGCACCCGGCGCCTCCGCGCTATCTGCCGAGATCAGCAGATGCACGTGGTTGGTCATCAACACATAGGTATGGAGGCGGCAGCCGATCTTGCCGGCATATTCGGCTAACCACTCCAAATAGAAGCGGTAGTCCTCCTCGGCAAAGAAACAGGCTTGGCGGTTATTGCCGCGCTGGATCAAATGCAGCGGAACGCCCGGCAGGGCCAGGCGGGGGCGGCGTGGCATGTGAGGCTCATCGAAAGGATCAACAGGACCAGACTAGCAGAAAACCGGAAAGCCGTGGTCTGTCCCCTATTATTTGATGCTTCGCAACGCGGCAAAGTCCAGCTGGACTATCGTGGAACTAGGTTGGCAAATTTTCCCACCAGGCAACCTTGGGAACTGGGATGGTCTTACGCGTTGGCTCATCCACCACATAGAAAATCAAGATATCAAGAACTATAAGGGCTACGTCATCCAATGGTACAAAGCCGCTCGCAAAATCTTGGTTTAACTTAGCGTTTCTGTTGACTAAGGTGGTCTGTGGGAAAACTGAAGTAAACTAAGGGACAGACCACAGTTTTCCTGGCACGGCCAGGCTGAGGCGGCGTGGCATGTGAGGCTCCTCGGAAGGATCAATAGGACCAGACTAGCAGAAAACTGTGGTCTGTCCCCTATTACCGCACCCTATTACCGCACCCTATTACCGCAACGAGCAAGGCGAGGCAGTTACGGAACAGGAAATAAATCCGCCCCCTTCCCCCCCTATCACTGAACATAAAGAACCAAGGACTTTAAGAAGATGCACCCACATTAAAGGTAGCTCTCTAGTAGATAAGCTTTGGCAGTAATAAAATCAGTCTTATGACTGGTTTTATGCCTTCAGTTGACCAAAATGACACATGGCAGTATTATGCTTCTTACATTCGATAGATAAGTAAGAAAAGGGATAACCATGAATAGTGCAATCAAAAGATTTGTTGCTAGGTTGCTTATAGTTAGCTGGATTCTGGCTGGCATAGTTACAGCGGTTATGGCATATGAAAAATTTAATCCTATTATTGATTTCTACTCATATAGAAAAGAAGTTTTCAGCAGTAAAACTTTCAATGACTTGCCTGGGACTGAAGAGTACTCAAAGTATTATGGACTTTCTTCAAAATATAGTTGGCATGCCTTTTTTAATGAAAACAAAGGCACAAATATAAGCCAAGATAGTTCCATGCCAAGCAATGAACCAATTGTCATTAAAAATAATGATAGAGTACCAGGAAGAAACCTGTTAGAGGTCATTGATACTAATGAATTGCTAGAGATTATGAAAGCCAATGAGAAGAAGCTCAATAGCTCCATAAGCAACGAACAAAAAGAGCAAATTGTAGAATTATCAAAAAGATATTTTGAAAGATACAGCAGTTTCAATGCTAGTGATTTGTTCCCACTCCTTGGGTTAGGATTTTTCCTTTCAATGCTTCAGTTTTTGTTTTTAGGAAGTTGGAATCCAACTAATCTAGTAATGCTATCAAGAGTGAAATAATAGCTCTCAATTAAATACATGCCAAGAACTACCGAGGCTCAGCTTGTTTGTAGGCTAGGGCTTATTTTCTTGTTAGCTTCTTGTGGTGAACCTCGCTACTGATATATCCGGCAAATAAAACACATGTCATCATTGTGAATTGTTCAAGCAGACCCTTGGGATCATGTGGAATATCCATTCTTCCTTCAGTAGCTTTGTCGAGGTACTGCCTCAAAGGCAGCAAGTCGTTTGCTTCAATTTTGAATTCAATATTGTGACTTAATTTGTTTCGCAAAGAATTCATGTGCTTAATAGCTGGAATGCAATCATATTGATCCGATATTTTAAAATTGGATAGCAACGATATTTTTTGTCCGAAAGTTTGACGTGAGGCTTCCCAGTCTAGGGCAGGATGGCAAATCTTTAAGAACTCATCTAGATAGTGCTCGATGATCAGATGGCATGACAAAAAATAGCCAAGGACTTCGTAATTTATGCTATCGAGCCTTTTCCATGTAACAGAGCCGTTATTAATTTCAGCAAGTAATGGAGGAAGTGGTGTTTTATCCATGCGATTCAGTCCAATATGACCTTTTAAATTTTTCTGCCCATGAACCTCGATACTGAGTACCGTCTAGAAGTAGGCGTCCTAAAAGACGTATTTTTTACGTCACCATCCAGAATGCATGGCAACAATCATGCTGGACAGCATGCCACAGGACGGTCTATGACGGAAGCGTACTAAATAACAACCGGGAAATACGTCAGGTCTACTCCTCCACCCAAGCTGCGCGATCAGGTCAGCGACCTCATCCGCCTCAAGCACTACAGCCTGCGTACCGAAGAGGCCTACACCTACTGGATTCACATCTCCATACGCTTTCATCGGTTAAGCCATCCCTGTGAGATGGGCTAGCCGAAAAACAAAACACCCCCGCCTGCATTGCAGACGGGGGTGTCGGGTTGCCTTCCGGCCAGCGTAGGCCGAAGGAATTCAGCTAGCGTTCAAGAACGCTCCGCCATCAGGCGGTAGCGACCGGAATCTTGCCGATCTTGACGCGCCATTCGGCCGGGCCGGTGTTGTGCACCGAGGTGCCACAGGAGTCGACCGCCACGGTCACCGGCATGTCTTTCACTTCGAACTCGTAGATGGCTTCCATGCCGAGGTCTTCGAAGCCGACCACCTTGGAGGCCTTGATCGCCTTGGAGACGAGGTAGGCGGAGCCGCCGACGGCCATCAGGTACACGGCCTTGTTGTCCTTGATCGCTTCGATCGCTGCCGGGCCACGCTCGGCCTTGCCGATCATGCCCAAGAGGCCGGTCTGTTCCAGCATCTGGCGGGTGAACTTGTCCATGCGGGTGGCGGTGGTCGGGCCAGCCGGGCCGACCACTTCGTCACGCACCGGGTCGACCGGGCCGACGTAGTAGATGAAGCGGTTGGTGAAGTCGACCGGCAGTTTCTCGCCCTTGTTCAGCATGTCGACCATGCGCTTGTGCGCGGCGTCGCGGCCGGTGAGGATCTTGCCGTTGATCAGCAGCACGTCGCCCGGCTGCCAGCTGGCCACTTCTTCCTTGGTGATGTTGTCCAGGTCGACGCGCTTGCCGTTGGAGCTGTCGTAGGTGATGTCCGGCCAGTCTTCCAGGCTCGGGGTTTCCAGGTGGGCCGGGCCGCTGCCGTCCAGATGGAAGTGGATGTGGCGGGTGGCGGCGCAGTTCGGGATCATGGCGACCGGCAGGCTGGCGGCGTGGGTCGGGTAGTCCAGAATCTTGACGTCGAGCACCGTGGTGAGACCGCCCAGGCCTTGCGCGCCGATGCCCAGCGCGTTGACCTTCTCGAAGATTTCCAGGCGCAGCGCTTCGACCTTGGTCAGTTCCGCGCCGCTGTCGGCCTTGGCCTTGAGTTCGTGGATGTCGACGTGGTCCATCAGCGATTCTTTGGCCAGCAGCATGGCCTTTTCCGGGGTGCCGCCGATGCCGATACCGAGGATGCCCGGCGGACACCAGCCGGCGCCCATGGTCGGCACGGTCTTGATGACCCAGTCGACGATGGAGTCGGACGGGTTGAGCGCGTAGAACTTGGATTTGTTCTCGGAGCCACCGCCCTTGGCGGCACAGATCACTTCAACGCCGTCGCCTTCGACGATCTCGAAGTGCACCACGGCCGGGGTGTTGTCCTTGGAGTTCTTGCGCAGGCCGGCCGGGTCGAGCAGTACCGAGGCGCGCAGCTTGTTATCCGGGTTGTTGTAGGCACGGCGTACGCCTTCGTTGACCATCTCCTGCACGCTCAGGGTGCTGTCCCACTGCACCTTCATGCCCACTTTCAGGAACACTACGGCGATACCGGTATCCTGGCAGATCGGACGGCGGCCTTCGGCGCACATGCGGCTGTTGATCAGGATCTGCGCCATGGCGTCCTTGGCGGCCGGGCTTTCTTCGTGCTGGTACGCTTTGTACAGCGCGTCGATGTAGTCTTTCGGGTGGTAGCAGCTGATGTACTGGAAGGCATCCGCGATGCTCTGGATGAAGTCTTCCTGACGGATGATGGTCATGAGGCTGTCTCGCAAAAACGTGGGGTGATGACGAGTGGCCAGCGGGCTGGCCGCGGGAGCCGCTAAGAGCAGCCGTCCGGATGGAGTGCGGCGTGGCTGTCCTTAGCGGCCCAGCCGGTGATTGTAACACCGTTCCGGCGCCGGCTTCCGCCTTGTCGCCCCTATAGCCGGCTGCTAGGCTTCATGCAGCACCTGTTCACGATCTTGCCGGGCGCCCTTGGGCGTGGTCCCGCCGGTCGGAGCTCATCGCCGATGGGTTGCGCTCTGCTCCACCCATCCTAACGAGCTACTTCGATCCACGATCCGCTCACGGCACATCGCGAAGCAGGTTCGGAACATGCTTCTCGTGCAGGGGAGATCGTCAATGTCCATCCGCATGGAACGCGATACCTTCGGCGAAATCGCCGTCCCGGCCAAGCGGCTGTGGGGAGCCCAGACCCAGCGTTCGCTGGAGAATTTCCGCATCTCGAGCGAAAAGATGCCACCGGAGCTGATCGTGGCGCTGGCGCAGGTGAAGCGCGCCGCCGCCAGCGTCAACGTCGAGCTGGGCTTGCTGCCCGACGATCTGGGAGCGGCCATCGCCGCCGCCGCCGGCGAGGTGATCGCCGGACGCCATCCGGAGGAGTTTCCGCTGGCGGTGTGGCAGACCGGTTCGGGCACGCAGTCGAACATGAACATGAACGAGGTACTGGCCAACCGCGCCAGCGAGTTGATGGGCGGCGAGCGTGGCGAGGCGCGCCTGGTGCACCCGAACGACCACGTCAACCGCGGCCAGTCGTCCAACGATGTGTTCCCCACCGCGATGCATGTGGCGGCGGTGGCGGCACTCGAGGAACGGCTGCTGCCGGCGCTGGATACGCTGGCCACCACGTTGGCGAACAAGGCACTGGCGTTCACTGACATCGTCAAGATCGGCCGTACCCACCTGCAAGACGCCACGCCGCTGACGCTGGGGCAGGAGTTCTCCGGCTACGTGGCGCAGCTGGCGCACAGCCGGCGCCATCTGGAGGACGCGCTGCCGCACTTGTGCGAGCTGGCACTGGGCGGCACGGCGGTCGGCACCGGGCTCAACGCCCATCCGGAATTCGCAGTGCGTGTGGCACAGCGCTTGGCCGAAGACACCGGCCTGCCCTTCGTCACCGCGCCCAACAAGTTCGAGGCGCTGGCGGCGCACGATGCGCTGGTGCACGCCCACGGCGCGCTGAAGACGCTGGCCGGCGCCTTGATGAAGATCGCCAACGACGTGCGCTGGCTGGCCAGCGGGCCGCGCTGCGGCATCGGCGAGATCACCATTCCGGAGAACGAGCCGGGCAGCTCGATCATGCCGGGTAAGGTAAACCCGACGCAGAGCGAGGCGCTGACCATGGCCTGTGCCCAGGTGTTCGGCAATGACGTGGCGGTCAACATCGGCGGCGCCAGCGGCAACTTCGAGCTCAACGTGTTCAAGCCGCTGATCATCCACAACTTCCTGCAGAGCGTGCGCCTGCTGGCCGACGGCATGACGAGTTTCAACGAGCACTGCGCGGTGGGCATCGAACCCAACCGGGCGCGCATCGACGAGTTGCTGGAAAAATCGCTTATGCTAGTGACGGCGCTCAATCCGCACATCGGCTACGACAAGGCGGCGGCCATCGCCAAGAAGGCGCACAAGGAGGGGCTGACGCTGCGCGAGGCGGCGCTGGCGAGCGGCTTTGTGACGGCGGAGCAGTTCGATGCCTGGGTGAAGCCGCAGGACATGGTGGGTTAAGAAACTGTTCTGAGCTTGTTTGCACGGGCTCTCCATCGGCGATGGGTTGCGCTGCGCTCCACCCATCCTACGGGCCTCCGGACCTGCGCAGTTCCTGGTGGGGCTTGTGTTACGCGGGACGTGAGTGCCCCGGCGATGGGTTGCGCTGCGCTCCACCCATCCTACGATCTGTGTACCGTCACTCCTACGGCTGCAGCGTCTGGCGATACTGTTCCGCCTGGCCGAGCAGCCAGCCGACGAAGGCCTGGAGCGTGGTGGATGCCTGCTTGTTTTCCGGATAGACCAGGAAGTAGCCCATCTCACTTTGCAGCGGGATGTCGAACGGCGTCACCAGCGAGCCGGAACGGATTTCTTCCTGCACCAGAAAGCGCGGCACGAGGGCGACGCCCATGTGCGCCCGCGCCGCCTCCACCAGCATCGAAAACAGCTCGTAGCGCGGGCCGACCATGGCGTTGAGGTCGCTGGCCCCGGCGGCGGCAAACCACTTGTGCCAGGCATCGTGGCGGGCCGACAGGTGCAGCAGCTTGAGCCGGATCAGATCCTCCGGCCGCGGGCATGGCTGCCTCTCCAGCAGCGCCGGACTGCACACCGGGATCATTTCCTCGCCGAACAGGTGGTCGGCGTGGGCCCCCGGCCAGACCCCGCTCCCGAAGTGGATGGAGGCATCGAACACCGTGTCGGTGAAGATGAAGGGATCGGAGCGGGTGGTGATATTGATGGTGATATTGGGATGGGCGGCATAAAACTGCGGTAGACGCGGGATCAGCCAGCGCGTGGCGAAGGTGGGAACGGACGCCAGCTCGATGACTCCGCCCGAGCCTTGATGGGCCATGATGGACAGGGTGCTGCGCTCCATCCGGTCGAGGTTCTCCCGGACTTCCCGGGCATAGACCTGCCCCGCTTCGGTCAGGCTGACGCGCCGCTTGATGCGGTGAAACAGGGGAATCCCCAGCATCTCTTCCAGCGCGGCGATCTGCTTGCAGACGGCACTTTGCGTCAGGGCCAGTTCTTCGGCGGCCCGGGTAAAGCTCTGGTAGCGCGCCGCCGTTTCGAAGGCCTGCAGTGCCTCGATGCTGGGTATCTTTCGCCTCACCGATAGTTCCTATCGCTCACAATGTGCTGAATTTATATCGCTTGTCGCCGTGGACTGAGACCGGGCAAATTAGCCGCACACAGCTTCGTTTTCCGCCATTCTAGCTCCCCTTCCCTTCACATCAAATAAGGGGGATTGTGCGCCAAAGGAAGCACCACCCATTGTTAACGCCTTCCCGGAGACAGCCATGCCCTCATCCCGCACGCCGAACATCGTCATTGTCGGAGGAGGAGCCGGCGGGCTGGCCCTGGCGACGCGGCTGGGCGATACCCTGGGGCGCAAGCAGCAGGCCCGGATCACCCTGGTCGACTGCGCTCGCGCCCATATCTGGAAGCCCCTGCTGCACGAGATTGCCGCCGGCAGCATGACGCCGGCCAAGGAAGAGCTGGACTACCTCGCCCAGGCTCGCTGGCACGGCTTCCGCTTTTGCCTGGGCCGCATGGACGGGCTCGACCGTCGCGAGAAGGTCGTCCACGTCGCCCCCACCCTGGATGCCGATGGCCAGGAACTGATTCCCCGCCGCCGCATCCCCTACGATGTGCTGGTGATGGCCGTCGGCAGCGGCACCAACGATTTCGGTACGCCGGGCGTGGCACGCCATGCGATCAGCCTGAATACGCCGGAGCAGGCTTCGCATTTTCATCAGCGCATGGTCAACGCCTGCATCCGGGCCAGCCTGCAAGCCGAGCCATTGCGCCCGGAACAGCTGCACATCACCATCATCGGCGGTGGGGCGACGGGCGTCGAACTGGCGGCGGAGTTGCGCAACACGACGCGGGAACTGGTGGCCTACGGGCGGGAAAGCATCGACCCAGACCGGGATATCCAGCTCACCCTGATCGAAGCCGGCGAGCGCATCCTCCCGGCCCTGCCGCCCGAGCTGTCGGGCAATGCGCGGCGCCTGCTGGAGAAGCTGAACGTGTCGGTGTTCACCGGGGAAAGGGTCACCGAGGTTACCGAAACGGCGGTCGTCACCGCCAGCGGTAAGCGCATTCCGTCGGAACTGGTGGTCTGGGCGGCGGGGGTCAAGGCTCCCGACTTCCTCAGTCAGCTGGATGGGCTGGAAACCAACCGGCTCAACCAGTTGGTGGTCACCCCCACCTTGCAGACCACGCTGGACCCGGACATTTTCGCGCTGGGGGATTGCGCCGCCTGCCCGTGGGAAGAGAAACAGGGATGGGTGCCTCCGCGTGCCCAGGCCGCCCATCAGCAGGCCACCGTGCTGCTGGCCAACATCCAGCGGCACCTGCAAGGCAAGCCGCTGCAGACGTTCCACTACAGGGATCTGGGCTCGCTGATCTCACTGGGCAAATACAGCACGGTGGGCAGCCTGATGAGTTCGCTGTCGCGCAAGAGCCTGTTCATCCAGGGGCAATTCGCCCGCCTGATGTATTTGTCGCTCTACAGCAAGCACAAGATGGCCCTGTACGGCCTGGGGCGGACGTGCCTGGCCACCATCGGCCGTGTCCTCAGCAAGCGGACCGAGCCCCAGGTCAAGCTGCACTGAGAGCCGCTAACAAAACCCTCTTGGCGTTGTTGCGCTCGCGTGCGAATCTTTGATTCGCCCAGCAAGCACTTGCCGTACTACTTGTACTGTCTGCGGCCGCGCGCCTAGCCAAGACCGTTGCACTGGGTTTTGTTGCGGCTCTAAGCACAGTTGATCGGCACAAGAGCATCACACCCCACCTAGGTAATCCATCTTGCCGAGCTCCACGCCGTTGTGGCGCAGGATGTCGTAGGCGGTGGTCAGGTGGAAGTAAAAGTTGGGCAGGACGAAGCCCAGCAGGTAGCTCTGCCCGGTGAAATGGATTTCCCGGCTGCGCACCTTGAGCGTGATCGGGCGCTCCTCGCTGCCGTCGATCTGCTCCGGCGTGATGCCCTTCAGGAAGGCCACGGTCTTGGCGAGGCGCTCCTGCAGCTCGGGGAAGCTGGTTTCGGTGTCGGGGTAGCTCGGCACCTCGAGGCCGGCCAGCCGCGCGGCGCAGCCCTTGGCGCTATCCGATACGCTTTGCACCTGGCGCACCAGCGGGAACATGTCGGGGGCGAGCCGGGCCTGGAGGAACACCTCCGGTGCGATGTTCTTCGCTTCGGCATGAGCGGCGGCCTTGTCGAGGATGGCCGCGAGATTGTTCAAGCCGCGGATCAGCCCCGGGACGGAGGCTTGGTACATGGAGAGGGACATGCGCTGACTCCTGAATGGACAAGGATCAGGCCCATGCCTGATCCGGGGTGGTAGAACATCAATATAGCCAAGGAATCAGCCGCCAGGTGCGGGCGCAGTAGGCCTCGTACTCCGTCCCGAACTGCTCGTGCAGCAGCGCTTCCTCGGAACGGATGCGTGCGATGAGCGGCGGGATGATCAGTGCTGTCAGCAGCACGCCGACTCCCGAGCGGAACACCAGAGCCCATCCCAGCGAGTTGACGAGCAGGCCCAGGTAGCTGGGGTTACGGATGACGCGGTACACCCCGCTCGTGACCAGCGTATGGCCGGGCTGGATGGCGACCAGTCCGCTGAAGCGGTAGCCCAGCACGAACACCGGCCAGATCCGCAGCACACCGCCGGCGGCGAATAGCACGACGCCCAGCCAGCGCACACCCTCCTCCCCGAGTACCCACACCCCCAGCCGTTCGGTATAGGCCGGCAGATAGGCGGAGAGCAGGCCGAGCAACCCGAAGACGGGAAGCACCCAGCGGTTGGCCCGGTCCTCGCGCACACCGGGGCTCAGGTTGCCACTGCTGAAGGCCGTCACGCCGGACATCACCACGACGGCCACTACCAGGGCAATGCGGGCAGGATGGGAGAAGAAGGTTGCCAGTCCACCCGCACCGAGCACGGCCAGGCCGAGCGAGACCAGCGTTCCCGCTGCGGTAGCGCCAACCAATCCGGGAGAGGGTTTCATGGTTTCCTCACTGCCAAAGATTCTCTCTACCAGCGTAGAACCATTACCCGCCATCCGTCTGCAACGCGCCGGGGCAATCGCTTGTCTTAGTAACAGAGCGCCTGGTATCCGTCGGGCGCTCCGTGCCGCCCCGGCCGTGCTCGCACTGCGCTCGGTCACGGCGCTGTATCAGCGATAGGGATCAGCGCCGGGGACGCCAGCCGGCCGCGCCTTGGTGGCACTTAGACATCGGCCGTGGCAAGAAGGGGCTGCAGCAACCTCCCCTCATAGACAATGCACTTGCCGTGACGGATCACCGTGCGCTGCGGCGGACGCATCACGATGGCCTCGCCTACGGTTTCCGCCGGCAGCAGCAGGAAGTTCGCCGGCCTGCCCTGTTCCAGCCCGTAATCGGCCTGGTGGTGTTTCCAGTTGGCGGGCTATACCGCGACGAAATGATTCACGCGCTGGAAAGCAGTGGCCGCCGCTGGCGTATCAGCTACAGCAGCGCCAGCCTGGCCAGTATCCGCTCGGCGGTGGCCAGCGGACTGGGCGTCAGCCTGTTGCCGGCGCGGCTGGCACTGCCCGTCCACCGCGTGCTGACAGACCGCGAAGGCTTTGCCTCGCTGCCATCTCTGGAACTGGTCTTGCATTGCCGCCCCGAAGCGCCCCAACGGGTGCACGATCTTTCCAGCCGGCTGCGAGCGCTGTGCAAAATGGTGATGGCTAACTAACCGGATCGCACAAGCCCTGCCCTCTTCGGCAAGGCATCAAGCCACAAGCACCACGGCCCTCCTAGCGTACTGCGGCCACGAATGCCGCGAATGCCGCCACCAGCCGGTCGACGTCCGCTGTGGTGGTGTCCGGGCACACCAGCATCATGTTGTGGAACGGCGTGATCAACAGCCCGCGGTTGAGCAGGAACAGGTGCACGATATGCTCCAGTTCGCTGTCGAGAACCTTGTCGGCCTCGCTGCCGTTCTGCGGCGGCGTCGGGGTGAACTGGAACTCGGTGCGCGCGCCGACCCGGGTCACGCACCACGGCAGCCCTTGCTCGTCGATCACGCGACGCAGACCGGCGGCCAGCCGTTCGGCCAGGGCGAACATGTACAGGTAGGCTTCGTCCGTCATCACCTCGGCGAGGTTGGCGCGCATCGCCGCCATGGCCAGCAGGTTGGCGGTGAGCGTGGTGCCGATGCCGCTGTGGCCGGGCGGCGCGTTGCGCTTGGCCTCCTCGGCACGGCGCGCCACCTCGGCGCTGAAACCGTACACCGCGCACGGCACACCGCCGGCCACCGGCTTGCCCAGCACGAACAAGTCCGGCTGCAGGCCATGAGCGCGGGTGTAGCCGCCGGGTCCGCTGCTGATGGTGTGGGTCTCGTCGATCAACAGCAGTGTGCCGTAGCGCCGGCACAACGCCTGGGCCGCCGGCCAGAAGCCCGGCTGCGGCAGCACCATGCCGATATTGGTCATCGCCGGCTCGGCCAGCAGGCAGGCCACCTGGCCATCCTGCAGCGCGCCCTCCAATGCGGCCAGATCGTTGAATTCCACGCTGCGGGTATGCTGGGTGAGGTCGTACACCTGACCCAGCAGGCTGTCGCGCGTTTGCGGCCGGCCGTCCACCAGGTCGACGAACACGTCGTCCACCGTGCCGTGGTAGCAGCCGTTGAAGACCAGCACCTTGCTGCGCCCGGTCACGGCGCGCGCCCAGCGGATGGCGAAGCGGTTGGCATCCGACGCCGACAGGGCAAACTGCCAGTACGGCAACCCGAAACGGCGCGCGAGTTCCTGTGCCACCCAGACCCCGTCTTCGCTGGGCAGCATGGCGGTCAATCCCCGCTGCGCCTGACGGGCGATGGCCTCGGCCACCGGCTTGGGGCTGTGGCCGAACATGGCGCCGGTGTCGCCCAGGCAGAAATCCACGTAATCATGGCCGTCCACGTCCTGGAAGCGTGCCCCCTGCGCGGCTGCCACATACAGCGAGCACGGCGTGGACCAGTCGTTCATCCAGTGCAGCGGCACGCCGAACAGTAGATGCCCGCCAGCGGCGGCCGATAGTTCGCGCGAGCGAGGCATGCGGGCGACGAAGGCCTCGCGCTCGGCAACGTAGAGCGCCTGCGCCTTGTCCCAGTCGATACCATGACGTGTGGCCATGGAGGTCTCCTTCACATTTCAGTGACCATAATGTTCGATAACGGTTGCGATCCGATCCAATGGAATGACTTCATCGACGCCGCCGAGGGCGATGGCCTCCTTGGGCATACCGAACACCACGCAGGTGGATTCGTCTTCGGCAATGGTCCGGGCGCCGGCTTCTTTCATTTCTTTGAGACCGCGCGCGCCGTCATCCCCCATCCCGGTCATGATGACGCCAAGGGCGTTGCGGCCAGCGAATTTGGCGCACGAACGGAAGAGCACGTCGACGGAAGGACGGTGCCGGTTGACCAGTGGGCCCTCTCTTATTTCGACGGTGTACTGGGCACCGCTCCGTGCCAACAGCATGTGCTTGCCGCCCGGCGCGATCAAGGCGCGCCCTGGGATCACCCGGTCGCCTTGACGCGCCTCGCGTACCTCAACCTGGCATAGCTTGTTGAGCCTTTCCGCGAACATGGCGGTGAAGCGCTCCGGCATGTGCTGGACGATCACGATGCCGGGACAGACCGCCGGCAGGCGAGTCAACACGGCCTCCAGCGCCTGGGTGCCGCCGGTCGACGTGCCGATCGCCACGATGCGTTCCGTGGTGCGGACCATTCCCGCGCCGCGCCCCAAGCCGCCGCTGATCACCGCGTCGGCGGACAACTTGGGGGGCGGCACCACTACTGGCGCCACCCGCGCCATCAACCGGCTGACATTGGCGCGGGCGGCCGCCCGCACTGCCTGCACGATGTCGTTGGCGCTGTCTTCGAGGAACTGCTTCACCCCCATCTTGGGCTTGGTAATAATGGCGGCCGCTCCGGCGGCCAGGGCGTTCATCGCCGCGGTGGTACCGCTTTCCGCCAGGGATGAGCAGATCACCACCGGTGTCGGCCGCTCGGCCATGATCTTTTTCAGGAAAGTCAGGCCATCCATCCGCGGCATCTCGATATCCAGCACGATCACCTCCGGCCAGTCACGCTGCATGTGCGTCAGGGCAAAGAGCGGATCCGAGGCGGCGCCGATCACCCGTATTCCAGGATCGTGCTCCAGTGCTTGCCGCACGACCTGCCGCACGACGGCAGAATCATCCACGATCATCACTTTTATTTGCTTGTTCATTGTCCTGATCCCTATGGCGGGAGGTCATCTCCCATCTTGTCCGGGGCGCGAAGCGTGAAAATGCCTGCGACGTTTCATTGCCGGAATTCGGGCCGGCAATACAGGGTCGGCCGTATTGAAACCAGCTCGCTGGTGACGCCGTTCAGGGTTTCCGAATGGCCGACGATAAAGACTCCATCGCGTTTGAGATGGGGAAGAAGGTTTGCCACCACCTTCCGCTTCGTGTCGCTATCGAAATAAATCATCACATTGCGCAAAAAAATGAGATCAAACTGACCGAGGTCCGCGGCTTCCAGCGTGGTCAGATTCAATTGGCGAAACGCCACACGCTCGCGCAATGATTGCTCGATGAGGAACGTGCCCTCTTGGCTACGCACCCCTTTAAGGCAATATGCTTTTAGCAAATTTTTTTCAATATCATGGGCGCGCTCCATGGGATATAGCCCCCGTTCGGCCCGCTCAAGCACGGTCTTGCTGATGTCGGACGCCAGAATCTCCCAATGACCTGACAAGCTCAGCGTTTCTGCCAACGTCATGGCAATTGAATAAGGCTCTTCTCCCGAAGAGCAGGCCGCGCTCCAGACCCGCAATGGGCGGCTCCGCCGCTTGCTGGCAAATTCGCGCAGGAAATGAAAGTGGGCCGGTTCGCGGAAAAAACAGGTCTCGTTCGTGGTCAGCAGATCGACCATGAGCTGCGCCTCGGCAGGGTGCTCGCCGCTGGTGACCACGCGATAATATTCGCCAAAATGCTGCAGCCCAAAGTGGCGAAGCCGTTTGGTGAGGCGTCCGACCAGGAGCACCTTCTTGCTTGGAACAAGATTGATCCCCGCCAGGCGATAAATCAGCCGCTGGAACAAAACGAATTCATGGTCGGAAATGGTCGGGTTTTCCATAGGCACCAACGTGGAGAGAAATGGACCAGAGTGCGCCATGCCACATCCGCGCGTAGCCGGCGTGCTCGCCGACTAACCGGATGGCGCCAGCCACTGAAGAGACGGCATCGCCTGCCCAATCGAGATCAGGCCCAACGACCGCCCTGCATCGTTGGGCTTGCCATCCAATGCCCCCATCACGACCGTGACGAGGATTGGCTAGCCTCCGCTTCCGCTCTCCTGCCCCACCAAGGCGATCTGGCTCATCTCGTCGATCGAGAGCACACGGTCCAGATCGAGAATGATGACGAAGCTGCCCGCCACCTTGCCCATGCCACGAATGAAGTCGGCGCGGATATGGGCACCGAAGGCGGGGGGCGGTTCGATCTCGCCCGCCGGAATTTCCAGCACCTCGTTCACGCTGTCGACCAGGATTCCGATGTCCTGCCGAGCGGCGCTGCCATCGACGAGGTGATGCATTTCGACGATGACGATGCAGGTGCGGCGTGCCACGGCGGTCGGCGGTGCGCCGAAGCGCGCCGAGAGGTCGATGACCGGCACGACGGCTCCGCGCAGGTTGATCACACCACGGATGAAGGCCGGCATCAGCGGGATCTCGGTCAACTGGCCATACTCGATGATCTCCTTGATATTGAGAATGCCGACAGCGAACACCTCGGCGTTCAGCGTGAAGGTCAGGTATTGCTGGATGCCGGGGTCGGCCACGGGCGCGGCCGGTGCGTCGTAGCGGGCAAGCGCGGTACTTTGTCCCATGGCGGCTCCTCAGAATCGCTCGAATTCCGGTTCGGCGGCGACCGGGAGCGACGGCGTGGCCGGGCGTGTCGGGGTCGGACTGGCACGATGCGCGGCGGCTGTGTTGCGGTGCGGCGCCGGGTTATGCAACCGGCCGGTGTCGCCGGTGCGGAAGAAGGCCATCAGCCCCTGCAGCTGTTCGGCTTGCGCCCCCATTTCTTCCGAGGTCGCCGCCAACTCTTCGGAGGAGGACGCGCTCTGCTGGGTCACCTGGTTGAGTTGGGCGACCGCCTGGTTGATTTGGGCCACCCCCGCGCTCTGCTCCTGGCTGGCGGAGGCGATTTCCTGTACCAGATCGGAGGTCTTGCGAATCGACGGCACCATCTCGTCGAGCAGCTTGCCGGCATGCTCGGCCATCTTCACGCTGGAGCCGGCAAGTTCGCCGATTTCTTGCGCCGCCACCTGGCTGCGTTCGGCCAGCTTGCGCACCTCGGCCGCCACCACGGCAAAGCCCTTGCCGTGCTCGCCGGCACGCGCCGCCTCGATGGCGGCATTCAACGCCAACAGGTTGGTCTGGTAGGCGATGTCGTCAATGATGCCGATCTTTTGCGCAATGGCCTGCATCGCCGTCACCGTCTCCTTGACGGCCGTGCCGCCTTGGACCGCTTCGGTGGCCGCCTTGGCCGCCATATCGTCCGTCACCTTGGCGTTCTCGGTGTTCTGGGTCACCGTGGCGGTGGTCTGCTCCAGCGTGGAGGAAATTTCCTCGACCGAGGCGGCCTGTTCGGACGCACCTTGCGACAGCGACTGGGCGGTGGCCGATACCTGTTCCGAGGCGGAGGCCAGGTTGTCCGCCGCCGAGCGTACCTGGCCGATGGTGAGCGACAGGCGCTCGACCATGTTGCGCATCGCCGCCAGCAGACTGGTCGTGTCGTTGGCGCGCAGCTCGATTTGCTGCGTCAGGTCGCCCTCGGCCACCTTGCGCGCAATGGCGGCGGCGTAGTCGGGCTCGCCCCCGAGCTGGCGCAGCAGGTTGCGGGTGATCCAGAAGCCGACGGCGGTGGCGATGACGATGGACGCCGCCAGCAGCGCCAGCATCAGATTGCGCGCCTCGAGGTAAGCGGCCTGAGCCTCCTTGGCCGCGGCGTCCATCTGCTCGCCCTGGAACTTGATGAATTTGTTCACATGCTCCTGATAGGCGCGCAGCACCGGACGCAGCTCGTTCTGCAGGTACAGCCGCGCCTCATCCATGCGCTCCTCTTCGACCAGGCGGATCAGGGTTTCCTGACCGGCGATGTATCTGTCGCGCAGTTCCTTGAGCTGGGCCAGCATTTCCTTGCCGCGCGGCAAGGTGATCCGGGGCTCCAGCTTCTCGATGATGGTGCCGATCGTCTTGCGCGATTCCAGCACTCGCTCCTTGCTTTTCTGGCGGTCTTCCTTGGTCGTCGTCAGCATCATGTTGCGCAGGCTGATGGCGATTTCGTTGGCGTTGTCGATGATGTCGTTGAGCATCACCGTCTTCGGCCAGCGGTCGTTGGTCATGGTGTCGACCGAGTCGTTGAGATGCCCGAGGCGCACGATGCCGATGGCGGAGATGATGATCATCACCAGGATGACGATGCCGAACCCAAACCCGAGTTTGGCGCCCACTTTCATGTTGGCGAACATAAACAAACTCCCTTCTTGCTTTATTAGCGAGGCTAACGTAGTCGGCTCAGGCGGCCGGAATGGATCCCACCTCGCGCGATTCGCGTCGGATCGCGCCGGCGACGAGTGCTGAAACATCGAGAATCAGTGCCACCTCGCCGCTGCCGAGAATGGTCGAACCGCCGATGCCACGCAAACTGCGGAAGAGCTGGCCAAGTGGTTTGATCACGGTCTGGAATTCGCCGAGCAATTGGTCGACCACGATGCCGGCCTTCTGCCCGCCGGTTCTCACCACCACCACGTTTTCACGCACCGGCCGTGCGCCCGGCAGGTCGAACAGCTCCCGCAGGCGGATAAAGGGCAGCACCTCGCCACGCAGGTTCAGGTAATGGCAGTCGTTGGCTTGGCGGGGCAATTCCAGGCACTCGACCACCATGTCGAGCGGCACCACGTAGTTGGCGTGGGCGGCGCCGACCAGGAAGCCATCGATGATGGCCAGGGTCAGCGGTAAGCGGATGGAGAAGCGGGTGCCGGCCCCCGGCACCGAACTGACGTCGACGCGGCCCCGCAGGCCCTGGATATTGCGCTTGACCACGTCCATTCCGACGCCGCGGCCGGACAGGTTGGATACCTGATCGGCGGTGGAGAACCCCGGTTCGAAGATCAGGTTGTCGATTTCCGCTTCGCTCAGCGTCTGCCCCGGCTGAATCAGCTCGCGTTCGAGCGCCTTGGCCACGATCTTGTCGCGGTTGAGCCCTCCCCCGTCATCATGGACTTCGATGACAATCGCGCCCGAGTCATGAAAGGCGTTCAGTTCCAGCCGGCCTCGTGCCGGTTTGCCGCTGGCTTGACGTTGAGCAGGAGATTCGATGCCATGATCGATGGCATTGCGCACCAGGTGGATCAGCGGATCGCTGATCTTCTCCACCACGCTTTTGTCCAGTTCGGTCTCACCGCCGGTGATGACCAGTTCGATCTCCTTGCCAAGCTCTTTGGAGACGTCACGCACGATACGGTTGAAACGACTGAAGGTCTCGCCAATTTGCACCATGCGCAGTTGCAGCGCCGAGTCGCGGGTGCTTTCTACCAGGCGCATCAACAGCGAGGCCGCTTCCATCAGCTCGCCACGGCCGGCCTGACTGGCGAGCAGGCTGACACTGGAGCTGGCGATGACCAGCTCGCCGACCAGGTCGATCAGCCGGTCGAGCTTGTCGGCCTGGATGCGGATCGAGCGCGCCTCGGCGATTTTTTTGCCGCCGAGCTGGCCTTGCCGCGCCACGGCCGCCTCGACCAGTTCCGGCGGCACCGAGCGCTGTTCCACCAGGATCTCACCCAGCGGCATGACGGCTCCCGGTGCTGCGTCGTGACTGGCAAGCTCACGCTGCGTCTGCAGCCCGGCATCGAGTTCGCTCTCCGTGAGTACCCCGATCCGCACCAGGATTTCACCCAGGCGCAGCGGGCCCTCCGGCAAGGCCTGGATCAGCTCGAGGTAGTCAGCGAGCCGGCTGTCTGGCGGCAGGATGTTCAGCGTGCAATCGTCGCGGACGAAATCGAATACGCGCTCGATGGCGGTCTTGTCCGCCGGCGAGGCAAAGCGGATCTCGAAGCCGAGATAGCATGCCTCGGCGTCCATCTCGTCGGCCGGCGGCATCGCATCGGCCAGGGTCTCCAGATGCACGATGCGGCCGAGGGTGGTGAGATAGCGCAGAAAGGACAACGGGTCCATGCCGTTACGCAGCACATGGGGCGCGAAGCGCAGCGAGATGTGCCAGCAGTCGTCCTCGGCGTGAGCATTCCCGAGGTTTTCCAGGGGGGCACCCGCCGACAGGGCGAGCGCTTCCACCTGACCCGGCTCCGCCGGTGTGTGCTGCAGCCGGGCCAACAGCGCGTCGCCATCGAGTTGTAGTCCGGCGGCCGGCGCGGGATGCCCCTGTTCGAGCTCGCTCAGCAGCAGGCCGATGTGGTCGCTGCACGCCAACAGGATGGCGACCAGGTCCGCGTCGGCCGGAATGTCGCCATTACGCAGTTGATCGAGCACGTTTTCGACCACATGGGTGAACGCCACGATGTAGTCGCATTCGATGACACCGGCCCCGCCTTTGATGGTGTGGGCGGCGCGGAAAATCGCATTCAGCGTATCGGCATCGTTGGGGGCCGTTTCGAGCTGGAGCAGCGCGCTTTCGAGTGCGGCCAATTGTTCGCGACTCTCGCTCACAAACACGGTCAGCAGTTCGTCCATGGACTTTACCCGTCAAGGATTGGTGGTTTCGCGTGCGGGGATCAGCATCGGATCGCCAAAGTCGGCCGCTACATTGAAAAAATCCACCACCTCGCGTACGGCAGTGCTGTGGGCGACGATGAGGAGCGGCTTGCCCTGCTGCCGTGCTTCGCGCTTGGCGAGCAGCAACAGCTGGAAGCCGGCGGTGTCGATCTCGGCGACGCCCGAAAGATCGAGCTCGAGCCCGTCTCCGCCGGCCAGCGCGTCGAGTAGCTGCTGCTTTTGCGCGGCGGCGTGGTAGATCGTCATGTTGTCATCGAGGGTGAGGCGCTGGCGTTCCGGGGCAGGAGGGGGAGTCATGGCGTTCTCAGAACAGTTCGATCTTGGGACTGGCGGCGGCGGCAGGCTGTTGTGTTGCGGCATGGTGCGCCTGACGCTGCTGGTCCATCACATAGCCGCTGTAAATCGCCTCCAGGTGAGCCGTGAGCGGCTGGTAGCGCCCGCTGCCGTCGCCGGGTTGCCGCAGTCGCGCAGCCAGCAGGCCAAGATGCTCATCCAGGCGGTGCAAGGCATCGGCGGTATGTTCAAGCTGCTGCCGGGCCACATCCTGGAACTGCACACTAGCGAGGGCATGCATGAACATCTGCGCGAGTTCGGCACTGCTGTCGCTCACGCTGTCGATGACATGGGTCTGGTGCCGCAGCAGCTCCTCATAGCTGCGGCCCAGGCCGGTGAGCTGATCGGCAAACCGGCCGAGCGCCGCCTGCTCGCGATTGAGATTGCCCGCGGACAGCTTCTGCTGCAGCTGCGCTTCGATCGTCGTCGTGACCCCCTTGATGCCCTGATCGATGGCCAGCACGGCTTTCTCGGTTTCCTGCGACAGTTTGCGGACCTCGTCGGCCACCACGGCGAAACCGCGCCCGCTTTCGCCGGCACGCGCGGCCTCGATCGCCGCATTGAGCGCCAACAGGTTGGTCTGGGCTGCGATGTCCTTGATCAGCTGGGTCAGCGACTGCAGCGAGCGGCTCTCGCTGACCACCTGTCCGATCTGCTCCTGGTCCTGGCGGGCTTCATGGAGGCGGTGATCGATGTAGTCGCGCATTTCGCGGATCAGGTGCTGGTTGTCAAGGATATGCTGCTCGGAGTTCTGGACCAGTTGATCGGCATGAGACGAGCTGGTCGATACGAACTCGTTCAGCCGCCCCACCACCTTGTCGATGGCCTGGAGCCGCTCGGTAATGTCATAGGCGGCCTGCTCGGTCTGCTGCACCACGCTTCCGAGGTGATTGCGCAACACGTCGCTGTAAGTGGGCACCGTCAGCAGCTCGCGGGCCACCTCTTCGCAGCTCGCGTTCAGCTGATTGGCGGTCTGCGTCAGTTGCTCCAGCCGGGGAGACAGCCCCGATTGCTGTTGACGGAGCAGTACCAACGACAGCAATCCGCTGCCGCTGTAGCTGGCGGCGACCAACAGCACGGCGCCGATCGCATTGCCCAACGGTTGCGATAAACCCAGGCCCGGCAGCAGTTGTCCATTGAACCAGTCATTGAAGAAATACACGCTCAGGCCCGCCATGGCGGCGACGACCCCGAACAGGCCCAGGGAGCGCCGCAGTAAAAGGAGTCGTTGCATAGTCAGCGCATCACCAGTTTGATTGTGTTGAGCAGATCGTCTGCCGAGGCAGGCTTGACGATCCAGCCGGAGGCGCCTGCCGCCTTGGCTTCGGCTTTTTTCGCCTGTTGCGATTCGGTCGTCAGGAACAGGATCGGCATGAAACGGTAGTGAGGCAGCTTGCGCACCTCCTGGATCAACTCGATGCCGTTCATCCCCGGCATGTTGAGGTCGGTGATCAGGAGGTCGGCCTTGATGCCGGCCTGGAACTGCTTCAAGGCTTCGTTGGCATTGCCCGCCTTCTCGACGGTGTAGCCGGCCTTGGCGAGGATGTTGGAGACGGAGAGCAGGATGGTGGCCGAGTCATCCACGAGAAAGATGGTTTTCATAGTTCTTGCCTGCTCCATTCAATTTAAAAATCAAATTGGAATACGACATTAACATGTTATGTTTCCTTTAATACGCAAAGTCAAGGCTTACCTTTGGTAAACCAATCCTGACACATGGTCATGACATCATGATGTAGCAGGCACAACTGACTGATTACGCCGGCACCAACGCCATTACCCCTGCCACTTCCTCGAACTGTCTTCGGCCACCGTTGGGCGTGTCAGCCGCAGCGTTGGTCGAAAGACACGCGCAGCTGGGAACTGGAAAACGTGGTCTGGCGGAACCCGGAGCGTGAACTGCCGGTTGCAGTGGAGGCTGCCGCGTGAGGTGACGTGGCAACTACAGGAACAAACGCCGATAGGGATGGCTTTGAAGCGTGAAATGACCAGCCTCCATCACCGCTCAAAAAAAATCCCCGTTCCTCTTGCGAGAAACGGGGCAAGACACACACTCCTGACAGTGCTACTCCTTAAGCAAAGACAGCCAGCAAATCCTTGTTGTTGATGCGGCTGCCCGAGCTCACCAGCACCTGCTTGATCACGCCGTCGCGCTCGGCCTTCACCGCCACCTCCATCTTCATCGCCTCCAGCGTGAGCAGGGTGTCGCCCTTGGCCACCGCCTGGCCGGGCTGGACGGCGACGGTGCTGACCATGCCCGGCATCGGCGCGCCGACGTGGTGCGGGTTGTCCGGGTCGGCCTGCGGCTGCTGGGACGCGGCCTGCACGCCGTCCTTGGCCACCTTGACCAGGCGCGGCTGGCCGTTCAGTTCGAAGAACAGCTTGACGTGGCCGTCGCTCGTGTCGGCTCTCCCCAAGAGCTGCACCACCAGCGTCTTGCCGCGCTCCAGCTCGACGGCGATTTCCTCGCCCTCGGTGAGGCCGTAGAAGAAGGCCGTGGTGGGCACGGTGGAGACGTCGCCGTAGCGCGCCTGGTGCTCGGCGAAGTCCTGGAACACCTTGGGGTACATCAGCGACGAGGCCAGGTCCTGTTCGCTGACCGCGCGGCCCAGGGTCTGGGCGAGTTGGGCCTTCTTGCCGTCCAGATCGACCGGCGCCATCACGGCCCCCGGACGTCCGGTCAGCGGCGGCTCGCCCTTCAGCACCTTGCGCTGTAGCCCCTCGGGGAAGCCGTGCGCCGGCGTACCCAGTTCGCCCTTGAACAGGGACACCACCGACTCGGGGAAGTCGATCGGCTTGGCCGGGTCACGCACGTCTTCCGGCGTCAGGCCGTTCGAGACCATGAACAGCGCCATGTCACCGACGACCTTGGAGGTCGGGGTCACCTTGACGATGTCGCCGAACAGCAGATTGACCTGGGCATAGGCCTCGGCCACCTCGGGCCAGCGCGCTTCGATGCCGAGCGAGCGCGCCTGCTCGCGCAGGTTGGTCACCTGCCCGCCCGGCATCTCGTGGCGGTACACCTCCGACGTGCCGGCGCGCATGTCGGCCTCGTACGGCGCGTAGCACTGGCGCACGCCCTCCCAGTAGGTCGAGAGCTGCTGCAGGTGCTTCCGGTCCAGCCCCGGATCACGCTCCGAGCCTTCGAGCGCGGCGACGATGGAGCCGAGGTTGGGCTGCGAGGTGAGGCCGCTCATGGCGTCCAGTGCCGCGTCCACCGCGTCGACGCCGGCCTCGATGGCCGCCAGCACACTCGCCGCCGCGATACCGGAGGTGTCGTGGGTGTGGAAGTGGATCGGCAGGCCGACCTCCTGCTTCAGCGCTTTGACCAGCGCGGTGATCGCGCGCGGTCGGGCGATGCCGGCCATGTCCTTGATCGCCAGGATGTGGGCGCCGGCTTGCTCCAGTTCCTTCGCCATCGAGACGTAGTAGTGCAGGTCGTAGCGCCGGCGGCTATCGAACAGGTCCCCGGTGTAGCAGATTGCCGCTTCGCACAGCTTGCCGGTGTCGCGCACCGCGTCCATCGCCACGCGCATGTTGTCGACGGCGTTCAAGGAGTCGAACACGCGGAACAGATCGATGCCGCCTTCGGCCGCCTGCTGGATGAAGTGGCGCACCACGTTGTCGGGGTAGTTGGTGTAGCCGACCGCGTTGGAGGCCCTCAGCAGCATCTGCAGCAGGATGTTCGGCACCGCCTCGCGCAAGCCCGCCAGGCGCTGCCACGGGTCTTCCTTGAGGAAGCGCATCGCCACGTCGAAGGTCGCGCCGCCCCAGCACTCCAGCGAGAACAACTGTGGCGCCAGACGGGCGTAGTGCGGTGCGATCGCCAGCATGTCGGCCGAGCGCAGGCGCGTCGCGAACAGCGACTGGTGCGCGTCGCGCATCGTGGTGTCGGTGATCAGCACGGGCTTCTGCTCGCGCATCCATTGCGTGAAGCCTTCGGCCCCGAGTGCCTGGAGGCGGTCGCGTGTGCCGGTCGGCAGTGGGCCGGCCAGTTTGAGGTCGGGCCGGCGCGCCGGACCCGGCATCGGGCTGGGCACGGCGCGGCCCTTCATTTCGGGGTTGCCGTTGACGGTGACGTTGCCGAGGAACTCCAGCAGCTTGGTGGCGCGGTCGCGGCGCGGCGCGAACTGGAACAGCTCGGGCGTGCTGTCGATGAAGCGCGTGGTGCACTGGCCCGAGACGAAGGAGGGGTGAGCGATGACGTTCTCGAGGAAAGCCAGGTTGCTCGATACCCCCCGGATGCGGAACTCGCGCAGCGCGCGGTCCATGCGCGCGTTGGCCTCGGCCGCGCTGTGGCCCCAGGCGGTGACCTTGACCAGCAGCGAGTCGTAGTACGGCGTGATCACCGCGCCGCTGTAGGCGGTGCCGCCGTCCAGGCGCACGCCGAAGCCGGCCGCGCTGCGGTAGGCGGTGAGGCGGCCGTAGTCCGGGGTGAAGCCGTTCTCGGGGTCTTCCGTCGTCACGCGGCATTGCAGCGCGTGGCCGGACAGGCGGATGTCGGGCTGCGCCGGCACGAAGCTGTCCTCCTCGCCGATCTTCGCGCCCTCGGTGATGCGGATCTGCGCCTTGACGATGTCGACCCCGGTGACCGCCTCGGTCACGGTGTGTTCCACCTGGATACGCGGGTTGACCTCGATGAAGTAGAACGCGCCGGTGTCGGCGTCCATCAGGAACTCGACCGTGCCGGCATGGGTGTAATCGACCGCACGCGCGAGCTTCAGCGCCGCCGCGCACAGTGCGGCGCGTTGCTCTTCCGACAGATACGGCGCCGGGGCGCGCTCGACGACCTTCTGGTTGCGGCGCTGCACCGAGCAGTCGCGCTCGAACAGGTGCACCAGGTTGCCGTGTGTGTCGCCGAGGATCTGCACCTCGACGTGGTGGGCGCGCCGCACCAGCTTCTCCAGGTAGACCTCGTCGTTGCCGAACGCCGCCTTGGCCTCGCGCCGCGCCACCTCCATCGCCCCGGCCAGCTCGCCTTCGTTCTCCACCACGCGCATGCCGCGCCCGCCGCCGCCCCAGCTCGCCTTGAGCATCAGCGGGTAGCCGACTTCGGCCGCCATCCGTTGCGCCTCGGCCAGGTCGTACGGCAGCGCCCCGGTGGCCGGCACCACCGGCACGCCGGCCTGCTCGGCCAGTTCACGTGCGGAGACCTTGTTGCCGAGCTGGCGCATCACCTCGGGGCGAGGGCCGATGAAGGCGATCCCGGCCGCCGCGCAGGCCTCGGCGAACTCGGGGTTCTCGGACAAAAAGCCGTAGCCGGGGTGGATGGCGTCGACGTTGGCTTCCCTGGCGATGCGCAGGATGTCGTCGATATCGAGGTAGGCGGCGATGGGCTTCTTGCCGGCACCGACCTGATAGGCCTCGTCGGCCTTGAAGCGGTGCAGGGCGAGCTTGTCTTCGTCGGCGTAGATGGCGACGGTACGGATGTTCATCTCGGCGGCGGCGCGCATCACGCGGATGGCGATCTCGCTGCGGTTGGCTACCAGAATTTTCTTGAGAGTGGTCATGTTCGACTTAGTCCTAAGGAGGCAATGAAAGCAGTTCGCAGTCCCTCGCAACACCTTGCCATTTGATGGCTTTTTCACTTTCCGGATAGGTTCAGGACATTATTCCCGCAGTTATTACCTTGGTCGCACCATGCAAATGGTGAATCTTTTATCAAAGAAGACCCAATAAAATGCCTTACACCACGGGCTTGTACAAACGCGGCGGCGTGGGGTGTCCTGGCAAGAACGGACAAAAGAGGCCTCCAATCACCTGCAAGGGTTTCAGGCATGCCGGACTCGGTGCAGCAAACCGCCTACGTGTTCAGCCAAACCAAGTGCATCGACCGTGATTTCTGAGCTATACACGGGTGAACGGTACAAGTAGCGCGCCTTCCCGTTCTGATCAGGAAGACGGGTATAGCTCTGCTGACAAATCTCCAAAACCAACTGCGGCAGCCTGATGAACAGCGATGCCCTCTCTTGGTGCTCCCCTACCTCCAGCTTTAGGCGGCGGATCGGGAAAGAAATGGTCAGGCCACTGCATTGCAGATCGAACTCGGTGCAACCATCGAATTCGGGGCGTTCCAAGTCGTTGATCAGCCAACGCCCATCAGTACGACGTTGCAGCTTGAGCTTGGCATTCAGTGGCATGGCGGCATCGATGACGACCTGGTTCACCCATCCCTTACGATTAGTACACATACGGTAGCTAAGGAGCGTGCCGGTGTCTTCATGACACAAGGTGCCACAGGCAACCAGGGTCAGCCCGACGCCGAGAGAGACGTTCACCTGCTCTCTCCCGGAAGCCGCCAGGTGTTGCCAGGTCATGTCCATGCCTGCCACGGCTTAGCGCAAGGCCTGTGGTATGAAGGCCTGGTCTTCCGGCCCGATGTAATTGGCCGACGGACGGATGATCTTGCCGTCGATGCGCTGTTCGATCACGCGCGCGCTCCAGCCGCTGGTCAGGATATCGTAGCCGCGGTAGTGCAGGTCGTTGCCGCTGCGGCCGACGGTGCACAGCGCGGCGTTGCCAGCGGCCACGCCGGACAGGGCGACCGATTTCTTCGGTTTGGCGGTAAGAACGACTTCGCTCATTTCCTCCTCCTCTCTGTAAAGGCGATGTGGGGCGGCCTGCGGTTTGTTCGATGAGTCTTCGGCCAACCCGATATGGTCTGTGATTACTTGCCCTGGCCAACAACGCATCCAGCTTCTGCTCGTAGGCGTGGTAGCCGAGGTGGTCGTACAGCGCCAGGGAAAGCCGTCGTCTAATTTGATACGTCTAGTGTGCCGAACTTTTGTTAAAAATTCAAGCAAGCGCTAGGTTGACAGCCTGGCAATGCAACACGTTGACCTCAGAGCTGTTACCACACGACAAGGTGCTCGAAGGAAGGAGAAGTGGAGATAGGGGAAGTGTCGGACAGAGCGACAGGGCCGGATACACACACCGGGGTCAGCGCGGGAACCTGCTGGGCCTGGCTCCCGGACCCTTCGTCACCGGTGTGCTGGCCGACCATATCGGCCTGATGAACGCACTGCATCTGGTTCCGCTGGTTTCCTTCGCCGCCGCCGCCTTCGCCATCGGCAAACGCCACTACACCCGCGACCTGGAGCGCCTCACGGCGCGACAGGGCTAATTTTCAACCCTGATCCTTATACCTTGCCATGTCAAACACACCGACCATCCTGATCGTTCCCGGCCTGCGCGACCATGTGCCGGCACACTGGCAAACCCTGCTGGAAGAAAAGTGGCGGAAAGAAGGCCGCCCGATCGCTTCGGTGCCGCCGCTGGAACACGACAAGCTCAGCTGCTCCGCCCGCGTGGCGGCTCTTGAAGAGGCGCTGTCATGCATCGACGGACCGGTCATCCTGGTGGCCCACAGCGCCGGCTGCATGATCGTGGTCCAGTGGGCGCAGCGTCATCAGCGCGCCATCCACGGCGCGGTGTTGGCGGCTCCGGCCGACCTGGAGTCGCCGATGCCCGAGGGCTATCCGTCGCCGGACACCATTGCGGCCAACGGCTGGCTGCCGATTCCGCGCCAGCCGCTGCCGTTCCCGAGCATCGTGGCGGCCAGTACCAACGATCCCTTGGGCAAACTGGAGCGCATCAGCGCATTGGCCGACGCTTGGGGGAGCCGCCTGGTGAACGTCGGCGCCGTCGGCCACCTCAACCCGGCGGCCGGCTATGGCGAATGGCCGCAAGTGGAAGTATTGATCCAGGAACTACTGTAATCGCCCTCCCGTCGTCCGGTGATGCCGCCGCCTCGGCGGCCGGCATCCCTCCACCCGATTCGCAAGATATCCATGAGCCCCATCCTGTCCATCGAAGTGCTGTTCGACCTCATCTGCCCCTGGTGCCTGATCGGCAAGCGTCACCTGGACAACGCCCTGCGCCAGTTCACTGCGGCCAACCCTGAAGCAGAGATCCAGCTGCACTGGACGCCATTCATTCTGCTGCCGGATACACCCGCTCAAGGTTTGCCCTACCAGCCATTCTACTTGCGGCGCCTGGCAGTCCGGAGGCGGTCACGCGTCGCCGCGCAGAGGTGCAGGAAGCCGCTGACGGCGTGGGCCTGCGTTTCAACTTCGATGCCATCGACGTGCTGCCCAACACGCTGGCCGCGCACCGCCTGGTGCAATACCTGGGCCGCCGATGCGGCGGGCAACAACAACTGGCCCTGATCGAAGCGCTTTACGACGGCTACTTCATGCAAGGGGAGAACATCGGCGACACCACCTACCTGGCCCGCCTCGCCGCCCGCTTCGGCCTGCCCCATGCCGAAACGGCGGATTGCCTGCTCCCGCCGGCAGCCCCGGACAGCGCGGTCTTCCTGCGCCAAGGCCAGCAGGCGGCGCAGGCTTATGGCATCGGCGGCGTGCCCGGTTTTGCCTTCAACCGGCGTTATGCGCTATCGGGTGCCGTCCCCGCCGCCCGCCTGCTGCGCGCCATGCAACAGGCCATGGCCGCCTGAGCGACACGTCCGGCAACGAATCCGCGCAGCCGTGCCCTGCCCGCCGGCAAGGCTGCCCACCCTACTGGAGAATACGCATGGAAACCCCCATCATCGCTTGGCAACCTTCCGAGCAGACCCGCCGCAATGCCCAGGTAACCGCCTTCAGCAACTGGCTGCAGCAAACCCACGGGCTGGCCTTCGACGACTACGAAGCCCTGTGGCAATGGTCGGTGGCCGATCTGGACACGTTCTGGGGCGCGGTGTGGGACTACTTTGCCGTACCCTCGCGCACCCCGCGCGGCAAGGCGCTCGCCTCGGCGCAGATGCCGGGGGCCGAGTGGTTTCCGGGCGTCGAACTCAACTACGTCGAGCAGGTGTTCCGCCATGCCACCGACACCCACCCCGCCATCATCAGCCGCAACGAAAGCGGCGAGGATCGCGCGCTGTCCTGGGCCGAGCTGCAACGCCAGGTGGCCGCGCTGGCCGCCACGCTGCGCGGCATGGGCATCGCCAAGGGTGACCGCGTGGTGGCCTACCTGCCCAATCTTCCGGAAACCGTGGTCGCCCTGCTGGCGGTAGCCAGCATCGGCGCCGTCTGGTCCGCCTGCGCCCCCGACATGGGCCAGCTCGCCGTGCTGGACCGCTTCCGCCAGATCGAACCCAAGGCCATCATCGCGGTGGACGGCTACCGCTATGGCGGCAAGACACACGACCGCAGCGAGCTGCTGCAGGCCATCGTGGCCGAGCTGCCCAGCATCCGGCATGTTGTGCTGCTGCCCAACCTGGGACATGAGGCCAACCTTGCCGCCTTCCCCGACGCCATCAGCTGGCAACAGGCTACCGCCGGCGAGGTGCCGCTGCAGCTGGAGCACGTGCCGTTCGATCATCCGCTGTGGGTGGTGTACTCCTCCGGCACCACCGGCATGCCCAAGCCTATCGTGCACTCCCAGGGCGGCGTGCTGATCGAACATCTCAAGTTCGGCGCCTTTCATCTCGATCTCGCCCCAGGCGACCGCTTCCACTGGTACTCCAGCACCGGGTGGATCATGTGGAACATCCAGGTGGGCGGCCTGCTGCTGGGCAACACCCTCTGCCTGTTCGACGGCAACCCCGGCACCCCGGACCTGGGCGCGCTGTGGCGCTTCGCCAGCGATGCCCGCGTCACGTTCTTCGGCGCCGGAGCCGCTTTCTACCTCTCCTGCCTCAAGGCCGGGGTGGTCCCCAAGGAACTGGCCGATCTCGGCCAGCTGCGCGGCATCGGCTCCACCGGCTCGCCGCTGCCGCCGGAAGGTTACCAGTGGCTGTTGGACAACGTCGGCCCGGTCTGGATCAACAGCCTGTCCGGCGGCACCGATTTCGCCAGCTGCTTTGTCGCCGGCACCCCGACCCTGCCGGTGTACCTGGGCGAAATCCAGTGCCGCTGTCTCGGCGCCAGCGTGGCGGCCTTCGACGACGCCGGCCAGCCGCTCCTGGACGAGGTGGGAGAACTGGTCTGTACCGCGCCGATGCCGTCGATGCCGTTCTGTTTCTGGAACGACAAGGACAACGCCCGTTACCGCGACAGCTATTTCGACGTCTACCCCGGCATCTGGCGGCATGGCGACTGGGTGCGCATCACCCCGCGCGGCGGCGCGGTGATTTACGGCCGCTCCGATGCCACCATCAACCGCCATGGCATCCGCATGGGCACCAGCGAGCTGTATCGTGCCGTGGAAGACCTGCCGGAAGTGCTGGACAGCATGGTGGTGGACCTGGAATACCTGGGCCGCGAATCCTACATGCCGCTGTTCGTGGTGCTGCGCCCCGGCATCGACCTGACGCCCGAATTGACCGGCCTGATCCGTGACCGCATCAAGGTCGCCCTGTCGGCGCGGCACGTGCCCAACGACATCTTCCAGGTCGACGCGATTCCACGCACCTTGTCGGGCAAGAAGATGGAGCTGCCGATCAAGAAACTGCTGCTCGGCCACCCGCTCGAAAAAGTGGCCAACCCCGACACCATGGCCAACCCGGAGAGCTTGCCGTGGTTCGAGGCTTTTGCCCGTCGGCATGCGGCACGGGGCGCGACGGCAGCGTAACCGCCGCCCGGCCACTTCACCTCACCACGGGAAACAGCCGCCGGGCCTTGCCAGGCAAGAGTCGGCGGCTGTTTCCAACTTGGCTCCACTGTTTTCGACCCTGTTTGTGCGGAACACCCTGGAGGCCTGAAACGCAGTCGCTCCGTGCGACGCCCATCGGCGGCAAGGTCTGGACTGGCCATGCCTCACAGCAAGGTATTTGCCTTCATCCGCTCCAACTCCTGGCTATCCACCAGAATGCGTACCGCGTCGTGGCGCCAGTATTCATGGTCGCAATCGATGATCTCGCCATGCTGATCGTAGTTGACGCAGGAAATCAGCAAGATCGGGCTGCCCTGGGTCAGCATCAGTGCCTGCGCCACCTCGCCCCAGGCGGCCGTGGGGTTGATCTCGAAACGGGAACGGCCATAGCGCACCCCGTACTGCTGCTCGTAAAGCGTGGTCAGCGACTGGCTCAGGTCATGTTCCAGAATGCCGGGAAAGCGCTCCGGTTTCAGATAGTGCCGTGCCAGCAGTACCACGCGACCATCCAGCTTGCGCAGCCGCGTGACCTCGTTCACCCGCGACAGGGTGGGCAGCTCCAGCTCCTGGCACAGTGTCGGCGTGGCCACGATGGTGCGCGATGACAGCACCAGGGTTTCCAGTTGCCGCTTCTGTTCGGTAACGATCTGGTGAAAGGGGGAACGGTACAGCGGGTTGTATATCAGCCTGGGCGGGGCGACAAACCAGCCGCGGCGGTCTTCGCAATAGATGCGCCCTTCGGCCTCCATCGCCAGCAGCGCCTCCTTTACCGTCGTCCGTGTGGTGTCGAACAACTCGGAAAGCTCGCGCTCCGACGGCAGCTTGACGCCCGGCAGCAGCAATTTGCTATCGATTTGCATCTCCAGCGACTGCCTGATCTGGGCGGCCAGAGTGGTGTTGCGCTCAATTGCAGCCAATTGGACTACTCCAGTATTTCACATTAATGGCAAATCTATCACGAAATCATGATTTCTCAAAGACATGTCAAGGTAATGACAGTGCTGTCCATCCGGTAAACCTGCAAAGAAAACCACACGACACATCTTTGCATACATTATTACAAATCAACGAGTTAGCAAATAACAAACCCCGTGCGCTCGCGTTTTTGCTGCCCAGCAACACGCAGCGCGATTGACAGCCAGAAAGCCACTGGACTAAGGTTGGCCTGCAGTTCAAATCTGGTCTAGTCCAAAGGAGAAGTCATGAAAAACTTGCTGGTTAGCGTCGTATCCGGGGGGCTTTGCCTCAGCGTGGCACAGGCCAATGCGGAGAACCTCACAGCCCTGACCCAGGCCGCCAAGAAAGAAGGCGCCGTTTATAGCGTGGGCATGCCCGACGACTGGGCCAACTGGAAAGACACCTGGGCGCAGGTTACCCAGAAATATGGTCTGAGTCACCGTGATACCGATCTGAGCTCGGCAGAAGAACTGGCCAAGTTCGAGGCCGAAAAAACCAATGCGACGGCGGATATCGGCGACGTTGGCCACACGTTTGGCCCGGTGGCGCTGCAAAAAGGACTGACCCAGCCGTACAAGCCCAGCACCTGGAACGATATTCCGGCCTGGGCCAAGGACAAGGACGGCCATTGGGTGCTGGCCTATACCGGCACCATTTCCTTCATCACCAACAACCAGTTGGTGAAAGAGCCGCCCAAATCCTGGGCCGACCTGCTGAAAGGCAAGTACAAGGTCACGCTGGGTGCCGTGGGGGTTTCCGCCCGTGCCAACAGCGCCGTGCTCGCCGCCGCGCTGGCCCGTGGCGGCGACGAGAAAAACCTGAAACCGGCACTGGAGTTCTTCGGCCAGCTGGCCAAGCAGGGGCGCCTGTCGCTGATCGACCCGAGCCTGGCCAACCTGGAAAAGGGGGAGATTGAAGTCGGCATCCTGTGGGATTTCACCTCGCTGAGCTACCGCGACCGCATCGACAGCAAGCGCTTCACCGTGAGCATTCCCACCGATGGCTCGGTCACCACCGGTTACACCACCATCATCAACAAGTACGCCAAGCACCCGAACGCCGCCAAGCTGGTACGCGAATACGTGCTGAGCGATGCGGGCCAGGTCAACCTGGCGCGCGGCTATGCCCGACCGATCCGCAGCAATGTGCAGATCCCGGCCGACGTGCAGGCCAAGCTGCTGCCCGCCAGCCAGTACAAGGCAGCCAAGCCGATCCGCGACTTCGCCGCCTGGGAGGACTCGACCAAGAAGCTGCCGCGCCAGTGGCAGGAAACGGTCATGGTGAACATGCAGTAAGGGGGCGCCTGCCATGTCCAGCAAGGTCATCCTGGTATTGATCGACGGTCTGGCCTGGCAGGCGGCCCATGATGGCATGGGCTACCTGCAAGGACTGTGCGAGGCTGATCAGGCCTGCCTTTACCAACTGCAGTGTGCGCTGCCTTCGCTGTCGCGCCCGTTGTACGAATGCATTCTCAGCGGGATGGCGCCGGTGCATAGCGGCATCGTGCACAACGACGCCGTCCCGGCCTCCAGCCAGCAAAGCCTCTTCCACCTGGCGCGCGATGCCGGTCTGGCCACCGCGGCGGCGGCGTATTGCTGGATAGCCGAGCTGTACAACCGGGCGCCTTACGTGGCCGTGCGCGACCGCTTCACCGATGACAGCCGCCTGCCGATTCAGCATGGCGTGTTCTACCACGGCGACGACTACCCGGATGACCACGTGCTGCTGGATGCCGAGGCTCTAAGGCTCAAGCACCAGCCGGATTTTCTGCTGGTGCACCCGATGGAAACCGACGTGGCGGGGCATCGCCACGGCTACGACAGCGCACAGTACCGCAATTCGGCACGCCGCATTGACAAGCGGCTGGCCGAATACCTGCCCGGATGGTTAGCCGCGGGCTACCAGGTACTGATCACCAGTGATCACGGCATGAACCGGGATGGTAGTCACGGCGGCCTGCTGCCGGAAGAGCGACTGGTGCCCCTGTTCGTGTTCGGTCAACGTTTCAGCAAGCGGCCGGATATCCGTGTGCAACAGACCGAGCTATGCGGCCTCGCCGCCGACCTGCTGGGCCTGCGCCACACCAAACCGCGTAACCCGGAGTTACTCTTGTCATGAAAACCACATCGCTCCCCCTTGCCGGCAAGCCTGCCGTGCAGGTGCGGCCGCGCTCACGGTGGCGGCACTGGCCGGCGGCGCTGTTGCTGCTGCCCTTTTTCGCCATGCTGATCCTGTTCAGTCTGGCGCCGATGGCGTGGGTGCTGATCAACAGCGTGCACACCGAGCAGGGCCTGTCGCTGGCCAACTACAGCGACATCCTGTCCTCGCCGTTCTATCGCCAGGCCTTCGACAACAGCCTGCGCATTTCCGTGTGGTCCAGCGTGATCGGGTTGGTGATTTCGCTGCTGGGAGCGGCCTCTTTGCGCCGGGTTTCCGGCAGGCTGCGCCGGCTGGTGGTGTCGATCACCAATATGACCAGCAACCTCACCGGCGTACCGCTCGCCTTCGCCTTCATCATTCTGGTGGGCACCAACGGCGCGCTGACCCTGCTGCTGCGCCAGTGGGGGGTGATCGAGGACTTCCGCCTGTACTCCAGCAACGGCGTGATCCTGATCTACACCTACTTCCAGATTCCGCTGGGCGTGCTGCTGCTGTATCCGGCATTCGATTCGCTGGACGATGACTGGCAGGCCGCGGCCTCGCTCTTGGGCGCCCGGCTGTGGCAATACTGGCGCTACGTGGGCCTGCCGGTGCTGGCCCCCGCCATTCTGGGGACGTTCATCCTGTTGTTTGCCAACGCCATCGGCGCCTACGCCAGTGCCTATGCGCTGACGCAGGGCAACTTCAACCTGATCACGGTACGCATTGCCAGCCTGGTTTCCGGCGACATCTTTCTGGAGCCGAACGTAGCCGCCGCCCTGTCGGTATTGCTGATGCTGATGTTGCTGCTGGTCACCGCCGTCAACCAGTGGCTGCTGAAGAAAGGAGCCCGTCATGCGCGCTGAGCTCTATCACCGCAGCGTGGTCGCCGTACTGATTCTGCTGCTGACCGTACCGGTGCTGGCCACCCTGCTGTATTCGCTGTCCGAACACTGGGGCGCCACCATCCTGCCGGACGACCTGTCGCTGAGCTGGTATCTGCAACTGTGGCAGGACAGCGCCTTCCTGGCTGCCTTCGGGCGCTCGCTGGCGGTGTGCCTGGGCACCCTGCTGCTGAGCACGCTGATCATCGTGCCGGCGGTGTTCGTGGTGTTCTACCGCTTTCCCGGCCTGGACAAGCTGATGAACGCGCTGATCCTGATTCCGTTCGCGGTGCCGCCGGTCGTGACCTCGGTCGGCTTGCTGAACATCTACGCCGATGGCCCGCTCAACATCACCGGCACGCCGTGGATTCTGGTGGGCTGTTATTTCACCATCGCTCTGCCGTTCATGTACCGCTCGCTGGCCAACAGTCTCACCAGCATCAATGTGCGCGACCTGATGGATGCCGCTCATTTGCTGGGTGCCAGCACCCCCGCGGCCTTTTTGCTGGTGATCCTGCCCAACCTGCGCAAAGGGCTGATGGCCTCGCTGTTCCTGGCGTTTTCCTTCCTGCTGGGGGACTTCGTGTTTGCCAACCTGCTGGCCGGCTCCCACTACGAAACCCTGCAGGTCTACCTCTACAACATGCGTCAGACGAGCGGCCACTTCACCAGTGCCATCGTCATGAGCTACTTCCTGTTCACACTGTTCCTGACGTGGCTGACCGCCCGTTTCGGCAAATAGGATGACATGCCATGAGTTACGTTGAAGCTAGCGGCCTGGCCAAGAAATACGGCACCGCCACCATCTTCCAGGACATCAATTTCTCACTCCGGAAAGGCGAATTCGTCACCCTGCTGGGTCCCAGCGGCTGCGGCAAATCCACGCTGCTGCGCAGCCTGGCCGGGCTGACCGACATCGACGCCGGCGCTATTCGCGTCGGCGGCGAGGACATCACCCGCGCCGCGCCGCAAAAACGCGGCATTGGCATGGTGTTCCAGAGCTATGCGCTATTCCCCAACATGAGCGTGGAACAGAACATTGCCTTCGGCCTGAAGCTGCAAAAGCTCCCGGCCAGCGAGATTGCCCGCAAGGTAGCCGACGTGGTCCGCCTGGTGGCACTGGGCGGCAAGGAACAGCACTACCCGCACGAACTGTCCGGCGGCCAACGTCAGCGCGTGGCGCTGGCGCGCGCACTGGTGGTGGAGCCGCGCATCCTGCTGCTGGATGAACCCCTGTCGGCGCTGGATGCCCGCATCCGCAAATCGCTGCGTGAGCAAATCCGCGACATCCAGCAACGCCTGGGCCTGACCACGGTGTTTGTTACCCATGATCAGGAAGAAGCCCTGACCATGTCCGACCGCATCTTTGTGATGGATCAGGGGCGTATCGTGCAGGAAGGCTCGGCCGAAATGATCTACACCCGCCCGGCCACCGAGTTCGTGGCGCGCTTCATGGGCAGCTACAACCTGCTGACACCCACCGAAGCCAGCCGCCTGCTGCAGCTGGAAACCCGCGGCCATCTGGCCATCCGCCCGGAGGCCATCCAGATTTTCACGCCGGGGCAGGCCTACCCGGCGCACCAGGGCACGCCACTGCCGGCCACCATCCGCCAGCACCAGCTGCTGGGCAACGTCATCCGCTATCAGGTGCAGGCCCACGGCATCACCCTGCAGGTAGACCAGCTGAACCGCCGCTCGGAAGACCTGCTGGCCGCCGGCACCGAGGTAAACCTGATGATCGATCAACAACAAATGCGGGAGGTGCACTGAGATGGCACTGGGAATCTTCGATATGGACGACACGCTGGTAGACGGCGACAGTGCCAACCTGTGGCTGCACCACCTGGTCGAGCGCGGGCTGGCGCCGGCCGAGATGCTGCCGCGCGAAGCCGAGCTGCTGCAGGCCTACCGCGATGGCCGGGTGGACATGCACGAGTACATGCGTTTCGCCCTTATCCCGCTACGCGGCGTGAGCATGGCGACGGTACAGGGCTGGCTCACCGAGTTTGTCGACGACGTCATCCTGCCACGCATCTTTCCGCAGGCGCTGCGGCGTCTGGAGTGGCACCGCGAGCGGCAGGACCGGCTGCTCATCATCTCGGCTACTGGTGAACACCTGGTGAGCGCCATCGCCGAGCGCCTGGGCGTCGCCGATTCGATCGGCATCATGCTGGAGACCGCCGACGGCATCTACACCGGGCAGACCCATGGTGTGCTCAGTTACCGTGACGGCAAGGTGACCCGGCTGCGGCAATGGCTGGAGGACGAGGGTGAAAGCCTGCACGGCAGCTTCGGCTACAGCGATTCGCTCAACGACGTTCCCCTGCTAGAGGCCGTCGAGCACAAGCACGCCATCAACCCGGACGCGACGCTGCGCCAGGTGGCCCAGGAGCGGGGCTGGTCGGTGCTGGCGTGGCAGCACGCTGTCGAGCAGGCCTGAGCGCCAGCCCGGCCCCGGTCTGCGCATCGCACCGGGGCAGGGCGACTCTCCCTACACCCAGAATGAACGCGCGCCGCGACGGTGCGCGCGCTGCGGCGCCCACTCCACCCGTCACCGTATGTTCAGGAGGGAAGGATGTTTCTCGTTTTGTTGCACCTGGCCGGTGGCGTCGCCCTGCTGACCTGGGGTCTGCACATGGTGGAATCCGGCATCATGCGGGCCTGTGGCGCCGGCCTGCGCCAGGTGATGGCCGGCAGTCTCAGTAACCGCTTCAAGGCGTTCTTGGCGGGCCTGGGCGTCACCGCCGTCCTGCAGAGCAGCACCGCCACCGGGCTGATTGCCTCGGCCTTTGCCGCGCGCAAGCTGATGACGCCGGTGACCGGCCTGGCGATCATGCTGGGGGCCAATGTCGGCTCGACGCTGATCGTGCAGGCGTTCTCGCTCGACCTGAGCTGGCTGTCGCCGGCCTGTCTGGTGGCGGGTATGGCGCTGTTCGAGCGAGGCAAGGGGTCGCAGCACGGCAATATCGGCCGGGCACTGATCGGCCTCGGCCTGATGCTGCTGGCCTTGGCGCTGCTGGTGGGCACCATGCGCCAGGCGGAAACGGCGCCGGCGGTGCGCAGCATTCTCGGTGTGCTAACAGGGCAGCCGCTGCTGACGGCGGGCCTTGCCGCGTTGTTGACCTGGTGCGCGCATTCCAGTACCCCGGTGGTGCTGTTCGTGATGTCGCTGGCCGGTGCCCATGCCATGCCGCTGGATAGCGCACTGGCGATGGTGCTGGGGGCCAATATCGGCAGCGCGCTCAACCCTTACGTCGAGGGGGCCAAGGGCAACGACAACGTGCGCAAACGCCTGCCCACCGGCAACCTGCTGCTACGTGGCGGGGTCTGCTTGGCCTTGCTGCCGTTGGTATCGTTATTGGCCGACCTGCTTTCGGGCTGGTCGAGCGATGCCAGCCATCTGATCGCCCATGTCCATACCCTGCTCAACCTGGCCATCGCGGTGGTCTTCATCGGCCTGCTGGGACCGCTGGCCGAGCTGCTGGAACGGCTGTTTCCCGACAACCGCCAGGCCGAAAGCCCGGATGCGCCACGCTACCTCGACCCCTCCGCCATCGGCTCGCCCTCGGTGGCGCTCGCCTGCGCTACGCGCGAGGCGCTGCACATGGGGGACGTGGTCGAGGACATGCTGCGGCGGAGCATTCCCGCCCTGTTGGGTGATGACCGCCGCATGGTGTCCGAAGTGGTGCGCCGCGACGACGCCGTGGACCGGCTGCACGAAGCCATCAAGCTCTACGTGACGGCGGTGACGCGCGAGGGGTTGGAGCCCGCCGACGGCCGCCGCGCCATGGCGATCATGTCCTTCGTCATCAACATGGAGCACATCGGCGACATCGTCGACAAGAACCTGATGGAACTGGCCGCGAAGAAGATCAAGGGCAAGCTGCGCTTTTCGGAAGAAGGCGCGGCGGAACTGCTCGCCCTCCACGAGCAGGTGCTGGACAGTTTTCACCGCGCCCAAGCCGCCTTTGTGTCGAGCTGCGTGAAAACCGCCGAGCGTATTCTCGACGATAAGGTGACGGTGCGTGACCTGGAACGGGAGGGTGCCGACAAGCACCTGCTGCGGCTGCGCGACGGACGCCCCGAAAGCATCCTGTCCAGCTCGCTGCATCTCGATGTACTGCGCGACCTGAAGCGCATCCATTCGCATATTTGCGCCACGGCCTACCCCATCCTGGAGCAGCAAGTGGCGGCGGAATGAAGGTACGGGCCAGTGGCTACCCTCAACGACAGCACAAAACCGGAGACCGATTTATGTTAAGCACGGACGAAGCGGCCAAGATCATCGAGAGGATCGACGCCATTCCGCTGTATCTGCACGCCTATGCGTTTCACCTGAACATGCGCTGCGGCAAGATACGACCGCAACAGCTGCTGGAGATTGCCCACCATCATGCCCTGCGCGGGGTCAAGATTCACGTGGTGGACGGTGAGGAGCAGTCGCTGCGCTACGCCTCGCTGGATTGCCTGCACGACTTTGGCGGCCAGGCCAAGGCGTTTGGCCTGGAGGTCCATATCGAGACCAGCTCGTCCGAAGCGCACGACATCGACGAGGCGGTACGCATCGCCCGGCACACCGGGGCCACGTCGGTACGCTTCTACCCGCGCTACGAGGGCCATCTGAGCGAGGTGATGCGCCGGGTCGCGGCGGATATCCAGTACATGAAGGCGCGCTATGGCGAGAGCGGCCTGCGCTTCACCATCGAGCAGCACGAGGATCTGAAAAGCCACGAGCTGGTGGCCCTGGTCGAGAGCAGCGGCTGGGATAGGCTGTCGATCCTGTTCGACTTCGCCAACATGATCAATGCCAACGAAGACCCGCTAATGGCGCTGGAAACCATGTCACCGTATGTGACCGAGGTCCATATCAAGGACGCCAAGATTGTCAGGGAGGCCACCGGGCAGGGGCATCTGGCCTGCAAATCCGGTCAGGGCGACCTGCCGTTCGAGGCCTTGCTGACCCGGCTGCTGTGCCTGGGGGACGGAGCGCCGCAGGTGCTGGCCTATGGGTTGGAAGAAGAGGTGGATTATTACGCCCCCCCCTTCCGCCACGACGGCGAAGGCCCGGACCCGTTGATTCCCTGGCGCGAGATGAGCGAAACGCCGCTGCCGAGCCATGACTTGGCGGCGCGGCTATCCCGGGAAATCGACGATGCCATCGATCAGATGGCCTTTGTCCACCAGACCCTGGCCAGAATCAAGCAAAAAGCGCTGGCGCGGTTGCACGGCGGGGCCGGCCACTCCTGAGCCCCGCGTCGACAGACCCGACACCATGGCCCCGCCACGGCGGGGCCATGGTGTTTTCGGCCGTCTACCCACCGCTGTCGCGACAGCAAGGCAGCGGGGACACCATATAGCGGGAGCGCGAGGAACGGGCGGTCGTTGGCGAATGGCCGGGCCGCCGGGATAGGGAGATCGGAAACGATGCAAGGCTCCCGCCGTGCCGCTCCCCGTTGGGCACGTTCCCCAATAGGCCAACGGCCCGACACGGAAAACCGTGCCGGGCCGTTGGCGGGAGGTCAGGTCAAACGGCGACCTTGCGCAGGGGGGCCTTGGTGCGCTGGCGGGATTGCCATCCCTCGGCGAGGCCCACCGGCACCTCGGCCGGCGGCAGTGGCTGGCGGCCGCGCACCAGGTCGGCGGCGCGTTCGGCCAGCATGATGGTCGGCGCGTTGAGGTTGCCGTTGGGCTCGGTCGGGAACACCGAGGAGTCGATCACGCGCAGGCCTTCGATGCCGCGTACGCGCAGCTCGGAATCGACCACCGCCATGTCGTCCTCGCCCATGCGGCAGGAGCCGCACGGGTGCATGGTGCTTTCCATGTTGGCGCGCACGAAGGCGTCGATCTCGTCGTCGGTCTGCACCTCCGGCCCCGGCGCCAGTTCAACCCCGCGGTATCGGTCCATGGCCGGCTGGCCGATGATCTCGCGCGTCAGGCGCACGCAGCGGCGGAAGCCTTCCCGATCCTCTTCGCTCTCCAGGTAGTTGAAGCGGATTTCCGGATGAACGTAGGGGTCGGGCGACACCACGTGCACGTGGCCGCGGCTCTTGGGCTTGTTCGGCCCGGTCAGCACCATGAAACCGTGCCCCTTGAACGGCTTGTCCCCGTCGTAGCGCATCGCCGCCGGCAGGAAGTGGAACTGGATGTCGGGCCAGCGCAGGCCGGCTTCGGAGCGGATGAAGCCGCCCGCCTCGAAGTGGTTGCTGGCGCCCAGGCCGTCCTTGAACAGCAGCCAGCGCAGGCCGATCAGCGCCTTGCCCCACAGGCTCATCTTGCCGTTGAGCGTCACCGGCTCCTTGCAGGCGAACTGGATGTAGATTTCCGAGTGATCCTGCAGGTTCTCCCCAACCCCCGGCAGGTCGTGCTTGACCTCGATGCCGGCCTTCTTCAGCACCTTGGCCGGACCGATGCCGGAACGCTGCAGCAGATGCGGCGAGCCGATCGGCCCGGACGACACCAGTACCTCGCGGCGGCAGCACACGGTATGGGTGACGCCGTTCTGGTCGTAGGTGACGCCGACCGCGCGCTTGCCTTCCAGGAGGATCTGCCGCGTCATGGCGTGGGTGATGACGGTCAGGTTCGGGCGCTGCATCGCCGGGCGCAGGTAGGCGTTGGCGGTGGACCAGCGCACGCCGTTCTTCACCGTCATGTGCATCGCGCCGAAGCCTTCCTGCATGTAACCGTTGCAGTCCGCGGTCTTGATGTAGCCGGCCTGGGCGCCGGCCTCCACCCAGGCGCCGTACAGCGGGTTCTGCATGTTGTTGCCGTTGTTGGTGGCCAAGGGGCCGTTGCCACCGCGGTAGTCGTCGCCGCCGAACTTGAAGCTCTCGGCGCGCTTGAAGTACGGCAGGCAATGGCGGTAGCCCCAGCCCTTGGCCCCCAGCGACTCCCATTCGTCGAAGTCGTAGGCATGGCCGCGGATGTACACCAGGCCGTTGATCGACGAGGAGCCGCCCAGCACCTTGCCGCGCGGGCAATGCAGCCGACGGCCGTCGAGGTGGGGTTCGGCGGCGGTTTCGTAGTGCCAGTTGTACTTCTTGGTGTTCATCGGCAGGGAGAACGCGCTCGGCATCTGGATGATGACGCTCTTGTCGCTGCCGCCGTACTCCAGCACCAGCACGCTGACGTTCGGGTCTTCGGTCAGGCGACTGGCCAGCACGCAGCCAGCGGAACCTGCCCCCACGATGATGTAATCGAAAGTATGTTCCATGATCTTTCTCTCCCGGCTAGCGATTGACGGCGCCGCTGCGGCCAACCTTGAGGCTCGCGGCCACTGCCGGCTGGTAATCGCCGTGACCCTGCGGGATCACGAACAGACGGGTCAACAGGTAGTGCACGATCCCGGCCACCACGCAGGACGGCAGCGATGCCGACAGCACGCTGAAGGCAGGAGAACTGGCCAGGGTTTGCGGGTTGAAGATGACGACGTAGACCAGGAAACCCGCCAGCAGCGCCAGCAGCGCCACCGGGTTGAAGCCGCGCCAGAAGCGGAACGGCGTGTCCTCTTCGGCGGCGAACACGCTGCGCAGGCTGACGCGCTGACGGCGCAGCAGGAAGTAGTCGGCGATGCCGATGCCGGACAGCGCGCTGTTCAGGGCCGAGGTCCATACCAGGAAGATGAAGAAGCCGTCATAGATGCCCGGTGTAAATATCACGATGGCCGCCGGGATCACGCAGAACAGCACCACCAATAGCTCCCATTTCATCGCACGCAGGCTGTCCCAGGCGATCTGGCGCAGGCCGACGATGGAGGTGTACAGGATGTTGACCATGCTGGTGACGTTGGCGAAGGCAATGAAGCCCAGCGCGATCACCCCGACCACCATGCCGCCTATCGTGGTCATCCAGATGGTAGGATCGCTGTTACCCATCGAGGCGGCGCCCAGCAGGCCGACGATCTCGCCCAGCGAGGCGGCACCGAAGATACCCACCACGTTCGGCCAGAACGACGTGCGCTCGTTCTTGCTCAGCCGGGCCAGGTTGCCGAGGTAGGGCCACCAGGAGAAACCGGCCGCCATGTTCACTTCCACTGCGATCATGAAGTTCAGGTGCTTGCTGTCGGTCGGCGGCTCCAGCGCCGGCATGGCCATCAGTTCAGCAAAGCCGTGTTTCTGGAAGATCATCCACAGCATGCCCAGCATCAGGATGACCAGTGCCGGGGCCACGATCATGTTGAAGAACTTGATCGAGGTCGGCCCCTTGGCCACCACCCAGCCGGTCAGCACGATGGAAAAGAAGGCCAGCGCCAGCGCCAGCGGCCCGTTGGGCGCGGCCGGATGGGACTCAACAAGGGCAATCAGGCCGTCCACCGAGCGGCCGAACATCATGCCCAGCACCGCCAGCCAGCCCATGGTCAGGAATACCACCGCCAGCACATACACCAGCCGGCTGCCGTTGCCGCCGAATACGCTGCGCAGGAAGGTGAATTGCTCCAGTCCGTAGCGGCCGCTGGGCAGACAGGTGGGCAGCGCCACCAACATCACGCCCAGGATGTTGCCGATGATGATGGCGGCAATCCCTTCCTTCGGGCCGACGAACAGCGCCGTGGCGCCGCCGATCAGGAAAGCCCAGGTGGCGATCGCCAGCGCCGAGTTGGCATAGGTGAATTCCCAGAAACCCCAGATGCGCTCCTTGGGCAGCAGCGGGGTATCGCCACGTTCCGCCGCCAGGCGGAATTCGTTTTCACGCTTGTTCGACATGGCTCACACTCCCCACAGGTAGCAAGTCACCACCAGACCCACCGTCAGCAGCAAGGCTGCCAGGTAATCTGCCGCACTCATGGCCCCGGGCCACTGCACTTCCGCTTCCAGTTCCTCGTAGCAGCGGATGCGCCGCTCCAGGTCTTCTGCGCGTTCCTTGTCTTGCATGGTGTTCATCAGTGTTCTCCTCTGTATTTTTTCTGGCGGCGCCAGTCACACTGAAACCAGATGATTTGACCGTTGCGGAGGGGGGGGCGTGACACGGCCCGCCCCGGTCGCTTACGGCAGCGTGATCCAGACGGCTTTGGTCTCCATCAGGTAATCCAGCTGTTCCGGGCCGAGGTCCTTGCCGAAACCGGACTCCTTGAAGCCGCCGAACGGCATCGCCGGGTCGATGGTGCTGTGCGCGTTGACGTACACCGAACCGGCGGCCAGGCGCGGGATCAGGCTGTGCACGCGCCCCAGATCGTTGGAGTAGATCGCGGCCGCCAGCCCGAACGGCGAGTCGTTCGCCTGCGCCAGGGCATCCTCGATGTCGTCGAACGGCGTGGTGACCAGTACCGGACCGAAGATCTCCTCGCGCACGATACTCATATCACTGCGACAGTGCGCGAAGATGGTCGGCTCGACGAAATAACCCGGCCCTTCCAGTGCCTTGCCGCCGTGCACCAGCTGGGCGCCTTCGCGCCGTCCTGCCTCGATGTAGGACATCACCGTATCCTTCTGCTGCGCCGATACCAGCGGGCTGATGAAACAGTCCGGATCGAGGCCGGGGGCGATTTTCAGGGTGCGGGTGTAGGCGACCAGTTCCTCCAGGAAACGCTCGTAGACGCTGCGGTGCACGTAGGCGCGGGTGCCGGCGTCGCACACCTGTCCCGAGTTGAAGAATACGCCGTTGGCCACGGCGCGCGCCGCTGCCGTGAGGTCGGCGTCCTCCAGCACCAGTACCGGCGACTTGCCGCCCAGTTCGAGCGTGACGCGCTTGAGCTGATCGACGGCGCTTCGGCCAACATTGCGCCCCACCGGGGTGGAGCCGGTGAAGGTCAGCTTGTTGATGCCGGGATGCGTCGCCATCGCCGCGCCGACTACGCTGCCGCGTCCGGTCACGATGTTGACCACGCCGCCGGGGATGCCGGCTTCCTGCACCAGCTCGGCGAAACGCAGCGTGGAGAGCGACGTCAGCTCGGCCGGCTTGACCACCGTGGTGCAACCGACGGCGAGCGCGGCGGCGAGCTTCCACGCCATGGTCTGCAGCGGGAAGTTCCACGGCACGATGGCGCCGACCACCCCGATCGGCTCCTTGCGGGTATAGGCCAGGTAGTTGCCGGGCAAGGACGGTTCGACGGTGCGGCCATGCAGCTTGGAGGCCCAGCCGGCGAAGTAGCGGAAGGTGTCGATGGTGCCCTGGATGTCGACGTCGCGCGCCTGCGACACCGACTTGCCCATGTCGATCGCCTCCAGCTCGGCGAGTTCGGTGGCGTTGGCCTCGATCAGGTCGGCCAGCCGATGCAGCAGGCGTTCGCGTTCGAGCGGCTTGAGGCGGCGCCATTCGCCGCCGTCGAACTGGCGGCGCGCCGCCGCGACCGCGCGGTCGAGGTCGGCGCTGGTGCCAGACGGCACGCGCGTGATCAGACCTTCGGTCGACGGCTCGATCACGGCGAAGGTCTGGCCGTCGCTGCTGTCCAGCCACTGACCGTCGATGAACATCTTCTGCGGTTTGGCGAGGAAGCGTCGCGTCGCCTCCGACACGCCGTATCGTTCCAGGTACTGCGCAACACTGCTATCCATGAGGTTTCTCCTGAGTTTCTCCGCCCGCATCGTGGTGTCGGGCTTGGTCTGAATGGGGCTCTGGCGCTGGTGGGATCAACGTCGCGCCTTGGCCTGGGTGCGTTCGTGGAAGATGAAGCCGATGCTGTTCAACAGCAGCTGCGCCGCCAGGATCGAGGTCAGTCCGGCCGGATCGTAGGCCGGCGCCACCTCGACCAGGTCCATGCCGACGATGCGGCCCTGGCTGCGCTTGGCGAGCGCCTGGATGATTTCCAGCACCTCGTAGTACTGGAAGCCGCCGTGGCTGGGCGTGCCGGTGCCCGGCGCGATGGACGGATCGAAGCCGTCGATATCGATGGTGATGTAGTAGGCTGCGCTCTCCGGAATCTGCGCCAGCACGCCCTCGGTGCCGAGGCGGCGCACGTCGCGTACCGACAGGATGTGGGAGCCGGCCGCGCGTGCCGCGTCGTAGTCGGCACGATTCGACGACGACACGTTGCGGATGCCCAGCTGGGTCATGCCGGCGATGTGATCCATCTCGGAGGCGCGGCGCAGCGGGTTGCCGTGGCCATAGCGCACGCCGTGGCGCTCGTCGACGAAGTCGAGGTGGGCGTCGAAATGAATGATGTGGATCGGCCCGCGGCCTTCGTAGGCCTTGATCACCGGGGCGTGGATCGAGTGGTCGCCGCCCAGCACCACCGGCATCGCGCCCGATTCGAGAATCTTGCGCACCGCGAACTCGATGTTGGCGTTGCTGCTGGCCATGTCGGTATGGACGATGTCAGCATCGCCCACGTCCACCATGCGCACGTCCTCCTGGGTGAGGTACATCACGTCGTCTTCGTGGTCGTAGGCGCCGGCGTGGCCGAACGAAAACAGCGTCGATGCTTCGCGGATGCCGCGCGGACCGAAGCGGGCGCCCGAGCGCCACTGCGTGCCCATGTCGTTGGGAGCACCGAGGATCGCCACGTCGGCGTCGATGCGGTCCCAGTCGAGACAAACCGCCGATTTGGCGAAGGTGCAATGGCCCACGAACGGCAAATTCAGACGGCCCGTTTCATACCCGTTATTCTGCATTTCAACGTCTCCACATGGTCTGTGACAGTGAAGGCCGGGCTTGAGTACGCCCTGCCTTTTGAGTGACTATGGGGAAAGAAGCGGGCCGAAAAAATAAGAAAGATCAGATCTTCAAATCGGAATTTCCGATGTGATTCTCGGGGGGAAAAAAGCGGTGAACCAGCTCCAGGACGTCGACCTGAAACTGCTCAGGGTCTTCATGACCATCGTCAAATGCGGCGGCTTTTCCGCCGCGCAGGCGGCCTTGAACAGCAGCCAGTCGACCATCAGCGAACAGATGAACAATCTCGAAACCCGCCTTGGGGTGACGCTGTGCGAGCGGGGCCGCGGCGGCTTTCGCCTGACGGAGCACGGTGTCGCCACCTACGAGGCCGCACAGCGGCTGCTGTTGGCGGTGGAGTCGTTCTGCATGGACACCAATGCGCTGAAGCAGCGCATCTCCGGACGGCTCTACCTGGGCATCATCGACAACACCATCACCGACGCAGAGTCGCCCCTGCCCAAGACCTTGCGGCAGTTCGTGTCGCGCGGTCACGACGTGCAGCTCGACGTCTACATCGGCACCCCGGCCGAGCTGGAGGCGCGCGTGCTCGACGGGCGCCTGCACATCGCCATCGGGCATTTTCCGCTACGGGTTCCCGGCCTCGCCTACATGCCGCTCTACGATGAACCCGATGGCCTGTATTGCGGCCGTTACAGCCCGCTGTACGAGCAGCCGCCCAGCGAGGACGAGCTGTTCCGGCGCATCGGGGAGAGCCACATCGTGGCCCGAGGCTATCTGCAGCAGCGCGACCTGCAGTTGCTCCGGGTCAGCAAGGCCACCGCCACCGTCGACAACGTCGAAGCCCAGGCCATCCTCATCCTGTCCGGGGCCTACGTCGGGTTTTTGCCGGTCCACTACGCCGCCCGCTGGGTCAAGAGCGGCGAGATGCGCCAGATCGATCCCGCCCGCTTCAGCTCCCGGTGGCCTTTTACCGCCATCACGCGGCGCGGCGCCTCGCAACCGGCGGTGCTGCGGGTGTTCATCGACGAACTGCTGGCTAGCTGTCCACCCGCCGTCATCGAGCAGGGATAGGAAAATTCCGGCAGAGCGCCCGTCCCTGCCGGGGCCCAGGGGGGAGATTTTTTTCGGCTTGACAGCCGACGAGCAGGCCCAGTAGTTTGAAAAAAGCCTTAGCAAGCTAGCAGGAGAGACCGCCTGGTCATGGCGGCGCCGAAGGGGTATCGCCCCAGAAACTCTCAGGCAAAAGGACTGCTGCTTGGACGGGCTCTCTGGAGAGAAGGCATCGCACCGTGAGCGGGCGACGGCCTCGCCGAAGGAAGGTGGCTTGCCTGTGTGAGCCACCATAATCTCTCAGGCAAAGGGACAGAGGGGGCGCAGCTGACGTTTCAGGTTCAGGCCAGCGCCCTAGCTCGGAAGCCTTTGCATTCCTCCTGCTTGCTGTGTTTGTCCTGACCGTTATGTCGGCCTTATCCGCATACGAACCGAGTCAGGAGAGATACATGAGCCAAGTCAGATTCACCGAATCCCACGAATGGTTGCGCCTCGAGCGCGACGGCAGCGTCACTGTCGGCATCACCGACTTCGCCCAACAACAGCTGGGTGACATCGTCTTCGTGCAGCTGCCAAACGTGGGCGACGAGTTCGCCGCCGACAGCGAAGCGGCCACCATCGAATCGGTCAAGGCCGCCGGTGAGATCACAATGCCGCTCGCCGGCAGCGTGCTTGAAGTCAACCCAGCACTGCAAACCGAGCCGTCGCTCATCAACCACGCGCCGCAGACCGATGGTTGGATCTTCCGCATCAAGCTTGACGATGCTTCGGCACTGGATGGTCTGCTCGACGAGACCGGCTACCGGCAACTGCTGGGCGACTTGAGCTGACTGCCAGGAGGACTGCCATGAGCACCCCAATGATTCCGTTTTCCACGCTGGAGCAGCGTGAACTGTTCCAGCGCCGCCATATCGGCCCCGACACCAGCGAACAACAGGCCATGCTGGCCACGCTGGGCGTGTCGTCCGTCGCCGCGCTGATGGACGAGGTGGTTCCCGCGAGCATCCGTCTGACGACCGCGCTCAAGCTCGGCGAAGGGCATAGCGAAGCCGAGACGCTGGCGCGGCTCGCCAACATCGCCAAGCGCAACAAGGTGATGAAGTCGTATATCGGCATGGGCTACTACGGCACCCACACCCCTACGGTGATTTTGCGCAACGTGCTGGAAAACCCGGCCTGGTACACCGCCTATACCCCGTACCAGCCGGAAATCTCGCAAGGCCGGCTGGAAGCGCTGCTCAATTTCCAGACCATGGTGTCGGACCTGACCGGGCTCGACATCGCCAACGCCTCGATGCTCGACGAAGCCACCGCCGCCGCCGAGGCGATGACGTTCTGCCAGCGCCTGGCGAAGTCGAAGAGCCCCGCGTTCTTCGTGGCGCGCGATTGTCATCCGCAGACCATCGAAGTGGTGCGTACCCGTGCCGAACCGCTGGGCATCGAGGTGGTGACCGGTGATCCACGTCGCGACCTTGCCGGCTTCGATGGTTTCGGCGTGCTGCTGCAATACCCGGGCAGCCACGGCGATCTGATCGACTATCGCAGCGTGACCGAGACCGCCCACGCCAACGGCGCCTTGGTGGTGGTGGCCGCCGATCTGCTGGCACTGACGCTGTTGCTCCCTCCGGGGGCGTTCGGTGCCGATGTGGCGGTGGGCAGCACCCAGCGCTTCGGTGTGCCGATGGGCTTTGGCGGGCCGCATGCGGCCTACTTCGCCACCCGCGACGACTTCAAACGCAGCATGCCCGGCCGTCTGGTCGGCGTGTCGCTGGACAGCCACGGCCGCCCGGCCCTGCGCCTGGCGATGCAGACGCGCGAACAGCATATCCGCCGCGAGAAAGCCACCAGCAACATCTGCACCGCCCAGGCGCTATTGGCCATCATGGCCGGGCTGTACGCCTGCTATCACGGGGCCGAGGGCCTGAAGACGATCGCACGGCGGGTGCACCGGCTGACCGCCGTGTTGGCCGAAGGCCTGCGCCGCCTGGGCTACAAGGTGCCGACCGAAAACTTCTTCGACACCCTGCGCATCGACAGCGGCAACCGCACCGAGGTGTTGCATACGCTGGCGCGTACCCAGTCGATCAACCTGCGTCATATCAGCGCTACCGAGATCGGCATCACGTTGGATGAAACGACGACCGCTGCCGATGTGCAGAGTCTGTGGTCGATCTTCGCGCTGGGCAACGCCATCCCGGACTTTGCCGAGATCGAGGCCGGCGTGACCGAGGCCATTCCCCCTGCCCTGCTGCGCCGCGGCGACATCCTCAGCCATCCGGTATTCCACCACTATCAGTCGGAGACCGGGATGCTGCGCTACCTGCGCCGCCTCGCCGACAAGGACCTGGCGCTCGATCGCACCATGATCCCGCTGGGCAGCTGCACGATGAAGCTCAACGCCACCACCGAGATGATCCCGGTGACCTGGCCCGAGTTCGGCAACCTGCACCCGTTCGCGCCGCAGGACCAGGCCGCGGGCTACCACGAATTGACGCGCGAACTGGAAGCCATGCTGTGCGCCATCACCGGCTATGACGCGGTATCGCTGCAGCCGAACGCCGGCTCGCAGGGCGAGTACGCCGGCCTGTTGGCGATCCGCGCCTATCATGCCAGCCGCGGCGAGGGGCAACGCGACGTCTGCCTGATTCCCTCGTCGGCGCACGGCACCAACCCGGCGTCGGCGCAGATGGTGAACATGAGGGTGGTCGTGGTTGCCTGCGATACCGCTGGCAACATCGATGTCGACGACCTCCAGGCCAAGGCCGAGCAACACAGCGACAAGCTCGCCGCGATCATGATCACCTACCCGTCCACCCATGGGGTATTCGAGGAGCGGGTGCGCGAAATTTGCGACATCGTCCACACCCACGGTGGCCAGGTCTACATCGACGGCGCCAACATGAACGCGCTGGTCGGCCTCGCCCAGCCGGGTTCTTTCGGCGGAGACGTGTCGCACCTCAACCTGCACAAGACCTTCTGCATCCCGCATGGCGGCGGCGGTCCGGGTGTCGGTCCGATCGGCGTGAAGTCCCACCTCGCCCCCTTCCTGCCTGGCCACAAGACGGGCGAACTGGCGGGAGGCGGTGCGGTGTCGGCGGCCCCCTACGGCAGTGCCAGCATCCTGCCGATCACCTGGAGCTACATCACACTGATGGGCGCGGCAGGTCTCAAGCACGCAACCGAGGCGGCGATTCTCAACGCCAACTACATCGCGACCCGGCTCGCGCCGCACTACCCGATCCTCTATACCGGCCCCAACGACCGTGTGGCGCACGAGTGCATCGTCGATCTGCGGCCGCTCAAGGACGCGACCGGGATTTCGGGCGAGGATGTCGCCAAGCGTCTGATGGATTTTGGTTTCCACGCGCCGACCATGTCGTTCCCGGTGGCCGGCACGCTGATGATCGAGCCGACCGAGTCGGAGTCGAAGGCAGAGCTCGACCGCTTCATCGAGGCGATGGTGACGATCCGCGAGGAAATCCGCGCCGTGGAAGAAGGCCGCCTCGACCGGGAGGACAACCCCCTGAAGCACGCGCCACATACCGCGGCGGCGCTCGTCGGCGAGTGGACACACAGCTACAGCCGCGAGCAGGCGGTGTTCCCTCGCGGCATCGAGCGTGACCACGGCAGCAAGTACTGGCCGCCGGTGGGGCGTGTCGACAATGTGTTCGGCGATCGCAACCTGGTGTGCAGCTGCCCTCCGCTGACGGCCTATCAGGACTAAGCGGCCCGGGCTGACGAACCGGTCAGGCGGTGCGCAATGTGCCGCCTGGTTCCCCTTCCGACTTCAACCTGACGCCCTCGGGCGGAAGGCCGGTGGCGATCGAAGTTGCCAAAACGCCGTTCGTGCCGCAACGCTACTACCGGGGCTGAGCGATGAACGAGCCCCCCGTTAGTCGCATGACGCCCCCAATCGGCAGCAAGCTGTCGGCGGCGGAGAAGATGGCGCGTATTCCGGTCACGGGCAGCCTCTAGCAGCGCCCGCCGCACCCCTCTTTCAGTTGAAGATGCACCCGTTCCGCCAACGCCAAAAGCTTGTCGCGCGGCATGCCGGCGGACAGAGCGTAGCCGAAACCGTTGCCCCACCAGTAATAGACATTCACTGGACCCTGGCTGGTGAAGCGGAAGCCCTCGTCCGCACGGGGCCGCGTCTCCGTCGCCACGTACAGCGTCATCCGCTGGCCGGCCACGTCGTGGTACATGAACTGCGCAACCGGCCCCTGACTACCCGGCAGCAGCCGGCCACCAATCAGTTCATAACCCGCCGCCGCCAGCTTGGGCGGCTCGATCCGGCTATGCATGCGCCGGGATAGCCAGGCCACCAGCTGCCCCTCCTGCTCTGCCCCTATCTCCACCGGCCGCCGGATGTCGGGGCTGTAGACCACGTGAGCCATAGCGGCTTGCCTCGGCAGGTTGTCGGCGACATAAGCACCGTCCGGCACCTGCACCGCTTGTCGCAGGTAGGACTGCCCGTACCAGCCACCGCCCACTCCCAGCGCAAACACCAGACTGGCGGCCATGGCCTGGCGCAGCCAAGCGTGCCGGTCTCGTCGACCGGGTGGCTTCGCCGCATCCAACAGCCCCAGTGGCATCGGCTCGGATTCCGGCAAGCGCAACAGCTGCCGCAGTGCTTCATCCTGCCGCCGTAACCTCGCCAACCGCCCCGCGACCGCCGGATGTGCCGCGACCCATGCCTCTACCCACGCGATCTGGTGTACCGGTAGCTCACCGTCCAGATAGGCTTGCAGCATCTGTTCACTCGGTTCAGTCATATCCTTCCATGTCTCCTCGCCCATCCATCAACTGGCGCAACCGCTCGCGCCCCCGGTTCAGACGGGACATCACCGTTCCCACGGGAATGCCCAGCGCCTGAGCCGCGTCTTGATAGCGCATCTCCTCCACCACCACCAGAAGCAGCACCTCACGCTGCTCGGCCGGCAATTGGGCAAGGGCATTGGCCAAATCCCGCATAAGGAGTACTCGCTCATGGGCCGGCGGCACCGCCAGCTCGGCCAAGGCATCGTCGGGCAGTGCCACGCCGCGGGCTGCACGTCGCTGCCCATCGACATGGCGGTTGTGCATGATGCTAAACAGCCAGGGTCGGACATCCGTCCCTGGCTGCCATTGCCGCCAACTGCGCCACGCCAACTCCAGCGTGTCCTGAACCAGGTCGTCGGCACAACTGGCATCAAACACCAGCACGCGCGCGTAGCGACGTAGTCGGGACAGGTTGTCTAGCAGCAGCCGGTGGAATTGGCCCTCCTGACTCAACTGGCCGATGGCTTGAGCTCCCGCACAATCTTGCGTGACACCAGCTCTACTTCAGCCAAGCTCAGATCCTCGTTGAGCACCCAAGCCCGTCTGCTGTCACGACTGAAACTGATTGCCTGCCGTGGACCACGAAAGCCTCCGATCTCGGCCACAGACTTGAAATCCGGCAGCGTCACCTCAGTCAAGGAATTGCTCTTCAAATTGCCGGCATACAGGGCCTTACCGTCGGGGCGCAAGGCCGCCCCATAAGGATCCCGCCCAACCCTGACCGTCGCCACTATCCGCCGGGAGACGGTATCCACCTCAGCCAAGGTGTCGCTGCCGCTGTTGGCGGCGAACAGACGCTTGCCGTCCGCACTGACAGAAATGGCGCGAATCTTGTCGAAGCCGCCGATCTCGCCCCGTAACGACAGGGTGGCGGTGTCGACCAGGCTCAGGAGGTCATTACGGAAGTTAGTGACATACAGCGTGTCGTCATCCGGCGACAGCTTAACCCCCTGCCGGGGGCCGGCAAAACCGGTGATGATTTTCTCCGCCCGCCAGCCGGGTACATCGACCACGGTGACGGTGCTACTGGCCTGATTGTTGACGTACAGCCGGCGGCCCTGGCGGTCGATCGCGCTGCCGAATGCGCCAGGCCCGAGCGCCAGGCTATCCTCGCGCCGCAGAGCCTGGGCACTCCAGCGCTCCAGCACGCCCTTGCTACTATCGGTCACATAAAAATGCACACCATTGGGCGAGAACACGATGTTACGCGGGGTGACGAAGCCTAGCAGCGAGGCCTTGAGCACACCGCTCTGCAGGTCGTAGACGAGCAGATGGTCGGTCTGGCTGTTACCAACCACCGCCATACGCTCGTCCGGACTAACAGCCAGAGTGTTGTTGCGGATATCTCCGTCGAAAGGCAGTGGTGCCGCCGCCGCATTCCAGGTGCAGCACACCAGGGCCGTAGCCCATAGGTTCTGGCATTTCATCGTTTGACTCCTTGGCTTGTCGAAACGAGGCCGCCCTAGGGCTTAACCACGGACCACAGTTGCTTGACCCCCTCGCCCTTCTGTTCGCCCGGCGCCTGGTCCTGAGCGAAGCGGTAGAGTGGCTTGCCGCGCCAAGCCCATTGTTTGGAACCGTCATCGCGGGTGATGATGCTGAAGTCGTCGTACGCCTTATCCTGCTCAGCAGCAGCCAACGGCGGCCATAGCGCGGCGCACTGGCCATTGCAGACGCTCCGGCCGTCGGCGGAAACGTCTTTGTTAAACACATACAGGGTCATGCCGGTTGAATCGGCCAGCACGCCGTTGTGAAAGGCAGCAGGCGGCTGCCCGGCCAAAGTCTGAGTGGCAAGTAACAGGGCACACAACCCAGGCAGGGCGTAGAGGCGGCTCATATGGGGCTCCTTATAAATTTGTGGTTGGACACGGTGGACGGTTTCCAGCCCTGTCATCCGGTATACGCAACCCCGCTGCCGATTATTCCGTCCGGCTGGAAATTTATTAAGCGCCCGGTCCCTCCTCCTACTTACACGGCCCGGCCGTTATTCAGAAATTGGAGCGGTAACTGTTTGTCGATGAGGCGACTCGGCCAAGCAGGAAGCAGAGCGTTGGTCTCTTTGAGCCAGACGGCCAGATTCCGATCATTGAGTTTTGTGGCGGCCAGCGAGCTTCGAATTGCCGCCGTCCGACAGCCCTTCCGTTCGTTGTTGTCAGGCGACATCGTAAATTGACCCCCTAGCGACACGAAGAACTGACCCCCTTGTTTGCAAGGAGGCAGTCGTTGGAAACGCAGTATTCAGCGAGTCATCCTGTACCCCGTGAGGTTTGTGGAGTACGGGAGATGTTGGAGCCGGAAGCAGTAACGGCAATCGTTCGACTGGGGCAATCCGGCTGGGGGGCGAAGCGGATTGCCAAGACGCTGGGAATCGCCCGAAATACCGTGCGGCACTATTTGCGTGCCGGCGGCCCGGTGCCATACCAGCAGCCGCAACGCAGCGGCGTGCTCACCGGGCACGAGGCCTGGCTACGTGAGCAGTTTCTAACGCACAAGGGCAACTGCGACGTGGTGCGTCAGCTACTGGCTAAGGAACACGGTATTGCCACCAGCCTGCGCACCGTTGAACGCGCCTGCCGGCCATATCGGCAGGAGCTTGAAGCCAGCCGGCGAGCGACGATCCGGTTCGAGACTGCTCCTGGCGAGCAGATGCAGATCGACTTCGGCCAAGTGCGCATCCAGATCGGTGGCGAACTGGTGCGTGTGTACCTGTTCGTGGCGACGCTTGGCTACTCGCGCCGTGGCTTTGTTTGCCCATTCCGTCACGAACGGCAGAGTGCTTGGTTTGGCGGTATCGAAGCGGCGTTCGAGCACTTCGGTGGACGGGTGCAGACTCTGCTGATCGATAACGCCAAGGCCCTCGTGGTCGAGCACGACATGCAGACCCGGCAGGTCCGCTTCAACAGCCGCTTCGAGGCGTTCTGCCGGCATTGGGATGTGCGCGTGAAGGCCTGCGCGCCGTTCCGTGCGCGCACCAAGGGCAAGACCGAGAACGGCGTTGGCTATGTGAAGAAGAATGCTATCGCCGGTTACACATTCGAGAGCTGGGCCGCATTGGAGGCTCACTTGACCCGCTGGCAGCGGGAGGTGGCCGATACCCGCATCCACGGGACGACCGGCATGGCGCCCAAGGAGCGGTTCGACGGCGAACGTCCGCATCTGCGTCCTGTTGCCGGCATAGTGCCGTTCCTGCAAGTGCGGGAGCTGATCCGTCGCGTCAATGCCGAAGGCTGTGTCGAGCTCGATACTAATGCCTACAGCGTGCCCTGGCGGCTGATCGGCGAGATGGTCACGGTCGCTGTACGAGCAGGCACGGTGACGGTCCATTACGCCGGCCAGGAAGTAGCGCATCACGCCGAGTTGGCCGGCAGTCGCGGACGGCAAATTGACCGCGCCCATCTGCTTGGGGTCGTGCCGCCGCTATCCGAGCCGGTCCCGCCACACGGCGGCGCTTTGCTGCGCCCGCTGGCAGAGTATGAGGAATTGGTCGGAGGGGGCTGGTGATGATCGAACCCGACCGACTGGAAGAACTGTTGACCCGGCTGCACTTGACGGCGATCCGGGATCAGCTGGATAGCCTGCTGGACGAAGCGAGCCGTGCCCAAATGACACTGCGCGAAGCGCTGCTGTTCCTGGCCGAGCGAGAGGTGGCCCGGCGCGATACGCGACGCATCCAGATGGGGATGAAGCTGGCTCGATTCCCCTGTGTACGCACGCTGGAGGGCTTCGACTTCGATGCGCAGCCGTCGATTGATCCCGGCCAGGTCCGGGATTTGGCCACCGGGCGCTGGATTGGCCACGGTCAAGCGTTGTTGCTGCTGGGACCGCCCGGAGTCGGCAAGACGCATTTGGCGGTAGCACTCGGGCGTGAGGCGGTAGAGCGGGGTTACACGGTGCTGTTCAGTTCTGCTGCGTCTCTGATGGCTGGACTGACGAAGGCGCATGCCGATGGGCGCTTGGAGGAGAAGCTGTTGCAGCTATCGAAACCCAAGCTGCTGATCGTCGATGAATTGGGCTACCTGCCGCTGGAACCGGCGGCAGCGCACCTGTTCTTCCAGCTGGTCTCGCGGCGCTATGAGCGGGCAAGCCTACTGATCACCAGCAACCGCCCGGTGGGGGAATGGGGCCAAGTGTTTGGTGACGCAGTGGCGGCAACGGCCATCCTGGATCGGCTGCTGCATCACAGCCAGGTGGTCACGATCCGGGGAGATAGTTACCGGCTACGCGACAAACGACGGAGCGGCCTGCTGCAGAAGGCGACGGCCGAACCGATTACATCAACTAGTTGATTAACCCTGGGGGTCAATTCCAGATGTCGCCAGGGGGTCAAATCCTCGTGTCGCTTGACAGTTGTCGGTGAACAGCCAGTTCTTCCTACTCACGGCGAGCAGACAGATCGCGCGCTCAGAGGAAAAACACGGACGGCACGGCCATGGGGCAAATCCACCTCATTCCAGGCCTTAGCGGGGCGGCGTTACGAGGTAGCCAGATGAACTCTTCCTTGCTCAGGTCTCGCAAGCACTTCGGCTTGCCATTCTCCCACTGCCAACCAGCCGGATACGCTGTTTCGACTTTACTAGACAGGAACAACAAGCCCAAAAAAACCACACCCTCGCGTGCCCGGCTTGAAACTAGACGACTGGTCTATTATTATCCACCCCATGGCACGACCCAGTTCATACCCCGACACCCGCGAGCACATCCTCAGCACCGGCGAAGACCTGATCTACGGTCTGGGCTTCACCGCGCTCGGCCTGACCGAGCTGTTGAAGACCGCCGGCGTGCCGAAGGGCTCGTTCTATCACTACTTCGAATCGAAGGAAGACTTCGGGGTGGAATTGCTGGCGCGTTACTTCGACAACTACGACGCGACGATGCGGGCGCTGTTGACCGATCCGGCCAACGGCACCGGCCGGACGCGGCTGCTGGCCTATTTCCAGCGCTGGATGGACTGCGCCAACACCGGTCCGCACCTGTCGCGCTGCCTGGTGGTGAAGATGGCCGGCGAGGTGTGCGACCTGTCCGAGCCGATGCGCGAGCAGCTCATCGCCGGCATGAACCGCGTCACCGCCCGCCTGGCCGAGGGCATCCGCGCCGCCGTCGCCGACGGCTCGCTGGCGCCGGTGGACGATGCCGAGGGGCTCGCCGAGGCGCTCTACTCGGCCTGGCTCGGCGCTGCCCTGCGCGTCAAGGTGCTGCGCGACCCCTCGTGCCTGGAGCGGCTGCTGATCGATACCAAGCGCCGTCTGGTGGTCCCGCACTGAGCCATGGTTTTACCCCGCCTGCCTTGCGGCAGGTTTTTTTGGACAGATTTGTAGACGACCGGTCTACTTAACTCGTTTGGAGAATCCGGCATGAACCCGACCCTGGAACTGATGCACCAGCACCGCAGCGTGCGCAGCTATCTCGATACGCCGATCGCCCCGGAGCTGCTGGACGCCATCCTCGACGCCGCCTGGAAAGGCCCGAGCTCGATCAACGGCCAGCAGGTGTCGCTGGTGGTGGTAGAGGACGCCGAGCGCCGCCAGAAGATCGCCGACCTGGCCGGCGGCCAGCCGTGGATCGCCCAGGCGCCGGTGTTCGTCACCCTGGTGGCCGATTTCTACAAGACCCGCCTCGGGGTGGAAAACGCCGGCCACGAGCAGGTGATCCACCACAGCGTGGAAGGCTTCGCGGTGGCGGCGGTGGACGCCGGCATCGCGCTGGGCAACCTGATGACCGCGGCGCGCTCGGCCGGCCTCGGCGTGGTACCGATCGGCGGCATCCGCCGCAATCCGCAGGCGATGGTCGAGCTGCTCGGGCTGCCCGAGCTAACCTTCCCGCTGGTCGGCGTGGCCATGGGCCACATCCGCGACGACGGCGCGATCAAGCCGCGCCTGCCGCGCGAGAGCTTCGTCCACCGCGAACGCTACGACGCCGCCGCGCTGCCGGCCAGCATCGCCGCCTACGACCAGACCCTGGCCCGCCACTGGCAGCAACAGGGTCGTGAAGACGGCCTCGATTGGTCGGCCAACACCGCGCAGTACTACCAGCGCGTGTATTTCTCGGACACCGCCCCGGTCGCCCGCCGCCAGGGCTTCGGATTCGACCTCTAAACCTCGCCCCTTCCGAAAGGACACGATCATGCAAGCCGACAAACTGCTCACCCCGCTGCGCCTGGGCGCCGTGACGCTGAACAACCGCGTGCTGATGGCGCCGCTGACCCGCCTGCGCAACCTCGAGCCGGGCGACGTCCCCGGCCCGCACGCCGCCGAATACTACCGCCAGCGCGCCGGCGCCGGCCTGATCATCAACGAGGGCACCCATATCTCGCCCACCGCCAAGGGCTACGCCGGCGCGCCGGGCATCTACAGCGAGGAGCAGGTCCGGGCCTGGCGGCAGGTGACCGACACCGTGCACGCGGAGGGCGGCAAGATCGCCATCCAGCTGTGGCACACCGGCCGCATCTCGCACCACGTGCTGCAACCGAACGGCGAGGCGCCGGTGGCGCCGTCGGCGATCAAGGCCGACAGCAATACCAATGTGCGCGACGACAACGGCCAGCTGATCCGCGTGCCGACCACCGAGCCGCGCGCGCTGGAAACGGCGGAGGTGGAGGATCTGCTCGAAGACTTCCGCCGCGCCACCGACAACGCCCGCCGCGCCGGCTTCGACCTGGTGGAAATCCACGCCGCGCACGGCTACCTGCTGGACCAGTTCCTGTCGCCGGCCGCCAACGTGCGCACCGACCAGTACGGCGGCAGCGTGGAAAACCGCGCGCGCCTGGTGCTGGAGGTGCTGGACGCGGTGATCGGGGAATGGGACGCCGAGCACGTCGGCATCCGCCTCTCGCCGCTGGGCGTGTTCAACGGCCTGTCGGAAACCGATCAGCAGGAGATGGCGCTGTATCTGATCGGAGCAATCGCCCAGCGCAAGATCGCCTACCTGCACCTGTCGGAGCCGGACTGGGCCGGCGGGCCGAAGTGGCCGGACGAATTCCGCCGCGCCGTACGCCAGGCCTACCCGCACCCCATCGTCGCCGCCGGCGGCTACACCGTGGGCAAGGCCGAAGAGCTGCTGCACGCCGGGCTGATCGACGCCGTGGCCTTCGGCCGCCCCTTCATCGCCAACCCGGACCTGCCGGCGCGCTTCGCCAAGGGAGCCGCGCTCAACGAGCCGCAACCGGCCACCTTCTACGGCGGTGGCGCCGAGGGGTATACGGACTATCCGGTGCTGAATTAAGCACCGGCATCAGCTAGACTGCCTCGACCTGCATGGCCGAAGCCCCGTCAAATGGGCTTCGGCCACGCTTTTGTCACACCGCCTTGCGTCCCAGCGCGACGCACACCACGACACCCGCCGTCACCAGCAACATGCCGGGATTGAGCTGCTCCCCCAACACCAACATGCCGGTCAGCATCATGCCGAAGGGCTGCAACAGCTGCACCTGGCTGACCCGCGCCACCCCGCCCAGCGCCAGGCCGCGATACCAGATGAAGAAGCCGATGAACATGCTGATCAGGCTGACGTAGGCGAAACCGGCCCAGGTCTGCCAGTGGGTGATGGCCGCCGGCCGATACCACCACACCGGCAACAGCAGGAACGGTGCGGCCAGCAGCAGCGCCCAGCAGATGGTCTGCCAGCTGCCCAGTTCGCGCGCCAGCCGCCCGCCCTCGGCGTAGCCGATGCCGCACAGCAGGATGGCCAGCAGCATCCAGCCATCCGCCCCCTGCCAGCCGCCCTCTGCCTGCCACCAGGCGTACCCCACCACCAGCGCGCTGCCGGTCAGCGCGAACAGCCAGAACAAGGGGCGTGGCCGCTCGCCGCCGCGCCAGGTGGCGAAGGCCGCCGTGGCCAAGGGCAGCAGCCCGCCGAACACCGCCGCGTGCGAGGCCGGCACCTGCGCCACGGCGAGGGTGGAGAACACCGGGAAACCGATCACCACGCCGCCCGCCACCAGCGCCAGCCGGCGCCACTGGCCCGGCGTCGGTCTGGGAGAGCCCGTCAGCCACAGCAACAGCCCGCCCAGCAGCGCGGGCAGCAAGGCGCGCCCCAGGCCGATGAAGATCGGGTCGAGCTCGAACGAAGCCAGACGCGAGGCGGTCAGCGTGCCGCTGAAACAGGCCACGCCGGCCAGCCCCCACAACAGGCCGGCCAGGGGCCGCGAGGCGGTGTTGCTCATGATACGCACTCCGAGAAGGATGGATTAGCCACGAGCGTAACGCAGCACTGTCTGCCATAATCCAGACAGTTATCCCGATCACCACCCTCACTGTACAGGTCGCACCGCCATGACAGTTTCCGCCGAACACTGGCCGATCGCCGCCACCCATCCGGTACCGCTCACCACCCAGATCGTCGATTACTGCAGCGACAACATCCGCCGCCAGCTGTGGCCGGCCGGGGCGCGCCTGCCGTCGATCCGCGCCCTGGCCGAGCGCTACCCCGTGAGCCGCTTCACCGTGGCCGAGGCCTACGAGCGGCTGGTGGCGCGCGGGCTGATCCAGGCCCGCCACGGCGCCGGCTATTTCGTCGCCGGCCAGCGCCACGAACGGCACGGGCGGGAGGCGCACCCGGCCGACAGCGCGCTCTCGCGCGAGGTGGAGCTGATGCGGCGCAATCTGGCCGGCAACCTGCGCTGGCAGGCCGGCGTCGGCAGCCTGCCGTCGGCGTGGCTGGCCGAAGGGCCGCTCGCCGCCGAGTGGCGCGCACTCGGCCAGGCCGCGCCGCGCCTGGTCGGCTACGGCAGCCCACAGGGCTATCTGCCGCTGCGCGAGGCGCTGGTGCAGAAACTGGAAGGCCTGGGGCTGACGCTGTCGCCGGCACAGCTCGTCACCACCACCAGCGCCACCCACGCGCTCGACCTGATCCTGCGCCTGACCACCACGCCGGGCGACACCGTGCTGGTGGACGACCCCGGCTTCTACAACTTCCACGCCGCGCTGCGGCTGGCGCGCGTCAACGTGGTCGGTATCCCGCGCACGCCGCACGGCCCGGATACCGATGCCCTGGCCGACGCGCTGCGCCAGCACCGCCCACGGCTGTTCCTCACCGTCAGTGCGCTGCACAACCCGACCGGCAGCACGCTGACGCTGCCGGTGGCGCACAAGGTGCTGCGGCTCCTGGAGCAGTGGAACTGCCTGGCGGTGGAGGACGACATCTACGCCGACTTCGAGGCGCGCCCCGGCGTGCGGCTGGCGGCGCTGGACGGCCTGGCGCGGGTGATCTACCTCGCCAGCTTCACCAAGACGCTGTCGGCCAACCTGCGCTGCGGTTACATCGCCGCCGACGCCGGGCGCATCGCCGCGCTCACCGACATCAAGCTGATCACCGGCATGACCACGCCGGAAGCGGTGGAAACGCTGGTCTACCGCCTGCTCACCGGCGGGCGCTACCGGCGCCACGTCGACGGCCTGCGCAAGCGGCTGGCCCCGTTGCGCAGCGACGCCCTCGCCCGGCTCAAGGGCCTGGGCTTCACGCCCTGGCACGAGCCGACCGAAGGCTTCCTGCTGTGGGCCGAGGCGCCGGCCGGCGTCGACGTCGAGGCCTGGACCGAACGCGCCCGCAGCGCCGGCCTGCTGCTGGCGCCGGGGCGCTACTTCAGCCCGGCGGGCGCGCCCAGCCGCCACCTGCGCTTCAACGTGGCGCAGTGCGGCGACGCGGAGCTGTGGCAAACGCTGGAAAGCACGCTGCACGGCTGAGCCTGCCCCATGGCGGCAGGCTCAGCCGCCATGGGCCATAACAAAATCGAGGGACCGGTCATACGCCCGTCATCTGGCTGGAATGGCGCATTTCTGCTACATTAGCGGGTTCGACGGCGCCCTTGCGGGCGCGCCGCCGGTGCCGGGTGAGACCGATCCCGCGTGCCGCGTGACCTCGACTGTTTTTCGATGGAAACCTCAATGAATTCAAACGACAAAGCCCTCGTCGTCCTGTCCGGCGGCCAGGACTCCACCACCTGCCTCTACTGGGCACTGCAGCGCTTCGGCGCCGGCAACGTGGAAGCCGTCACCTTCGACTACGGCCAGCGCCACCGCGTCGAGCTCGACTGCGCCAAGACCATCGCCGCGCTGGCCGGCGTGCCGCACACCGTGCTGCCGATCGACACCTTCGCCGCCATCGGCGGCAACGCACTGACCGACGCCAGCATCACGCCGGAACAAGGTGCCCGCGCCGACGACGACACCGAGCTGCCCAACACCTTCGTGCCCGGCCGCAACCTGATCTTCCTCAGCTTCGCCGCCGCCTTCGGCTACACTCGCGGCGCGCGCCACCTGGTAACCGGCGTGGCGCAGACCGACTACTCCGGCTACCCGGATTGCCGCGAGAACACGCTGAAGGCGCTGGAGCTGGCGCTACGCCTGGGCCTCGACTCCCGGGTGGAACTGCACACCCCGCTGATGTACCTGTCCAAGGCCGAAACGGTGCATCTGGCCGAACGGGTCGGCGCGCTGGAAGCACTGGCCTTCAGCCACACCTGCTACAACGGCGAGCAGCCGCCGTGCGGCCACTGCGCCGCCTGCGAGCTGCGCGCCAGGGGCTTTGCCGAGGCCGGCGTAGCCGACCCGCTGGTCGAACGTTTCCGCCAGGGCTGACCATGCACGCATCCTATCTTCTGGCCGGCGCCCGCTTCGAGGCGGCACGCCAATTGCCCGCCGACTGGTTCGAGCCGCAGTTCGCCGGCCTGCACGGCCACAGCTTCCGCGTGCAGCTGCGCGTGGAGAACATCCACACCAATCAGGCGGGGCTGGCCGAGACGCTGCAGCGCGTGGTGCGGCCGCTCAACTACGCCTCGCTCAACCAGCACATGGCGGCCGTCGACGACCTCGCCATCGCGCACCACCTGTGCGAGCAGCTGAGCTTCCCGCACAGCCTGGCCTTGCAGAGCGCGCCCGAGCGCGGCGTGATCCTCGACAACGGCACCGCGCTGGTCTGGCTCAACGCCGGCTTCGAGGCCGCCCACCAGCTGCCGCACGTGCCAGCCGGGCACAAGTGCGGCCGGCTGCACGGCCACGGCTTCGGCGTGCGGCTGGTGGCCGACGCCACGTCGGTCAGCCATGTCGACCTGGCCGCAGCCTGGGGCCGGCTGTTCCTGCGCCTCAACCACCGCTACCTGAACGACATCCCCGGCCTCGCCAACCCCACCAGCGAGGTGTTGGCGCAGTGGATCTATGAAGAGCTGTCGGGCCAACTGGCCGGGCTGGCCTGGGTCGAGGTGCGCGAGACCCACACCGCCGGCAGCCAGTTCGACGGCCGCGCCTTCCGCATCTGGAAGGAACAGCACTTCGAGAGCGCGGTGCCGTTCGACGCCGAGGGCAACTACACCGGCCACAGCTACCTGGTCCGGCTGATGCTGGCGGGCGAGCTCGACAGCGCCATGGGCTGGCTGCTCGACTTCGGCGACGTCAAGGACCGCTTCAAGCCGGTCTACCGCCAGCTCGACCACAACCCGCTCGACCAGCTCGCCGGCATCCGCAACGGCCACCCCGCCTCGGTGGCGGAATGGGTGCACGCCGAGCTGTCGCCGCTGGTACCGGAGCTGGCGCGCATCGACCTGATGGAGCATGACGAGCGCGGCGTGTCCTTGCTGTTCAAGGACGACATGCGCTGGCCGCTGCTGTAAGGGAGACGCCATGTACACCGTCAAGGAAATCTTCTACACGCTGCAGGGCGAAGGCCGCCAGGCCGGCCGTGCCGCGGTGTTCTGCCGCTTTGCCGGCTGTAACCTGTGGAGCGGCAAGGAGCGCCACCGCGCCCAGGCGATCTGCCAGTTCTGCGATACCGACTTCGTCGGCACCGGCCCGGACGGTGGCAAGTTCAAGAAAGCCGAGCAGCTCGCCGAGCGTATCGCTTCTGAATGGCCGAGCGACGCCGGCGGCACGCCGTTCGTGGTCTGTACCGGCGGCGAGCCGCTGCTGCAGCTCGACACCGCCCTGATCGACGCGCTGCACGCGCGCGGCTTCGAGGTGGCGGTGGAAACCAACGGCACCGTGGCCGCGCCGCCCGGCATCGACTGGCTGTGCGTCAGCCCCAAGGCCGGCGCGCCGCTGCTGCAAACCTCCGGCCACGAGCTGAAGCTGGTCTACCCCCAGCCGACGCTGCCGCCGGAGAGCGTGGCCGGCCTCGCCTTCGAGCACTTTTACCTGCAGCCGATGGACGGCCCCGACGTCGCCGCCAACACCCGCGCCGCCATCGCCTACTGCATGGCGCAGCCGCAATGGCGGCTGTCGGTGCAGACCCACAAGGTGCTGCAGATCCGCTGAAGCCCGTTCCGCTCGTCAAAAAGCCGGATTTTCCGGCTTTTTCCTTGTCCAACCTCCTCGCTTGATCTTTTTTTTCGTGTATCCCTGTAATGAATGCCGGGCTAAGCTGACCAATCAGCAGCCGGGTCGAAACCCGCCGGATAGCCACCTGTAAGAAAACCGCCGGCCGACCGACCAAAGCTCAAGTCCGGCACATGGCCGGATTATCCAACCTCTACAAGGAGCCCCTCCCATGACTGCATCCCGTGCCCTGATCGCCTCCGCCCTCGGCGCCGTCGTCGCGCTCGGCACCCTCGCCGCCGCCCCGGCCATGGCGGCAGAAAAAGAAAAGTGCTTCGGCGTCGCCAAAGCCGGCAAGAACGACTGCGCCTCGGCCGCCGGCACCCACTCCTGCGCCGGCCAGTCCAAGGTCGACAACGACCCGAACGACTGGAAATTCGTCGCCAAGGGCAGTTGCGAAAAGATGGGCGGCACGCTGCAGCCGGCCAAGAAGTAAGGCTTCCCGGCGCGCCGCGCCACCTCTCCCTCAACAGACAGGAGCAACGCCATGAACACTACCCGTACCTTGATCGCCTCCGCCCTCGGCGCCGTCGTCGCGCTGGGCACCCTTGCCGCCGCCCCGGCCAGCGCCGCCGAGAAGGAAAAATGCTACGGCATCGCCAAGGCAGGCCAGAACGACTGCGCCTCGGCTGCCGGCACCCACTCCTGCGCCGGCCAAGCCAAGGTAGACAAGGACCCGAACGACTGGAAATACGTCGCCAAAGGTAGCTGCGAGAAGATGGGCGGCATGATGCAGCCCGCCAAGAAGTAAGCCTTCCGCCTTCGGCCCGGCGCCTACTGTGACGCCGGGCCGAAGATACCCTCCATCCGAAAGCCGACCATGCCCCCGACACGACTCCCGATCCGCACCGGCATCGGCCTGCGCGCCCCGCACTACCAGGAGGTTTTACGGCAGCAGCCCGAACTGGGCTGGGTGGAAGTGCACAGCGAAAACTTCTTCGACGGCGGCCAGCCGCTCGCCATGCTGCGCCGCGTGGCCGAGTGCTACCCGCTGTCGCTGCACGGCGTCGGCCTCGGGCTGGGTTCGCCGGAGCGCCCGGAGGCGAGCCATCTCGCCTCGCTGAAACGGCTGGTGGACGCCATCGAGCCAGCGGCGGTGTCGGAGCACCTGTGCCTCAACCACTCGGCGCAGCGCTTCGTCAACGACCTCTTGCCGCTGCCCTATACCCGCGCGGCACTCGACGCCGTCAGCGCCCACGTCGCCGAGACCCAGGACGTGCTGGGCCGGCCCATCCTGCTGGAAAACCTGTCGAGCTACGTCGAATACCCCGGCAATGAAATGCACGAAGGCGAGTTCCTGGCCGAACTGGTCAAGCGCACCGGCTGCGGCATCCTGCTCGACCTCAACAACCTGTACGTCAACCAGGTCAACCTCGGCACCGACGTGGGGGCGGTGATCGCCGCGCTGCCGGCCGACGCCATCGGCGAGATCCACCTCGCCGGCTACTCCGAGCGCGACGGCATGCTGGTCGACACCCACAGCCGGCCGGTCTACCCGGCAGTGTGGCAGCTCTATCGCGACACCATCGCCCGGCTCGGCCCGCGTCCGACGCTGATCGAATGGGACATCGACATTCCCCCGCTCGAGGTGTTGCGTGGCGAGGCCGACAAGGCGCAGACCATCCTGCAGGAGGTGCCGCATGACGTCCTGGTCTGACTGGTCGGCCGCGCTGCTGGAAGCCATCGCCGACCCCGAGCGGCGCGAACCGCCGGCGGCACTCGGCCTGGATCCAGCCGGGCTGGCGGTGTACCGCAACAACTACCGCGTCGGCCTGATCGACACGCTGGCCTACGCCTACCCGGTGCTGGGCCAGTTGGTCGGCGAGGAGTTCTTCCGCGCGCTGGCGCGCGAATACGTCAAGCGTCACGCCTCGCATTCCGGCAACCTGCACCGCTACGGCGCGGCGTTCGGCGACTTCCTCGACGGCTTCGAGCACGTCCGCCACCTGCCCTACCTGGCCGACGTGGCGCGCCTGGAATGGCAGGCGCACCGCCTCTACTACGCCGCCGACGGCGCGCCGCCGGAGCTGGCCGCGCTGGCCGCCACGCCGCCCGAGCGCTGGGGCGAACTGCGCTTCGCGCTGGCCGACGACATGGCGCTGATCGCCTCGCCCTGGCCCGTCGCCACTATCTGGCTCGCGCACCAGCCCAGCAGCGGCATCGCCTTACCGAACCAGCTCGACGGCTGTGCCGAGACGGCGCTGGTGACACGCTCGGCCGGCGCCGTCCGGGTCGAGGCCCTGCCTCCGGCGCCGGCCGCCTTCCTGCTCGCGCTGCAGCAGAACGCCACGCTGGAAGCCGCCACCGACGCGGCACTGCGGCAGGACGAGGCGTTCGACCTGCAAGCAACCCTGGGCCTGCTGTTCGAACGCGCCCTGTTGTCTTCCATCACGCTGCCACCGGGAGACTCGCCATGAAAACACTGATCCTGCGCATCGAGGAACTGGCCGCGCCGCTGGTCCGCCTCGCCGATGGCCTGCAGCCGCTGCTGCTGCTGTTCCTGCGGCTGTGGGTGGCCAACGTGTTCTTCAAATCCGGCCTGACCAAGATCGACGACTGGGACACCACCCTGCTGCTGTTCACCGAGGAGTACCACGTGCCGCTGCTGCCGCCGCCCATGGCCGCCGCGCTGGGCACCTTCGGCGAGCTGTTCTTCCCGCCGCTCCTGGCCATCGGCCTCACCGGGCGCTTTGCCGCCGCCGGCCTGTTCGTGGTCAACGCCATGGCGGTGATCAGCTACCCGGGGCTGACCGAGACCGCGCGCGAGTTCCATTACTACTGGGGCATGCTGCTCGCCGCCATCGCCTGCTTCGGCCCGGGCTTGTTGTCGCTCGACCGCCTGTTGCTGTTCTGGAGCCGGCCGCCGCAGGACGAGTGAGCGCAGGCATGGCATAATGCGGGATTCGTTCCCAACCGAATCATCGAGTTATGTCGTCCACGTCCTACACCCTCGTCGTCCAGGCCCCGCTCCTTTCCGCCAGCCCGCTCGCCGCCGTCGCCGAACTGAGCGGCGCCGCCGAGATCGAACGCGTTTCGGACAGCGTGGCCCGGCTGTACGGCGCCGATCCCGCCCGCCGCGCCGACATCCTCGCCTACTGCGAACAGCACGGGCTCGACGCCGCCTTCGTCCCGAGCGGACAGCGCTTCGCCGATTTCGGCCTGGTGGTGTCGGACATGGATTCCACGCTGATCACCATCGAATGCATCGACGAGATCGCCGACATGGTCGGCGTCAAGCACCTGGTGGCAGAAGTCACCGAACGCTCGATGCGCGGCGAACTCGACTTCACCGCCTCGCTGAAGGAGCGCGTGGCCCTGCTGGCCGGCCTGGAAGAAAGCGCGCTGGAAACGGTGTATCGTGAAAGAGTCAGGCTGAGCCCCGGCGTCGAGACGCTGCTGGCGGCCTGCAAGGCCAACGACGTGCGCTTCATGCTGGTCTCCGGCGGCTTCACCTTCTTCACCGAGCGTCTGAAGGAGGAACTGGGCCTGGATTACGCCTTCGCCAACGTGCTGGAAGTGGCCAACGGCAAGCTCACCGGCCGCGTCAAGGGCGACATCGTCGATGCCGCGGCCAAGGCGCGCCTGCTGATCGAAGTACGCCAGCAGCTGGGGCTCGCGCCGGAGCAGGTCATCGCCATGGGCGACGGCGCCAATGACCTGAAAATGCTGGCCGAAGCCGGCATTGGCGTAGCCTACAAGGCCAAGCCGGTGGTACGCGCCCAGGCCGACGTGGCCATCTGTCATGTCGGTCTCGACGGTGTCGTCAACCTGTTCGAATAAGCCATAAAAAGGGAGGAAGACAGCATGAGCGGATTACCCACCCTGGCCACCGCCAGTTTCGATGCCGACCTCCCTCTCTCCTGCCTGCCGCTGGCCGAGACCGCCTACCAGGGGCGGCTAGACCGCGAGACCCGGCTGGCGCTGCAACTGCTCGCCTCGCCGGTCGAGCTGCCCGACGACGCCGACCCGCTGTTGCTGCGGCTCGAGGCCAAGATCGACCTGACGCTGGAGCTGGTGCTCGCCTCGCGCTACCCCGAGCGCCCGCCGATCACCCCTTGCCGGCTCGGCCTCGACGCCGTCGCCTGGCGTTCTGCGACGGCTCATGCCGTCGGCGAGCAGGTCTTGCTGACGCTCTACCCCAATAGCGACTCCGCCCTCATCCTGCGGCTGGCGGGGCGCATCGTGGACTGCCAGCCGGCCCACGGCCAGCCTGGCTTCCTGCTGCAAGCCGACATCAAGCCCTCCTTCGACAAAACCACCCATCTGCAGTGGGAAAAATGGGTGTTTCGTCGCCACCGCCGCGCCATCCAGGAGCGCTGAGTCCCCCCTCGTTCGGTATTCGTCACACCTCTTTGATTCAACAATCAACAAAATTTTAAAAATTACCGTCTATCTTTAAATCAGGCCTGTTCCACCTGGCATTTTCCATCCGCCGTGGAACGGCTTATGATTCAAACATCATTGCGCTGGGATGACTCATGAGCCCCACCATGACCACGGATGAGCCAAAGCTCATCGGCCACCGGCTTCGCCGTGAGTGGCGTGCCCACTTGCTCGGCCTGCTGCTGTTTTGCCTGACCCTGATCTGGCTGATGACAGCGGCCCTGTTGCGCGCGCGCTCCCTCTCGATCGAAGAACATGCCCGGCACATGGCGCAGGCCCAGCTCAATCTGGCCAGCATCCAGTTCGAGCAGCAGTTCACCTTGCTCAAACGAGCTCTGCAGCAACACACCGCGGAATCCGGCAGCACCGCCTTGCTGTCCCAGCCGATCGACAATCTGGACGAGCTCTGGCTGATCCCGCCACAGGGCACGCCGTACTCGCTGACCAAGGGCAGCAGCCGCCCACCCCGCCACATCCAGGAACAGGCACGGCAACTCGGCGCCCTCCCGGTGGAGAAGGAGGCTTTCGTGCTGATCCCGCCGCCGCTGCAATTCTCCGTCAGCAAACGCATCCCCTTCCTGCTCCCCGCCTGCAGCAAAGTGGGCTGCGAGGGGGTCTATTACGGGAGCTTCAATGCCACCGGCTGGCTACCCACGCTGCTACGCAACAGCCCCGGCAGCCAGCTCCAGCTGCTCAATTCCGCCGGCCAGCTGCTAGTCCAGTCCACCGCCGACCCGGCCCAGATCGAACCACCGGGAGTGCTGCAGCAGCTGGCACAGTGGCTGACACTGCAGCCCCCCTCCCGCGTGGAGGCGACCCAGCTCATCCCGTCGATCCCGCTGCGGCTCAAGTCGTTCGTCTCCACCGGCGAAACCTGGAGCACCGATCACAGCTTGCCGCTGCTGCTGCTGGGCAGCAGCCTGTTGAGCACCCTGCTGATCTTTTTCGGCATCATCGGCAACCACCTGCACCGCCAGGCGCAGATGGAACGACAGCGCATGGACGAGCATGCCGCACTGCTATCGCTCTCCAACACCAATCTGAAGAACAAGCTGCACAAGCTATCGTCCACGCACCAGGACCTGCAGGCGCTGCTCGACACCATCCAGGTCGGCGTGCTGATCCTCCACCCAGACAAGCATGAAGTCACCACCGCCAACATGGCGGCGGGGCGTCTGTTCGGCCTGCACACCTCCGAACTGGTCGGCCGCAACATCCTCAGCCTGCTCGCCGATCCGGCCGAGGTGGAAGACTGTGAGAGCCTGCTCGATCAGGGAGTGGGGGTGAGCGACCGCGAAATCCAGCTGCTGGACGGTAGCGGCAAGACCTTCTGGTCCCAGGTCTCGATGCGCCGTGTCCGCTTCAACGACCACCACAGCATCGTCATGAGCGTGGTCGACATCAGCGAACGCATGAGCCATAGCCAGCAGCTGGAGCGGGAAAAGCAGGAGACCGAACGGCTGGTGAAGCAGCTGCAGGAGATGCAGCACGAACTGTACGAGCGCGCCACCCACGACGACCTGACCGGTGTCGCCAACCGCCCGCACTTCCTGCAGCAGGCGCAGCAGGCGTATCGCCAGGCGCTACGCCAGGGCACACCGCTCAGCCTCGCCATCATCGACCTGGACATGTTCAAGCTGGTGAACGACACCTATGGCCACGATGCCGGCGATCTCGTGCTGCAGCAGGTCGCCATGGCCTGCGAAAGCTGCCTGACCGAACCGCAGCAGCTGGGCCGGCTGGGAGGGGAAGAGTTCGCCATCCTGATGCCGCAATACGACTACACCCAGGCGATCGAACTGGCCGAAAAGGTCAAACGCACAATCGCCGAACTGATCATCAACTATCATGATGACAAGATAAGGGTGACCTTGAGCATCGGCGTGTCTTGCTGGAGTCCACAGGACAGGCCGCTGATGATAGGCCGGCTGTTCAAGCTGGCCGACCTGGCGCTATACCAGGCCAAGGAAACAGGACGCAACCGCGTCGTCCCCGCCCGGGCACTCAACTGTCTGGAGCCCTGAAGACACCTGAAAACCGTTGCGCCGCGATCGGAAGCAAGCGGTCCGAAGCGGCGCTTGGAATAGAACCAGGGAGCACGGCGAAAGTGCAGGCGGTGCGTGGCCGCTATCGGCCGAACGACCGGTTTTTCGACGAGCCCCTGAGCGGGGTCGCAGGGGATGTGGCCGGGGGACGGCCACAGCCGAGGACGATGCCATGAAGCTATCAGAAGAAGTCTTGCAGCCGCTCATCGACACTTTGCCCGGTGGGGTATTGCTGATCGATGCCGACACCAACCGCATCGTTCATGCCAACCAGTTGTCGTCCATCCTGCTCGGCGTACCCTACAACGAACTGGCCGGCCAGCCGTTCTTCCCTTTCCTCGCCGACGACCCGGACGGCCGCACGCTGATGCAGGCGCTGGAGCAGCGCGGCATGCTCTACAACTATCCTTGCGTACTGCGCTCATCCAGCGGCCGCCCCTTCCAGGTGTCGCTGCTGATGCGCCGCCTGCCGCAGACCGACCGTCCGGTCCTGGTGGTCAGTTTCAGCGATCAGTCGGAAAACAAGATCCTCGGCCAATTGCTCGACTACGAGCGCCAACTGCTCAACCGTACCCTCAAGCTGGTCAAGACCCTGCGCGAAGAAATCCAGCAGCACGAACTGGAAGACTCGGTCAGCGGCGTGATGGGCATCCGCTCGCTGATGAGCAACACCCAGACCGAGGTAGGACGCGCTCATCGCTACGGCAGCCCGCTGGCCGGCCTGTTGCTGCGGCTGGACGAACCGCCACAGACGGCGGGACAAGACACCAGCAAGGACAGCAACCTGACCCACCTGCACCAGCTGACCAGCAGCCTGTGCATTCAGGCCTCGCGCGAGAGCGACCTGATCGCCAAACGGGAAGACGGCGCACTGGTGATGATACTGCCCAACACCACGCTGGACGGCAGCAAACTGCTTGCCCTGCGCCTGCTCCGCTCGCTGTCGCAGCTCACGCTGGTGCGCAACGGCAAGGAAGAACACCACACCGCCAGCATCGGCGGCAGCAGCCTACGGCAGGAGGAGCGCTCGCCCAAGGCGATGCTGGAAAGAATGGATTTGGCACTGCAGGTGGCCCAGGCACGCGGCGGCAATCAGCTGATCATGCAAAGCTGAGAGCTTGTGAATAAATCTGCTGTGCGCCCCGATCCCGGTCCTGCGATGCTCGCTGTACCATTTGTACGGCTGTGCTTCTCAAACCGGCCTCATGGCGCTCGCGACGATTTCTTTCACAAGCTCCGAGGTGGGGCTCAACGAGCCGACAAGGCGTCCAGCAGCTTCTGGTGGATGCCACCGAAACCGCCGTTGCTCATCACCAGCACGTGGCTGCCCGCCTCGGCCTTGGCCACGATGGCCGCCACCAGGCGCTCCAGATCATCGAAGGTCGCCGCCTTGTCGCCCAGCGGCGCCAGCGCCTCGGCCGGATTCCAGCCCAGGTTCGCGCCGTAGCAGAACACCAGGTCGGCCCCGGCCAGCGCCCCCGGCAGCGCCGCTTTCATGGTGCCGAGCTTCATGGTGTTGGAGCGCGGCTCCAGCACCGCCAGGATCGGGCTGCGGCCCACCTTGCGGCGCAAACCTTCCAGCGTGGTGGCGATGGCGGTGGGATGATGGGCGAAGTCGTCGTACACCGTCACCCCATCCACCACGCCACGCACTTCCATGCGCCGCTTCACGTTCTGGAAACGCGCCAGGGCGTCGATGGCGTCCTTGACCGCGACGCCGGCATGGCGGGCGGCGGCGATCGCGGCCAGCGCGTTGAGACGGTTATGCTCGCCCAACAGCGTCCAGCGCACCCGCCCCTGCAATTCGCCACCCAGCAACACGTCGAAATGACCCTGCTCGTCCACGTTGGCAAGCTGCCAGCCGGCATCGACGCCGAAGCGCTCCACCGGCGTCCAGCAGCCGCGCTCCAGCACCTCGTCCAGGCTCGCCTCGCGGCCGTTGCTGATCAGCCTGCCATTGCCCGGCACGGTGCGCACCAGGTGATGGAACTGGGTCTGGATCGCGCCCAGATCGGCAAAGATGTCGGCGTGGTCGAATTCCAGGTTATTGAGCACGGCGGTGCGCGGGCGGTAGTGCACGAACTTCGAGCGCTTGTCGAAGAAGGCGGTATCGTACTCGTCGGCCTCGATCACGAAGAACGGGCTGCGGCTCGCCGGATCCAGCGCCGGCGCCCCCGGCAGGCGCGCCGAGATGCCGAAGTTCTGCGGAATGCCGCCGACCAGGAAGCCCGGCGCCAGTCCAGCATCCTCCAGGATCCATGCCAGCATCGAACTGGTCGTGGTCTTGCCGTGCGTGCCAGCCACCGCCAGCACCCACTTGTCGGCCAGCACGTTCTCGGCCAGCCACTGCGGGCCGGAAATGTACGGCAGGCCGCGGTTCATGATCTCTTCCATCAGCGGCGTGCCGCGCTTGACCACGTTCCCGATCACGTACACGTCGGCACCGATGGCCAGTTGTTCCGTCCCGAAGCCCTGGGTCAGTTCGATGCCCATGGCCTCAAGCTGGGTGCTCATCGGCGGGTAGACGTTGGCGTCGCAGCCGGTCACCTTGTGACCGGCCTGTTTGGCGATGGCGGCAAGACCTCCCATGAAGGTGCCGCAAATTCCGAGGATGTGGATATGCATGGAGAAGAAATTCCAGAACTGCGTGGCGGTTGGTGCCAAAAGCGGCTAGCTTACGCGGGATTGCCTCCCCCCTCAAGCCGGCCCCAGGCTGGCGGCCAACCGGCCACGTTCAGAAGAAGATCACCGTCAACCCGGCAAACAGCGGCAACAGGATGGCCCCCGACCACAGCAGGAAGCCGAAGAAGCCCGGCATCGCGACCCGGCGTTGCTCGGCGATCGCCTTGACCATGAAGTTCGGCGCGTTGCCGATATACGTCATCGCCCCCATGAATACCGCCCCCATCGAGATCGCCATCAAGGTCTGCGGCAGTTCCTTCATCAACAGCTGCGCGTCGCCGGCCGCCAGGTTGAAGAACACCAGGTAGGTCGGGGCATTGTCGAGGAAGCTCGACAACAGCCCTGTCAGCCAGAAGTACATGGCGTTGGCCGGCATGCCGTCCTCGCCCGATACCAAGCCCACCAGGGCCGCCAACTGGCCGTCACTGCCGGCCTTCAGGATGGCGATGGCCGGCACGATGGTGATGAAGATGCCGGCGAACAGCTTGCCCACCTCCAGCATCGGCGCCCAGTTGAAGTCGTTGCCGGCGCGCACCTGGCTGGGCGTCAGCGCCAGCGACACCAGCGCGATCAACAGCAGGATCAGGTCGCGCACCACGTTCTGCAGCTCGACAGGCGTACCGAGCACGTCGACGTTCAGCCCCGGCTTCCAGAGGCCGGACAACAACACAGCGCCGACCACGCCGGCGATCAGCAGGAAGTTGCCGCTGCCATAGAGTTTCAGCGGCGAATCCGGCGACGGGTCGCGCGGCAGCACCCCTTCCTTGCGGTAATAGTAGCTATCGACCAGGTAGAACAGCGCCAGCAGCGCCAGCGCGGCGACCAGCACCGGCAGCGCCATGTGCCGGACGGTCCAGAAGAAGTCGACGCCCTTGAGGAAGCCCAGGAACAACGGCGGGTCGCCCAGCGGCGTCAACCCGCCACCGACGTTGGCCACCAGGAAGATGAAGAACACCACCACGTGCACGTTGTGCTTGCGGTTGTCGTTGGCCTTGAGCAACGGGCGGATCAGCAGCATGGCCGCACCGGTGGTGCCCATGACCGACGCCAGCAGCGTGCCGATCGCCAGCAGGCCGGTATTGAGCCGGGGCGAGCCGTGCAGATTGCCCCACAGCAGGATGCCGCCCGACACCGTGTAGAGCGCGAACAACAGGACGATGAAGGGCAGATACTCGGTCAGCAGGGCGTGCACGATCAGCGCCGCCGTGCTGGCGGGGCCGAAGATCACGGTGAACGGCAGCAAGAACAACGCGCTCCACAGCGCGGTGATCTTGCCGAAATGGTGATGCCAGATTCCCGGCGCAAAGATCGGAAACAGCGCGATCGACAGCAGGATGCCGCAGAACGGCAGGGTCCACAGCAGACTCAGCGAGGCACCGTCGAGTTCGGCGGCGTGCGTCAGCGAAGGTAACAAGGACAGCAAGGCAAGCGGCAGCAGGTTCCTGCTCATCGGATCTCCTGAAAAGGGGGTTGGCCTTCCCTCCGCCTCTCCTCTACCAAGAGACCGGAACGGAAGGCGAGAGCCCGGCACGCATCGCGGCCGGACGGAAGAAGCGGTGCGATCGCTCCTGGCAAGGCACGCCGGCAGGCGTGCCGCCTTGAATCCGGCCATGGCGACAGGAGAAAGTTCCGCCGCCCCTTCCCGCGTGCGCGGCTTGCCGCTCAGTCAACGGGCAGGCCGGATGCTTCGGCGGAATGATTCTCCTGTCCCGACGAGCCCCCCACGTCGAAGCAGCGGATGGTGTTGCGGCCGGCGCGCTTGGCCCGGTACAGGGCGACGTCGGCGTGCTTGAGCAGTTCGTCCACCGTCTTCTGCTCGGCCAGGAACAGGCTGATGCCGATGCTGGGCGAGCTGTGGTATTCGTAGCCCTTGAGCGAGTAAGGCCGGTTGAGACTGGCGCGGATTTTTTGCGCCACACGCTCGGCTAGGGACACCGCCGGCAACAGATCGCCGCTCAGCCTCTCCAGCATCACCACGAACTCGTCGCCACCGAGCCGGGCTACGGTATCCTCTTCGCGCACCGCACCGACCAGCCGTTCGGCCACCTCGACCAGCAGCAGGTCACCCATGTCATGGCCCATGGTGTCGTTGAGTGCCTTGAAGTGGTCCAGATCGATGAACAGTACGGCCCCATAGCTATGCTGTCGCGTGCTCTTGGCAAATGCCTGGCGCAGCCGGTCCTGCAGCAAACGGCGGTTGGCCAGACCGGTCAGCGGATCATAGAAAGCGAGACGGTGGATGTCCGCCTCCGCTTGCTTGCGCTCGGTGGCGTCCTGGAACGTCACCACTACGCCGGTCAGCCTGCCCTGCTCCCGGATCGGCGAGACCGTCAACGTGACCGGGAAGCCGCTGCCATCCTGGCGGGTGAACCATTCGTCACGCCCCTGTCGCGGCAGGCCGTCCGCCAGAGTTTGCTGCAACGGACACTCATTGTCCTGACGGGGCCGGCCATCGGCGTGCTGGCCATGGAACAACTGGTGCGCAGCATGGCCGATGACCTCGTCGGCACGGTAGCCCAGCATGCGCAGCGCCGCCGGATTGATAAAGGTAATGCACTGTTTAGAGTCCACCCCGTAGATACCCTCACCCGCCGCCATCAACAGTAGCTCGTTGCGCTGCGACAGGCGCTCGATCTCGCGTAGCGCATTGCGCTCCTCGGTAACGTTCCGTCCGATAACGATCAACCCCTTGCGCCGGCCGTCGCTCTCGAAAATCGGCACCTTGCGCACCTCGAACTCATGCAACCGGCCCTCCTCGTCGTGCAAATGCTCGTCAAACAGGCACAGCTTGCCGGTCTGCCAGGTGAGTTCATCGTCACGCTGGCAGGCCTCGCTGATGGCGCGGAATTCGGGCCGCTCCGTCCCCAGTTCGAGGTCGGTCTTGCCTTGCCAGTCGACACCGTGCAAACGGAACAGGCGCTGCGCGGTACCGTTAGTGATCAGCCAGCGGCCATCCCCATCCTTGAAGAAGATGGCGTCGGGCATCGCCTCGATCAGGCTGCCGAGCCGCTCCTTGGTGCTCTTGATCTCGGCCTCGGCCCGGTCCCGCTCCGCCTGCAATGCCGTGATCAGTAAGCCGATCAGCACCAGCGACACCATGAAGGCCCACAGCAGCATCAGCCCCTGATGCACATCGTTCAGGAAAAAAGGCCCGTGCCCGCTGGCGGTCCCCACGGTGGCGATCGCCGACAACAACAGCGCAGCCAGCGAGGCGCCGGTCACGCCAAAGCGCAAGGCGGCCCAGACGACCAGCGGCAAGAGGAGGAACACCAGCGGCAACGCACGATGACCCTGTCCGGGATTGGCGACAAACGTCATCCACGCCGCCAGCACCGCCAACAGGCACCAGACCATCAGCTCGGTGCGGCGATAGTGCAGCGCTTGCCGGCTTTCCCCGCTGAGGGTCAGCAACAGCGGACCCGCCAGCAGGACGCCGACCGTGTCGCCCATCCACCAGGTCTGCCAGGCGCGGCCCGCCATCCCTTCGGGAATCTGACCGGCCAGCGACAGACTCACGACCCCGCCGGAAGCCGACAACAGCATGCCGAGCGCGGCCGCCAAGGCGAACAAGGCGACGTCCTGCTGCCGGTCGAAGGTGCGATGGAAACCCAGCCGCTGCAATACCCACAAGGTCGCAAGCGGGCCCAGGGTATTGCCGATGGAGATGCTGGCGGCGGTCCCCCACGGTGAGCCGATAGACAGGTTGACCAGTATCGCACCCAGCCAGATGCCCGGCCAGTAACGCCATCCCCAACGCGCCAGCGCCGCCACGGCGATGCCGGTCGGCAGCCAGACCAGCGTGATGTTCGAACCAATATAGGGGATGGCCAGCCCAAGTCGACCGGTGCCGACGTAGGCGCAGACGAGCAGCAGGAAGCGGAAAATCATCTGCCCTCGTACGCTCGGGCCGGAGGTGGAGAACGGGGCGGAGTTGGACACGGAATGGTTCTATCGATAGTTGACCTGGCGCCGCGCGGCAAGCCTCTATCGAGAGCAAGGCGGCGCACCCCGGGCATGACGGTGCCGGGGTAGCATACCATGCGACTATCCTATCAGGTAGAAAAAATCCCTGAAACCCGAAGGGGATATTGGGCTGGGACAAGATGCGACGGGAGTCGCCATGGGCCAGACGGCGGCCCGCCCCGCCCTCGCCCGGCGGGACTCAGCGATGCTTCTGGATGAACTCGATCTTGTAGCCGTCCGGGTCCTCGACGAAGGCGATCACGGTATGGCCGTGCTTCATCGGGCCGGCCTCGCGCACCACCTTGCCGCCCTTGGCACGCACCATGTCACAAGCCTGGGCCGCGTCGTCCACCTCGATGGCGATATGACCGAAGGCGGTGCCGAGTTCGTAGCTGTCGGTATCCCAGTTGTGGGTCAGCTCCAGCACGGTATGGGCGGACTCGTCGCCGTAGCCGACGAAGGCCAGGGTGAAACGGCCTTCGGGGTAGTCGTTGCGGCGCAACAGGCGCATGCCGAGCACCTCCTGGTAGAACGCCAGGGAACGCTCGAGATTGCCGACGCGCAGCATGGTATGCAGTAGACGCATGATTTTTCCTTCCGTTGAAATCAGATCAGCCGAAGGCGAACAGCGTGTCGCCGTGTTGCTTCAGCCACTGGCGCGCCGCGCGCCAGTGCGGAAACATCCGTTCGGTTTCCGACCAGAACGCGGCGGAGTGGTTCATGTGCACGAGGTGGGCCAGTTCGTGCGCCAGCACGTAGTCGAGGATGTCGGTCGGCGCCTGCACCAGCCGCCAGTTGAGGCGGATGGCGCCGCTGGCCGAGCAGCTGCCCCAGCGGGTGCGGGCCGACGACAGCGCCAGCGAAGCGGGCTGACGGCGGCAGAGCCGTGCCAGCTCGGCGAGCCGGGCGGGAAAACGGCGCGCCGCCTCGCGCCTGAGCCAGGCGGCGACGGTGGCATCGAGCCGTTCGCGCTCGTGCTCGGCCACGCCGGCCACCTGCAGGGTCCGGCCGGCCTGCCGGGCCGCCGGACGATTGCCGGCGACGTGGGCGATCTCGAGCGGCTCGCCCGCCAACAGCAGCCGGAACGGCTGCGCCGCCCGTTCGGCACTACGCCGCTGCTGCTCCAGCCAGTGCTGCCGTATCCACTCGCGGCGCTTTTCCAGCACCGCCTGCAGCGTGCTCATCGGCACCGCCGGATGGGCGATCAGTTCGACCCGCCCCTGGCACACGCGGATGCCGATGCTCTGGCGCGGCCGACGCACCAGCGTGACCGGGATATCGGCCTCAGGCAGGCTGAGAATCACCTGCCCGCCGTTTGCGCTGGTCCGGATGGGCGAACGGGCCGACGCCGCCGATTTCCTGCTGGCGCGCCTCGATCCATTCTTCAGCCTCACGCGTCATCGCCGCCGAACTCTTGTCCTGCGGCAGGATCGGCTTGCCGATCACCACGGTGATCTCGCCCGGAAACTTGCGAAAGGCATTCTTGGGCCAGAACTCGCCGGCGTTGAGCGCCACCGGCACCATCGGCACGTCGAAGGCCTTGGCCATGCGCGCCGCGCCCTGCTGATAACGTCCCTGCTCGCCCGGCGGGGTGCGCGTGCCCTCGGGGAACACCGCGATCCAGTAGCCCTTGGCGATGCGCTCGCGGCCCTGTTCGACGATCTGCTGGCTGGCCTTGGTCTTGGCCGAGCGGTCGATGGCGATGGTGTCGAGCAAGGCCAGGCCCCAGCCGAAGAACGGAATCCACAGCAGCTCCTTCTTGGCGACGAATACCTGCGGCGGGAAGATCGCCTGCAGCGCCAGCGTCTCCCAGCCGGACTGGTGCTTGGAGCAGATGATGGACGGCGTGTCGGGGATGTTCTCGGCGCCGACCACCTTGTAGCTCAGACCGCAGACGTGTTTCAGCAGCCACAGCAGACCCTTCACCCAGGCCTGGGCAAAACCGTGGCGCACACGATGCGGCGCGACGCAGCCCAGCAGGATCAGCAGGAAGCAGAACGTCGTCAGGAAGGAAAGCCCCACCCAGTAAATCAGGGTACGAATCCAGATAAGCATTACGGCACTATGCCCTTGTGTAGAGATGTCAGTGGTGCGTTTGAATCAGGTATTCGGCCGCGTCGTAGAGGTCGTCGAACACCAGCGTGCCCTCCGGCAGGCCGCCCTTTTCCAGGGTCTTGGCGCCCTTGCCGGTCTTGACCAGGATGGGCTGGCCGCCCACCGCGGCGATCGACTCGAGATCGCGCAGGCTGTCGCCGATCATCGGCAGGCCTTCCGGCTTGACGTTGAAGCGCTCGGTGATCTCCTTGACCATGCCGGGCAGCGGCTTGCGGCAGTCGCAGTTGTCGTCCGGCGTATGCGGACAGAACACCACGGCGTCGATCCGCCCGCCGGCCTGGTTGACCAGCCGGTGCATCTTGGCGTGCATGGCGTGCAGCGCGTGCAGGTCGAACAGTCCGCGGCCGAGGCCCGACTGGTTGGTGGCCACCACGATGCGCCAGCCCGCCTGGGTCAGGTTGGCGATGGCCTCCAGGCTGTGGTCGAGCGGCTCCCACTCCAGCGAGTTCTTGACGAAGTCGTCGCGATCCTTGTTGATCACGCCGTCCCGATCCAGGATGACTAGTTTCATGGCAGTTTTTCTGTCGGTAGAACGACCCAAAGCGCGGACCGGCCGTTGCAGCCCGCCCGCGCCACTCGGTGGCGGCCTCAGTCGGCCAGCAGAGAGATGTCCGCCACGCGGTTGAACAGCTCGGCCAGACGCGCCAGGAGCGCGATGCGGTTGGCGCGCACCGCGGCGTCGTCGGCCATCACCATCACGCCGTCGAAGAAGGCGTCGACCGGCGCCTTCAGGCTGGCGAGCTGGGAGAGCGCACCGGCGAAGTCGTGCGCGGCGAACTTGTCAGCGACCTGCGGCGCCAGCTGCTGCACCGCGGCGTACAGCGCCTTCTCGGCCTCTTCGACCAGCAGCGCATGGTTGACCACGCTCACCTCCCCCTCGGCCTTCTTCAGGATGTTCTTCACGCGCTTGTTGGCGGCGGCCAGGGTGGCGGCTTCCGGCAGCTGCTTGAACTCGGCCACGGCGGCCAGCACGGCGCGCACTTCGTCGAGGCGGGTCGGCTCGAGCGCCAGCACGGCGTCGATCTCGTCCACCTTGTAGTCGGCGGCGAGGAAGTTCTTCAGGCGCTCGAGGCAGAAGGCGAACACTTCGTCGACCACACTGGCGGAGAGCTTGCCGGCCGGGAAGGAGTCGTGGGTGTCGACGATCAGCTGCTTCAGGTCGAGCGGGGTGTCGAGCACCATGCGCAGCACGCCCAGCGCGGCACGGCGCAGCGCGAACGGGTCCTTGTCGCCGGTCGGCACCAGACCGATGCCCCAGATGCCGACGATGGTTTCCAGCTTGTCGGCCAGCGCCACGGAGAGCGCCACCGGGCCGTGCGGCAGGCTGTCGCCGGCGAAGCGCGGGTGGTAATGGCCTTCGATGGCGGCGGCCACCGCTTCGCGCTCGCCGTCGTGACGGGCGTAGTACATGCCCATGATGCCCTGCAGCTCGGGGAATTCGCCGACCATGTCCGACACCAGGTCGGCCTTGGCCAGGTAGGCCGCGCGGCGGGCGTCGTCGACGTTGGCGCCGAGCTTGCCGGCGATGGTGCCGGCCAGGTTCTGCAGGCGCTCGACGCGCTCGAGCTGGCTGCCGATCTTGTTGTGGTAGACCACGTCGGCCAGGCGCGGCAGGCGCGATTCCAGGCGCACTTTCTGGTCCTGCTCGAAGAAGAACTTGGCGTCGGAGAGGCGCGCGCGCAGCACGCGCTCGTTGCCGTGAGTGATGTGCGACGGGTCGGCCGCCTCGAGGTTGGACACCAACAGGAAACGGTTCATCAGCTTGCCGTGGGCATCCAAGAGCGGGAAGTACTTCTGGTTCTGCTGCATGGTCAGGATCAGGCACTCCTGCGGCACCTTGAGGAATTCGGCCTCGAAGCCGGCCTCCAGCACCACCGGCCATTCCACCAGCGCGGTCACCTCGTCGACCAGCGCCTGGTCGGCGGCGATCACGGCGCCAAGCTTGCCCGAGGCTTCGGCCAGGCGGTGGCGGATCAGTTCGCGGCGCGCTTCGAAGCTCGCCACCACCTTGCCCTGTTCGTACAGCACGCGGGCGTAGCTGTCGGCGTCGGGCAGGCTGACCTCGCCCGCGGACAGGAAGCGGTGGCCCAGCGTCACACGGCGGCTGGCGAGTCCCAGCACCTCGCCCGCGATCAGTTCGCTGCCATGCAGTAGCACCAGGCCGTGCACCGGGCGCACGAACTGGTATTCGGAGTCGCCCCAGCGCATCAGTTTGGGCGCCGGCAGCTTCTTCAGTGCCAGCGCGACGATGTCGGACAGCACGGCGGCGAGCGGCTGGCCGGCCTTGACGCTGCGGTAGGCGTAAACGTCCTGCTTGCCGTCGCTCATGGTGGTGAGCTCGCTCACCTCGACGCCGCAGGAGCGGGCGAAGCCGGAGAGCGCCGGCGTCGGCTGGCCGTCCTTCATGCCGGCGGCGACCGCCGGGCCTTTCTTGACGATGGTCTGGTCCGGCTGCACAGCGAGCACACCGGGCAGGGTCAGCGCCAGGCGGCGCGGCGAGGCGAACACGTGGGCGCTGGCGTCGGCGGCGACGAACTGCAGTTTTTTCAGCTCGTCGGTGATGGTCTGGGCAAAGCTTGCCGCCAGCTTGGGCAGGGCCTTGGGCGGCAGTTCCTCGGTGAGGAGTTCGATCAGCAGGGTCGGATTCATGGTCTGTTGGATTTCTTGCTGGAAGCGGTTTTGCCGGCGGCACAGACGACGCGCATCATGGCGTCGGCCACCGAGCCTTCATAAACGGGTTGCCAAGCCCAGCTGTAGCGCGGCAGCGGGTACATCGTCGACCACACATGCTTGTTGGAGCGGCTGTAATAGTCTGAGGAGACGAAGGCGTACTGGTACTTGGCGCAATCGGCATAGCCGGAGGTACGACGGATGTGGAACTTCACGTCGTAACCTTTCTCGTACTGGCGCTCGGCAAAACGCTCCTGGTTGACGAAATGGATCAGCCCGTCCTCGCGCCAGATGGACGCGAGGTCCACCGCCAGCTCGAGCGCCCCGCCCTGGCTGTACACCGACCAGTCGGCGGCCGGCGCCGCCAAGGCGGGCGCCGCGAGCGCGGCAAGACAGAGTCCGACCCACGTCTTCATGGTCAGGCCTTCTGGCACATCGGGAAGCCCAACGCCTCGCGCGAGTCGTAGTAAGCCTGTGCCACCTGACGGGCGAGGTTGCGGATACGCCCGATGTAGGCGGCGCGTTCGGTCACCGAGATGGCGCCGCGCGCGTCCAGCAGGTTGAAAGTGTGGCCGGCCTTGAGGATGGTCTCGTAGCCCGGCAGCGGCAGCCCGGCTTCCAGGAGGCGCTTGGCTTCCGCCTCGTAGTCGGTGAACTGCTGGAACAGCAACGGGACGTTGCTGTGCTCGAAGGCGAACCGGGACTGCTCGACTTCATTCTGCAGGAACACGTTGCCATAGCTCAGCATGCTGCCGTCCGGCATGCGCGTCCACACCAGGTCGTAGACGTTCTCGACACCCTGCAGGTACATCGCCAGGCGCTCCAGGCCGTAGGTCAGCTCGCCCAGCACCGGCTTGCACTCCAGCCCGCCGACTTGCTGGAAGTAGGTGAACTGCGTCACTTCCATGCCGTTGAGCCACACTTCCCAACCCAGCCCCCAGGCGCCCAGCGTCGGGTTTTCCCAGTCGTCTTCGACGAAGCGGATGTCATGCACGGTCGGGTCGATGCCCAGTTCCTTCAGCGAGCCCAGGTAGAGGTCCTGCAGGTTGGGCGGGGACGGCTTGATCACCACCTGATACTGGTGATGCTGGAACAGGCGGTTGGGGTTCTCGCCGTAGCGGCCGTCCTTGGGACGGCGCGACGGTTGCACGTAGGCGGCCGCCCACGGCTCGGGGCCCAGCGCGCGCAGGAAGGTGGCGGTGTGCGAGGTGCCGGCACCGACTTCGGTATCGTACGGCTGCAACAGTGCGCAGCCCTGACGGTTCCAGTAGTTCTGCAGCGTGAGGATGATTTCCTGGAAAGTGAGCATGTCGCGTATCACGAGTGAAAGAGTAAAGACCGATTCTACCGATTACCGGGGAGCGGGAAAAGCAAACGGCAGGCCAAAACGGCCTGCCGTTGTCAGAAAAATGCCCACCGCATGGCTACCCATGCGGGACAGCAGCCGCTTACGCGGCTTGCCAGTCGAGAATCACCTTCCCGCTCTGCCCCGACAGCATCGCGGCAAAGCCCTGCTCGAAGTCGTCGACCTTGAAGTGGTGGGTGATGATCGGGTCGAGCTTCAGCCCGGACTGCAGCAGCGCCACCATCTTGTACCAGGTCTCGAACATCTCGCGGCCGTAGATGCCCTTGATCTCGAGGCCCTTGAAGATCACCTGATTCCAATCGATGGCGGTATTGGCCGGCGGGATGCCAAGCAGCGCGATCTTGCCGCCGTGGTTCATGGTCTCCAGCATCTGGCGGAACGCCTGCGGGTTGCCGGACATCTCCAGCCCGACGTCGAAGCCTTCGCACATGTGCAGCTCGCCCATCACCGCCTTCAGGTCTTCCCTGGCCACGTTGACGGTGCGCGTGGCGCCCATCTTCCTGGCCAGTTCCAGGCGGTAATCGTTGACGTCGGTGATCACCACGTGACGCGCGCCGACGTGGCGGGCGATGGCCACCGCCATGATGCCGATCGGGCCGGCACCGGTGATCAGCACGTCCTCGCCGACCAGGTTGAAGCTCAACGCCGTGTGCACGGCATTGCCGAACGGGTCGAAGATGGCCGCCAGATCATCGGAGATGTCGTCCGGGATCGGGAAGGCGTTGAAGGCCGGGATCACCAGGTACTCGGCAAACGCACCGGGACGGTTGACGCCGACGCCGACGGTGTTGCGGCACAGGTGGCGGCGCCCGGCACGACAGTTGCGGCAGTAGCCGCAGGTGATGTGGCCTTCGCCCGAGACGCGCTGGCCGAGGGCGAAGCCCTGCACTTCCGAGCCGATGCCGGCCACCACGCCGACGTATTCATGGCCGACGTGCATCGGCACCGGGATGGTCTTCTGCGCCCAGTCGTCCCAGTTCCAGATGTGGATGTCGGTGCCGCAGATGGCGGTCTTGGTGATCTTGATCAGCAGATCGTTGTGGCCGATTTCCGGCACGGGAACGTCGGTCATCGAGAGACCGCGTTCGGATTTGAGTTTGGCAAGCGCCTTCATGGTGTCGTCCTGTGCGGGGCCGGTCGCAGGATCGCCGCGGCCAGCCTTAAAGCCCATCCCATCAGGTGGCTGCGCTCCGGCAGCACTCAATCGCTCACCTACTGGGACTGGCACCGAAAAGTCATATTGAAAATCAGCGGATCACGCCCAGTTCGCGGCCGACGCGCACGAAGGCGGCGACCGCGGCTTCCACCTGTTCCGGGGTGTGGCCGGCCGACATCTGGGTGCGGATGCGCGCCTTGCCCTTGGGCACCACCGGATAGGAGAAGCCGATCACGTAGACGCCTTCGGCCAGCAGCGCCGCGGCCATCTCGCCGGCCAGCTTGGCGTCGCCCAGCATCACCGGGATGATGGGATGCTGGCCCGGGATCAGCGAGAAGCCGGCGGCGCTCATGCCGTGGCGGAACAGCTCGGCGTTGCGCTGGAGGCGGGCGCGCAGTTCAGCGCCTTCACTGCTTTTCAGGATTTCGAACACCTTGAGGCTGGCGGCGGCAATGGCGGGCGCCAGGGTATTGGAGAACAGGTAGGGGCGCGAGCGCTGGCGCAGCAGGTCGATGATGGGCTGACGGCCGGACACGTAGCCGCCGGAGGCGCCACCCAGCGCCTTGCCCAGCGTGCCGGTATAGATGTCGACGCGCTCGGCCACGCCGCACAGCTCGGGGGTGCCGGCACCATGCTCGCCGATGAAGCCGACGGCGTGCGAATCGTCCACCATGACGATGGCGCCGTAGCGGTCGGCCAGCTCGCAGATGCCCTTGAGGTCGGCGATGATGCCGTCCATCGAGAACACGCCGTCGGTGACGATCAGCTTGAAGCGCGCCCCGGCGGCGTCGGCCGCCTTGAGCTGGGCCTCGAGATCGGCCATGTCGTTGTTCTTGTAGCGGAAGCGCTTGGCCTTGGAGAGACGCACGCCGTCGATGATCGAGGCGTGGTTGAGTTCGTCCGAGATCACCGCGTCCTCTTCCGACAACAGGGTCTCGAACACGCCGCCGTTGGCGTCGAAACAGCTGGAATAGAGGATGGTGTCGTCGGTGCCGAGGAAGTCGGCGATGGCTTTTTCCAGGTCCTTGTGCACCTGCTGCGTACCGCAGATGAAGCGCACCGAGGCGCAGCCGTAGCCGTAGTCGTCGAGCCCCTGCTTGGCCGCGGCGATCAGTCGCGCGTCGTCGGCAAGGCCCAGATAGTTGTTGGCGCAGAAATTCAGCACATGGTGGCCATTGGCCAGCGCGATGTCGGCCCCTTGCGGGCTGGCGATGATGCGCTCGGGTTTTTCGAAACCGTCGGCGCGGATTTGCGCCAGCGTCGCCTGCAGATGGGCGAGATAGGTATGGTTCATCGGGCACATTCCCTGTGTGGTCGGCGTGGAAGCCGGAGCGGGATCGCCGCCAACCGGCCGTCATCGTTCTGACACCATTCTAGACCAGCCCCGGACCCCTGATCAGTCACAGTTGCCGGCGATTTGGCGGGGGCGGCTGTCACTGTCCGGCCGAGTCCGGCACAAACAAAACCCGCCACGCGGGCGGGTCGGGAGGGATGCGGATGGGGCGGAGACTCAGCGCTTGAGCAAACGTGCCGCGTCCAGCGCGAAGTAGGTCAGGATGCCGTCGGCGCCGGCGCGCTTGAACGCCAGCAGGCTTTCCATCATGCACTTCTCTTCGTTCAGCCAGCCGTTCTGGAACGCCGCCTTGAGCATGGCGTACTCGCCCGACACCTGGTAGGCGTAGGTCGGCACGCGGAAGGTGTCCTTGATGCGGCGGATCACGTCGAGGTAGGGCATGCCCGGCTTGATCATCACCATGTCGGCGCCCTCTTCCAGATCCATCGCCACTTCCTGGATGGCTTCTTCCAGGTTGGCCGGGTCCATCTGGTAGGTGGACTTGTCGGCCTTGCCGAGGTTGGCCGAAGAACCGACCGCGTCGCGGAACGGGCCGTAGAACGCCGAGGCGTACTTGGCCGAGTAGGCCAGAATCTTGGTGTGGATGTGGCCGGCTTCTTCCAGCCCCTCGCGGATGGCGGCAATGCGGCCGTCCATCATGTCGGACGGGCCGAACACGTCGGAGCCGGCCTCGGCGTGACACAGCGCCTGCTTGACCAGCACCTCGATGGTCTCCTCGTTGAGCACGTAGCCGGACTCGTCGATGATGCCGTCCTGGCCATGGATGGTGTAGGGGTCGAGGGCGCCGTCGGTCATCAGTCCCAGTTCGGGGAAACGCGCCTTCAGCTCGCGCAGCACCGTCGGCACCAGCCCTTCCGGGTTGTACGCCTCGGCACCGGCATTGTCCTTGCCGGATTCGATCACCGGGAAGATCGACAGCATCGGGATGCCGAGCTCCAGCGCCTGCTCGGCGGTGTAGAGCAGCTTGTCCAGGCTCTGGCGCGTCACCCCGGGCATCGAGGCCACCGCCTCTTCGCGGTTGGTGCCTTCCAGCACGAACACCGGATAGATCAGATCGTTGGCGGTCAGCACGTTTTCGCGCATCAGCCGGCGCGAAAAGTCGTCCTTGCGCATGCGGCGCAGGCGCGTGGCGGGGAAGAAACGGTTGGCGAAAATCATCGTGATTCGGGTCCTGTCGGAACGTGACGGCGTACCCTGGGGTGGTGGGCAAGGCACGCAAAGGCCGTTAGCTTAACAAGCCCGCCCGGTCCAGACCAGCGAACGACGGAGAACACGCTGTTCACTCGGGGCGAGCGTTGCCCTCCGGCGGACTGCCGGCCTCTTCCGCCTGGCCACCGTCCTGCTCCGGCTTCTTGCCCCAATCGTCCTCCTCTTCCTCATCGAAAGCGTAAGGCTGCGGCACCACACCCGGCGGCAACTCGATCGGCGGCTCCTTGCGCGCCAAGCGCGCCAGCAGCCCTAGAGCGGACACCAAGGGGGCGCCAATCACCACCACCCAGAACCACGTTTCATGAACGATATCCATAGCGTCGGCCAACCTTTTGCCGTGCCGGCACGCGCCAGCAATTGATTAGACAAGTTAATTCTATGCCGGATTCGTCCCCTGCCTCATTCTCATCCCGACATGGAGTTAATATTTGGTTATTGATCAGAAATTTTTATAAATGGATATAACATTGATATCCTGAAATACTGGTGCGGGAGAAAACCCGCCTTGCCGACTCTGTGCCCCATGAAGAAGTGCACGGACTCATGAAACTCGATCAGACAATCCGATACATCCGCTAACGACCATTTGCTCTGACTGCTCCATTGGTGGGAGCGTGTTCCCTTGCCCCCGGTTTCGGGGGATTTTTTTGCTTCCGCACAACGCAGGAGCCCATGGCACCTAATTTTCCCGCGCAAAAAGAAAAACGCCGGAGATGAATCCGGCGTTCGCGTAAGGCAATGGTGTTACAGGCTTACATCTTCTCGTAGACCGGCTGGCCGCCATGCTGGCGTTCGGCCTCGAGGTTGTCTTCCGCCTGATGGCCGGTCCAGTAGTCGGCATTCTTGATGCCCAGTTTTTCCGGATGGAACACCGGGTCCAGCCCCTTGGCCTTCTGCGCCTCGTAGTCACGCAGCGCGATGAAGGCCGGCTTCTGCAGCATCAGGATGGCGGTGATGTTGAGCCAGGCCATCAGGCCGACGCCCAGGTCGCCCAAGCCCCAGGCCAGGTCGGCGGTCTTGACGCTGCCGTACACGGTCGCCGCCATCAGGCCAAACTTCAGCACCAGCGTCAGCCACGGACGGTTCACCTTGCGGTTGATGTAGGCGATATTGGTTTCAGCAATGTAGTAGTAGGCCACGATGGTGGTGAAGGCAAAGAAGAACAGCGCCACCGCCACGAAGATCGAGCCGAAGCCCGGCATGATGTTTTCCATCGCGGTCTGGGTGTAGCCCGGACCCGCCGCCACGCCGGCGATGCCGGTGAACAGCGCCTTGCCGTCCGCGCCCTGCACGTTGTACTGGCCGGTGATCAGCAGCATGAAGGCGGTGGCGGAGCACACGAACAGCGTGTCGACGTAGACCGAGAACGCCTGCACCAGGCCCTGCTTGGCCGGGTGCGACACGGAAGCGGCGGACGACGCGTGCGGGCCGGTGCCCTGGCCGGCTTCGTTGGAATACACGCCGCGCTTCACGCCCCACTGGATCGCCATGCCGAGGATGGCGCCGAAACCGGCATCCAGGCCGAAGGCGCTGTTGACGATCAGGCTCAGCACGTGCGGCAGCTGGCCGATGTTCAGCGCTACCACCACGCAGGCCACGATGATGTAGCCCAGCGCCATGAACGGCACCACGATCTCGGCGAACGAAGCGATGCGCTTGACGCCGCCGAAGATGATGAAGCCGAGCATCACCGCCAACAAGGCTGCAGTCACGTTAGGATCGATACCCAGAGCGTTCTGCAGACCGGCCGCGATCGAGTTGGACTGGGTGCCCGGCAACAGCAGGCCGCAGGCGAAGATGGTGGCGATGGCGAAGAACAGCGCGTAACGCTTCATGCCCAGGCCCTTCTCGATGTAGAAGGCCGGACCGCCACGGTATTCGCCGTTGATCTTTTCCTTGTAGATCTGGCCCAGGGTGGACTCGACATAAGCCGAGCTCGCGCCGAGGAAGGCAACGACCCACATCCAGAACACGGCGCCCGGACCACCAAAGGTGATCGCGGTGGCGACCCCGGCGATGTTGCCGGTACCAACGCGGCCGGCCAGGGTCATGGCCAGCGCCTGGAACGACGACACGCCGCTGTCGCTGGACTTGCCGTCGAACATCAGGCGGATCATTTCGCCAAAGTGGCGTACCTGGGCGAAACGGCTGCGCAGCGAGAAGAACAGGCCGACGCCGAGGCACAGGAAGATCAGCGCCTTGCTCCAGACCCAGCCGTTGAGAAAATCGACTATTTCCATCATATCTTGTGTTTCTCCGGGACTCAGTTGATACCAGTTGTTGTCGGACGGTGGCGGGATGCGCCGTCCTTGTTGTTAGCAGGTTCCTGTCCGCTAGCCCTGTCGATCCGGGCCGAGCAGTCAGAGGAGCAGAAGATACTGAGGAAGTTTCCGGATGACTACAAAAAACTGTCTACAAACTCCCAAAAAGCAACGTCTCACCAAAATTCTCCAAAACCAGGCAACAAAACAAGAAAACTGCCTGCACTAAAGGCAAAAATCGCAATAAAAAACGGCGCCCAACAGGACGCCGTTGTATTTCCACTACGCCTAAGCAGCTCGGCCTCAGCCGAAAAAGTCCTTCAGCTTGTCCATGAACGACTTGGCGCGCGGGTTGTGCATCGCGGTATCGCCCTGGCTGATCGCCTCGAACTCGCGCAGCAGCTCCTTCTGGCGCTCGGTCAGGTTGACCGGGGTCTCCACCACCACGTGGCACAGCAGGTCGCCGTAGTCGGAACCGCGCACCGCCTTGATGCCCTTGCCGCGCAGCCGGTACTGGCGGCCGGACTGGGTTTCCGCCGCGATCTTGACCTTGGCCATGCCGTCGAGCGTGGGGATTTCCACCTCGCCGCCCAGCGCCGCGGTGGCAAAGGAAATCGGCATCTCGCAGTGCAGGTCCATGCCGTCGCGCTGGAACACCGGGTGCGCCTTGATGTGGGTGACCACGTACAGGTCCCCGGGCGGGCCGCCGTTCTGCCCCGCCTCGCCCTCGCCGGACAGGCGGATGCGGTCCCCCTCGTCGACGCCGGCGGGAATCTTCACGTTCAGCGTCTTGTGGGTCTTGACCTGGCCGGCGCCATGGCACTTGTGGCACGGGTCGGTAATCTGCTTGCCGCTGCCGTGGCAGGTCGGGCAGGTCTGCTGGATCGAGAAGAAGCCCTGGCTCACGCGCACCTGGCCATGGCCGCCGCAGGTGGGGCAGGTCTTGGGCTGGGTGCCCGGCTTGGCGCCGGAGCCGTGGCAGACGTCGCAATTCTCGTGCGAAGGGATGCGGATCTGCTTCTCGCAGCCGCGTGCCGCCTCTTCCAGCGAAATTTCCATGTTGTAGCGCAGGTCGGCGCCACGATAGACGTTGGAACGACCGCCGCCGCGACCGCCAAAGATGTCGCCGAAGATGTCGGAGAAAGCGTCGGCAAAATCGCCGAAGCCTTGGCCGCCGCGCGCGCCGGCGGCGTTGGGATCGACCCCGGCGTGGCCGAACTGGTCGTAGGCCGCACGCTTCTGCCCGTCGGACAGGATCTCGTAGGCCTCCTTGACTTCCTTGAACTTCTCCTCGGCGTCCTTGCTATCCGGATTGCGGTCCGGGTGGTACTTCATCGCCAGCTTGCGATAGGCCTTCTTGACGTCGTCGTCGGAGGCATCGCGGTTCACGCCGAGGGTGTCGTAATAATCACGTTTGGACATGCTGTTCTACCTTGGGGCCATGCGCCGGGGCTGGCCGAAAAGGGGGATTCCGAAACAGGAAAGGCACAGAGGCCGGGGAAAGCCCTCGGAACCCTGTGCCTCTCTAGAGCCCGCCGCCGACATGCAGCGCCGGAGCCGGCCCTAGGCGCAAGAACGCTTACTTCTTGTCCTTCACTTCTTCGAACTCGGCATCCACCACGTCGCCTTCGTCCTTCTTGCCGGCACCGGCAGCCTCGGCCGCGCCCGCTTCGGCCTGGGCCTGGCTGTACATCTGCTCGGCCAGCTTGTGCGAGGCGGTCATCAGCGCCTGCACCTTGGCGTCGATGGCGTCCTTGTCATCGCCCTTCACCACTTCCTCGGCTTCCTTCAGCGCGGCTTCGATGGCGGACTTCTCGTCGGCCGAAACCTTGTCGCCATGCTCGGCCAGCGACTTCTTCACCGAGTGGATCATGCCTTCGGCCTGGTTGCGCGCCTGCACCAGCTCATGCAGCTTCTTGTCTTCCTCGGCGTTGGCCTCGGCGTCCTTCACCATGCGCTGGATCTCTTCCTCGGACAGGCCGGAGGACGCCTGGATGGTGATCTTGGCTTCCTTGCCGGTGCCCTTGTCCTTGGCCGACACGTGCAGGATGCCGTTGGCATCGATGTCGAAGGTCACTTCGATCTGCGGCATGCCGCGCGGCGCCGGCGGAATGTCGGACAGGTTGAACTGACCCAGCGACTTGTTGGCCGACGCCTTCTCGCGCTCGCCCTGCAGCACGTGGATGGTCACCGCGGTCTGGTTGTCGTCGGCGGTGGAGAAGGTCTGCTGCGCCTTGGTCGGGATGGTGGTGTTCTTCTGGATCAGCTTGGTCATCACGCCGCCCAGCGTCTCGATACCCAGCGACAGCGGGGTCACGTCGAGCAGCAGCACGTCCTTGCGGTCGCCGGACAGCACCGAACCCTGGATGGCGGCGCCGACGGCCACGGCCTCGTCCGGGTTCACGTCCTTGCGCGGCTCCTTGCCGAAGAACTCCTTCACCGCGTCCTGCACCTTCGGCATGCGGGTCTGGCCGCCGACCAGGATCACGTCGGAGATGTCGTTGATCGACACGCCGGCATCCTTCAGGGCGACGCGGCACGGCTCGATCGAGCGCGCGATCAGGTCTTCCACCAGGCTCTCGAACTTGGCGCGGGTGATCTTCATCGCCAGGTGCTTCGGACCGGTGGCGTCCATGGTGATGTACGGCAGGTTCACCTCGGTCTGCGAGGCGGACGACAGCTCGATCTTGGCCTTTTCCGCGGCATCCTTCAGGCGCTGCAGCGCCATCACGTCGTTCTTCAGGTCCACGCCCTGCTCGCGCTTGAACTCGGTCACGATGTAGTCGATCAGGCGCTGGTCGAAGTCCTCGCCGCCGAGGAAGGTGTCGCCGTTGGTCGACAGCACTTCGAACTGGTGCTCGCCTTCCACGTCGGCGATCTCGATGATCGAGATGTCGAAGGTACCGCCGCCCAGGTCGTACACGGCGATCTTGCGGTCGCCTTCCTTCTTGGCCAGGCCGAAGGCCAGCGCAGCCGCGGTCGGCTCGTTGATGATGCGCTTGACGTCCAGACCGGCGATACGGCCGGCGTCCTTGGTGGCTTGGCGCTGGCTGTCGTTGAAGTAGGCCGGCACGGTGATCACGGCTTCGGTCACTTCTTCGCCGAGGTAGTCTTCGGCGGTCTTCTTCATCTTGCGCAACACTTCGGCGGAAATCTGCGGCGGCGCCAGTTCCTGGTCACGCACCTTGACCCACGAGTCGCCGTTCTTGGCCTTGATGATCTCGAACGGCATCAGGTCGATGTCCTTCTGCACTTCTTTTTCTTCGAAGCGGCGGCCGATCAGGCGCTTGATGGCGTACAGGGTGTTCTTCGGGTTGGTCACCGCCTGGCGCTTGGCCGGCGCGCCGACCAGGATCTCGCCGTCTTCCATGTAGGCGATGATGGACGGCGTGGTGCGCGCGCCTTCGGCGTTCTCGATCACCTTCGGATGGCCGTTCTCAATGACGGCCACGCAGGAGTTGGTGGTGCCCAGGTCGATACCGATGATTTTGCCCATGTCTTGTTCCTTTTCCTTGAATCTCTTACAGCGGCGCCGCCTGTCGCGATAGTCGCCGCCTGTTGACTGGATAGGTAATGGCTATGCCCACGTTTTCAAGAGGACTTTAGCCAACCTTTTTAAACTTGGATTTACTCTTGCGCCTTCGTCTTGGCGACCACGACCATGGCCGGGCGCAGTACGCGGTCAGCCACTTGGTACCCCTTCTGCATCACGCGCAGCACGGTGTTCGGCTCGGCGTCCGACTCCTCGGTGCTGATCGCCTGATGGCGGTGCGGGTCGAGCGGCTCGCCCACCGGGTTGATTTCCTTGATCTGAGCCTTGTCGAAGGCCGATACCAGTTGCTTCAGCGTCAGGTCGACGCCGAACTTCAGGTTGTCGAACTGGCCGCTCTGGTCGGCCAGCGCCATCTCCAGGCTGTCCTTGACCGCCAAGAGCTCGAGGGCGAACTTGTTGATGGCATATTTCTGCGCATTCACCACCTCTTCGGCCGTACGACGGCGCATGTTCTCCATTTCGGCACGGGAGCGCAAAAACTGTTCACGGGCTTCGGCCAACTCGATCTCCAGTGCGGCAACGCGCGCCTCCGTGGTCGGCTCGACCGCGGTCTCGGCGGGAGTCTCGGCGGCGGAGCTGTCCACGGCCTCGTTGACCGGATTCTGTTGGTTTTCCTGCATGACGATTCCCTTGTTGGCTAGGCGATTGATGATGACCTGACGCTAGGTAGGGGCTTTGGCGAAAAATTCAAGAGCGCGCGGATGACGCGCAAGCGATCAAGCAACCGCTCGTTTGGAAACTTTTTCGTTCGAAACAGGAAAAAATCGGCGCAAGCTTGGATTCGTTTTTTGTCGCTTTTGTTAGCTTTTGAAAACAAAGGATTTTTTTGTGCTGCAGCGCACACATTACGATTTTTTTATGATTAAATGGACTCACAGCACACGCCGACAAGCAGGTCTGCCTCCCTTACGGAATAGGCTTTCGCGGTCGGAAACGACAACGGGCAAAACACGTTGTCAATAAAAAGGTGACGGTAAAACCGATTCATCCTAGCCAGAGGAACGCCGGCTGAATTGACCGGTTTACTAAGAAACGTATTCGAGAAGGATTGACCGCATGACTACTCGCGAACAACGCATTGCCGCCATCCAAAAAGACTGGGACGAAAATCCGCGCTGGAAGGGCATCAAGCGCGGCTACACCGCCGCCGACGTAGAGCGCCTGCGCGGCTCCGTGCAAGTGGAACACACCCTGGCCCGCAACGCCGCCAACAAGCTGTGGCACCTGGTCAACAACGAGCCGTACATCAACTGCCTGGGCGCGCTGACCGGCGGCCAGGCCATGCAGCAAGTGAAGGCCGGCATCAAGGCCATCTACCTGTCCGGCTGGCAAGTCGCCGCCGACAACAACGAATACTCCGCCATGTACCCGGACCAGTCGCTGTACCCGGTTGACTCGGTGCCGAAAGTGGTCGAACGCATCAACAACGCCTTCACCCGTGCCGACGAAATCCAGCACGCCAAGGGTATCGAGCGCGGCGACGCCGGCTACATCGACTACTACGCTCCGATCGTGGCCGACGCCGAAGCCGGTTTCGGCGGCGTGCTGAACGCCTACGAACTGATGAAGGCGATGATCCGCGCTGGCGCCGGCGGCGTGCACTTCGAAGACCAACTGGCTTCGGTGAAGAAGTGCGGCCACATGGGTGGCAAGGTGCTGGTGCCGACCCAGGAAGCGGTGCAGAAGCTGATCGCGGCGCGCATGGCCGCCGACGTCTACGGCGTGCCGACCCTGGTGATCGCCCGTACCGATGCCGAAGCCGCTGACCTCCTGACCAGCGACTGCGACGAGCGCGACCGTCCGTTCCTGACCGGCGAGCGCACCGCCGAAGGCTTCTACAAGACCCGCAAGGGCCTGGAGCAAGCCATCAGCCGCGCCATCGCCTACGCCGACTACGCCGACCTGGTATGGTGCGAAACCGGCACGCCGGACCTGGAGTTCGCCCGCAAGTTCGCCGAGGCGGTCCATGCCAAGCACCCGGGCAAGCTGCTGGCCTACAACTGCTCGCCGTCCTTCAACTGGAAGAAGAACCTGGACGATGCCACCATCGCCAAGTTCCAGCGCGAGCTGGGCGCCATGGGCTACAAGTACCAGTTCATCACCCTGGCCGGCATCCACAACATGTGGTACAACATGTTCGATCTGGCGCAAGACTACGTGGCTCGCGGCATGTCCGCCTACGTCGAGAAGGTGCAGGAGCCGGAATTCGCCGCCCGCGAACGTGGCTACACCTTCGTCTCGCACCAGCAGGAAGTCGGCACCGGCTACTTCGACGACATCACCACGGTGATCCAGGGCGGCAAGTCCAGCGTGACCGCGCTGACCGGCTCGACCGAAGAAGAGCAGTTCCACTAAGCGTTCGACTGAACGGCAATTCGACCCTGCCGTCTGTGTCAAACTACCCCCGCCCCTCAGGGCGGGGGTTTTTCATTGCGCGCGAGCGCAAAAAAGGCCGGTCGCGACCGGCCTTGAAGCACTTTGACGCCAGGTGAAGATCAGCCGGCAACGTGCAGCAGCGAGCGGCGGCGCGAGTAACCGAAGTACACCACCAGGCCCAACACCAGCCAGATCACGAAGCACAGCCAGGTCAGCGCCGCCAGTTGCGTCATCAGGAACACGCAGAACACGATGGCCAGCGCCGGCACGTAGGGCACGCCCGGGCAGTGGAACTTGCGCGGCAGGTCCGGTTCGCGCTTGCGGAGCAGGATGATGGCGGCGGCGATCAACGAGAACGCGGCCAGCGTACCGATGTTCACCAGCTCGGCCAGCGTGCCCAGCGGCACGAAGCCGGCGATCAGCGCGATGACGGTGCCGATCAGCCAGGTGGCCTTGTACGGCGTGCCGTACTTCGGGTGCACCTCGGAGAACACCTTGGGCAGCAGGCCGTCGCGCGACATCGCGAACAGGATGCGCGTCTGGCCGTAGGTCATCACCAGGATCACGGTGAGCATGCCGAGGATGGCGCCGAGATCGACGAAGCCGGCGAACCAGTCGAGCTTGGCCACCTGCAGCGCCAGCGACACCGGGTGATCGATGCCCTTGAACTGCAGGAACGGCACGATGCCGGTCATGATGGCGGAGACGATCACGTACAGCAGCGAGCAGATCGCCAGCGACCAGATCACCCCTTTCGGGATGTCCTTCTCCGGGTTCTTCACCTCTTCCGCGGCGCAAGTCACCGCGTCGAAGCCGAGGAAGCTGAAGAACACGATGGCGGCACCGTGGAACACGCCGCTCATGCCGTAGGGCAGCGCCGGGTCCCAGTTGGCGGGCTTGACGTGCCACACCGCGATGCCGATGAACAGCACCACCACGGCTACCTTGATCAGCACCACCACGTTATTGACCTTCTTCGACTCCTTGATGCCGAAGGCCAGCAAAGCGGTGATCAGCATGGCGATGACGAAGGCCGGCAGGTTGAACACGGTCTCCACGCCGGGACGCGCCCCCGCGGCGGCGGTCAGCGCATCGGGCAGATGGAAGCCGAAGCCCGCCATCAGGCTCTGGAAGTAGCCCGACCAGCCCACCGAGACCGCCGACGAAGCCAGCAGGTATTCCAGCATCAGATCCCAGCCGATGATCCAGGCGATCAGTTCGCCCAGCGTGGCGTAGGCGTAGGTATAGGTGGAGCCCGACACCGGCAGCATCGAGGCGAACTCGGCGTAGCACAGCGCGGCAAAACCGCAGGCGATGGCACCGATGACGAAGGACAACACCAAGCCGGGGCCGGCCACCGTGGCGCCGGTGCCGGTCAGAACGAAGATGCCGGTGCCGATGATGGCGCCGATGCCCAGCATGGTCAGGTCGAAGGCGGACAGCTCCTTGCGGAGCCCTTGCGAGGTCTGGGCAACGGACAGCATGCCCATCACACTCTTCTTGCGCAGCAAGCTCATGATTCAAACAATCCCTGTGTGTTTCGTGGTACTCAAAATGCCATGCGCCCGCTATCCGGGCGGGCGCATTACAGGGCAGGCACACGGCATTCCGACAAAAACCCGTCAGCCGATGGAAGAAGCATAAAAGCCACTGCCATGGCGACGAAATGGCGCGATATTACCCAAATACTTCCAGCAAGCAAGGCAAAAATCCCAGAGCACGCTCGCCATCGTCATGACGGAGCGTCGTTCAGCGTCGGCCCTTGCACGGACAGGCATGCAAAATAGCCCCTATTGTCATCTACCTGAAACACTTCGCTACGATCTGCCGATCCAGCGCAATTTCACGCCTTTTCAATCCCTCCGGGAACGGCACTCGCCAAGCCACAGCGAACAGCCATGATGGAACGTGGTCGCAAAGCCGCAGGCCAAGGGACGGACGACTCGTCGGGACGACACACCATTCATGCTATTTCACCACAGAAACTCGCAGCACCAGCGGATTCAGCTACCAAACAGAAAAACTGCAGACAAAATACTTTGCCACGATTCACCCCGTAGCACCCGGCACATGCCGCCCTCTCTCCATGCACACCTTCAGACAAGCATGATTTCACTAAAACACCCGTCATCGACGGCACTTTATTGCGCAACATCGGGAAATTATTTTTGTGCTTTGCCATAAAATTGCCGCACCGTCCGGACGCGAGCCCCCCCCCGTTCCGGCCCCATACAGAACAAGGAGCCACCATGAAGTCCCTATCCCATCGTACCCTGCTGCTGGCCGCCGCCGTTTCCGCCCTGTCCAGCCCGCTGTTCGCCGCCGGGATGAAATCGGTGGCGGTGACCGCCATCGTCGAGCACCCGGCGCTGGACGCTGCCCGCAAAGGCATCGAGGACGAGCTGAAGGCCGCCGGCTACACCGCCGGCCAGAACCTCAAGTACCAGTTCCAGAGTGCGCAGGGCAACGCCGCCACCGCCGCCCAGATCGCCCGCAAGTTCATCGGCGACCAGCCCGACGTGATCGTCGCCATCGCCACGCCGAGCGCCCAGGCCGTGGTGGCCGGCACGCGCAGCATCCCGGTGGTGTTCACCGCGGTCACCGACCCGGTCGCCGCCAAGCTGGTGAAGGACTGGAAGGCTTCCGGCGGCAACGTCACCGGCGTCTCCGACATGCTCCCGCTCAAGCCGCAGGTGGAGCTGATCAAGAAGGTGAAGCCGGGCGCCAAGCGCGTCGGCATGGTGTACAGCCCGGGCGAAGTGAACTCGGTGACGGTACTCAAGGAGCTCAAGACCGAGCTGGCGAGCCAGGGCATGACGCTGGTGGAAGCCGCCGCGCCGCGCAGCGTCGACGTGGCCTCCGCCGCCAAGAGCCTGGTCGGCAAGGCCGACGTGGTCTACACCACCACCGACAACAACGTGGTGTCGTCCTACGAGGCGCTGTACAAGGTGGCCGTGGATGGCAAGCTGCCGCTGGTGGCCGCCGACACCGACACCGTCAAGCGCGGTGCCGTGGCGGCACTCGGCATGAACTACTACGACATGGGCCGCCAGACCGGCAAGATCGTGGTGCGCATCCTCAAGGGCGAAAAGCCGGGCGCCATCGCGCCGCAGACCGGCAGCGCGCTGAACCTGGTGCTCAATCCCGGCGCCGCCGCCAAGCAGGGTGTGACGCTCTCGCCTGAGCTGCTGAAGTCCGCCAAGGAAACCGTCAAGTAAACCCTCACTCCGGCCCGGGCCCTGACGAGCCCGGGCTTTTGCATTTCGAGGTTCCCATCATGTCGACCATAGCCCTCATGGGCGCACTGGAAATCGGCTTCATCTTCGCGCTGGTGGCGCTGGGCGTGCTGATCTCCTTCCGCATCCTGAACTTTCCCGACCTGACCGCCGACGGCAGCTTCCCGCTCGGCGGCGCAGTGGCGGCAACGCTGATCGCCGGCGGCCACGACCCGTGGCTCGCCACGCTGGCCGGCACCGCCGCCGGCGCGCTGGCCGGCCTGACCACCGCCTGGCTCAACGTACGTCTCAACATCCTGCAGCTGTTGGCCAGCATCTTGGTGATGATCGCGCTCTACTCGATCAACCTGCGCATCATGGGTGCGCCCAACGTGCCGCTGATCGGCGCCGACACCGTGTTCACGCCCATCATAAATCAGGCACCCGAGCAGCAATACCTGCTGCAGCCGCTGGTGCTGGCGGCGATCGTGCTGATCGCCAAGCTCGGCCTCGATGCCTTCTTCGCCTCGCACACCGGTCTTGCCATGCGCGCCACCGGCGCCAACCCGCGCATGGCCCGCGCCCAGGGCATTTCCACCGATCGCCTGACGCTCGCAGGCATGGCGCTGTCCAACTCCCTGGTGGCGCTGGCCGGCGCGCTCTACGTGCAGACCCAGGGCGGCGCCGACATCTCGATGGGCATCGGCACCATCGTCATCGGACTCGCCGCCGTGATCATCGGCGAAACGCTGCTGTCCGGGCGCGGCATGATGATCGCCACGCTGGCGGTGGTGCTGGGTGCGCTGATCTATCGCCTGTTCATCGCGCTGGCGCTGAACGCCGACTTCATCGGCCTGCAGGCGCAGGATCTCAACCTGATCACCGCGCTGTTGGTGGGCTTTGCGCTGGTGCTGCCCTCGCTCAAACGCAAATTCGCCGCCAAACGGCCGGCCGCCACCAAGGGGAGCACTGCTCATGATGCGCGCTAAGGGCCTGTTCAAGACCTTCAACCCCGGTACCCCGATCGAGAACCCGGCTCTGCGCGGGACCTCGCTCGACATCCCACAGGGCCAGTTCGTCACCGTGATCGGCTCCAACGGCGCCGGCAAGTCGACCTTCCTCAACGCCATCAGCGGCGACCTGATCGTCGATCAGGGCAGCATCGAGATCGCCGGGCGCGACGTCACCCGTCTCAACGCCTGGCAGCGCGCCGGGCTGGTGGCACGCGTATTCCAGGACCCGATGGCCGGCACCTGCGAGGCGCTGAGCATCGAGGAGAACCTGGCGCTGGCGTGGCAACGCGGCGAGCGGCGCGGCCTGAGGGGCGCGCTCAACGCCAAGCTGCGCGCCGAGTTCCGCGAACGGCTGGCCACGCTCAAGCTGGGACTGGAAAACCGCCTGTCCGACCGCATGGGCCTGCTCTCCGGCGGCCAACGCCAGGCGGTCAGCCTGCTGATGGCCTCCTTGCGTCCGTCGCAAATCCTGTTGCTCGACGAACACACCGCCGCGCTCGACCCCAAGACCGCCGCCTTCGTGCTGGAACTGACCGACAAGATCGTGCGCGACAGCGGCCTGACCGCGATGATGGTGACACACTCGATGCGCCAGGCGCTCGACCACGGCGACCGCACCGTGATGCTGCATCAGGGCCGGGTAATCCTCGACGTGGCCGGTGACGAACGCCGCCGCCTCGACGTGCCCGACCTGCTGGCGATGTTCGAGAAGAGCCGCGGCGAGAAGCTGGCGGATGACGCGCTGCTGCTGGGCTGAGCGCGTCCCACCCTCCCCCTTCGGCCAACCATGACAGGTTGGCCGAAGCTTTGGGTGTGGTGCTGAACTCATCGCGCCGACCATCGTCATAGTCTCTTGTCACGACAGCGGCCGCTTCTGCGCCATACTGTCATCACCCATTTCCTTGCGACAGGAGCCCCCATGACCCGCCTGACCACCCTGTTGAGCCTGGCCGCCCCCTTGTTCCTGCTGGCCCCGCTGGCGCCGGCCGCCGAACCGGCCGACCCCGCCGCCACCATGCTGAACCTGTCGGCCAGCGCCCAGCGCGAAATCGCCAACGACCAGATGATCGCCACGCTGTACGTGCAGGACCGCCAGCCGCAGCCGGCCCAACTGGCCAATCGCCTCAACCAGCTGATCAACCGCGCCCAGAGTGACGCGCGCGCCTACAAGAACGTCGAGGTCAGCAGCGGCAGCTACAACAGCTGGCCCGCCTACAACAAGAGCGGCAAGATCGACGGCTGGCAAGGCCGCGCCGAACTGAAGCTGAAAACCCGCGACATGGCGCAAGGCAGCGAACTGATCGCCAAGCTGCAGGGTTACCTGTTGCTGGAAGGCGTGCAGTTCGTCGTCTCCGACGACGCCCGCCGCATCGCCGAAAAGGCCATGATCCCGGAAGCCATCGCCGCCTTGATGGAGCAGGCCCAGATCGCCTCCAAGGCGCTGGGCAAGAGCACGCTGAACATGCGCCAGCTCACCATCGGCAACCAGGCACCGCCGCCGGTGCCGCTCCTGATGCGCGGCAAGACGCTGGCGATGGCCGCCGATGCCGAAGTCGCCCCGGCCGAATGGCAGCCCGGACGCAGCCAGCTGCAATTGCAGGTCAACGGCCAGCTGGAACTGCGCTAAAGCGCTTTGAGGCGGCACGCCGATACGTTAAAGTAAGCTGGCTTACCGGCCGGTCCGTGCCGACCGGCCCCTCCCCACGACCAAGCACTCTGTTCACGCCATGAAACTGATAGCGTCACTGACCAGCCCCTACGCCCGCAAAGTGCGGATCGTGCTCGCCGAGAAGAAAATCGACTGCCCGATCCAGATCGACCAGCCCTGGGAGGCCGATTCGCAGGTCGCCCGCTACAACCCGCTCGGCAAGGTGCCGGTGCTGGAACTGGACGACGGCAGCACTCTGTACGACTCGCGGGTGATCGTGGAATACCTCGACAACATCTCGCCGGTGTCGCGGCTCTTGCCGCAGGACAACCGCTCGTTCATCGCCACCCGACGCTGGGAAGCGCTGGCCGACGGCATCTGTGATGCCGCCGTCGCCATCGTGATGGAACGGCGCCGCCCACCGGAAAAGCAGAGCGAGGAATGGATCGCGCATCAACAACAAAAGGTCGAGCGCGGCCTGGCGGCGCTGGAGCATGATCTGGGCGAGCGGCCCTGGTGCAACGGCGAAGGCTACAGCCTGGCCGACATCGCGGTCGGCAGCTGCCTGGGCTATCTGGATTTCCGCTTCGCACAACTGGACTGGCGCGCCAGTGCCCCCCATCTCGCCGACTATTACCAGCGGCTCACGGCACGGCAATCGTTCATCGATACCGCGCCACCGACGGCCTGAACCGGACCGCCGCGCTCCCCCCACACGAACCGGGACAGTCACCCCGGTTTTTTGTTGCCTGAACCCGCGTGCCCCAGCCCGGCATCAGCCCGCCCCAGCCGCTCCAGCTCGTGGAATACCTGCAAGGCGACGTAGGCATCGTTGCCGGCGTACACCCGCTGCGCCTCGCTCAGCACCGGGCTCGCCCAGTTCGAGGTCGACTGGCGCTTCGACTTGCGGAACTGCTGCCCGAACAGCCGCGCCACCGCCTGGACCGCACCCACGGTATGGCGGTCGCCCGGCTGGCGGAACAAACGCCCGATGTCCACCAGCCCGGCGCACTCGATGCCCAGCTTGGCCTTGAGACGCTGCACGTCCGACCCGAGTTCGAAGCCGACCTTGCGGATCGCCGGCGACTCCAGAATATCCCGCAGCCGTGCCAGATCGCCCAGCCGCTCCACCGGGAACAGATAGGCGTGGCCGGCGGTGGCCAGCTGAATCAGGTGCGGCCCGCTCGATACCTCGCCCTTGAGGAAGGTCGGGCGGGACTCGGTATCGAAGCCCAGCACGCGGCACACGCTCAACTGGCGATACGCGGCCTCCATCTCCGCCTCGTTCGTCACCACGCTGACGGCCTTGAGCGCCAGCCCCGGGTAGGGTGGCAGGGTCCGGATATCGTCCTTGGAGAAGTGTTGTTCTGGAATCATGGGATGGCGGCAGGGACAAAAGTAACGGAGCCGGCCGAGTGTACGCGGGGCCCGGCCGGAACACCAGCGCGGCCCCTCCGCTTGCCTCAGCGCAGCGGACAGCCCGCTGCGCTGAGCTGCCGCTCGGCCCATTGCAGCAGCTCGGTCGCCTGCAGCACGCCGCTATGACGCGCCAGCTCGCGCCCCTGCCAGAACAGGATCAGGGTCGGGATACTGCGGATCTGATATTGCCGCGACACCAGCGGAGCCTGCTCGGTATCCACCTTCACGAAGCGCATCGCCGGACGTGTCTTGGCCGCGGCGGCGAACTGCGGCGCCATCATCTGGCACGGCCCGCACCAACCGGCCCAGAAATCCACCAGCACCGGCAACTCGGTGCCGGCGAGAAAGCCCGGCAAGGCGGCGTCAGACAAGGCCACCGGGGCGGCGGCGAGCAGTGAAGTCGCGCACTTGCCGCACTTGGGCGACTCGTGCAGACGCTCCTCGGGCACACGGTTGCGCACGCCGCAGGCGGGACAAACCAATTGCATGAAACGTTCCTTTCCGATCGGCGATGCCCACAGCCCGATCCCGGCACCGCAGGCCGGCGCAGATCGAACCCGGCGCGAGGTAGGCTCAAGCACCGCCACCCGCTCACCCGGCCCCTCTGTTCCGGCCCTTGCGCCAGCGATGGATCACGTAGCCGTACACCGCCAGGTTGACGGCCACGACCAGCCCCCCCAGCACCAGCTGGATATCCCGGTTCAAGGCCTCCGGATAGATCAGCGGCACGAGGTAGTTCTCGACAAAGCCGCCATGATAACCAGCCGCCCCACCCAGCTCACGCAGCCAGTTTTCCAGCGGCGTCAGCGGGCAGACCCATCCCCCCACCTCCACCGCAAAGCCCCAGCCGACGGCGGGTAGATGCCACCATGCCCACCATCTCCGCCACAAGGCCAGCAAGCCGCCCAGCAGCACGAAAACGATGAACGACAAGTGAAGCAGCACCACGGCATCGGCCAGCAGGCGATAGATCATGCGCACATCCTCCCACGGCAGGAGCAGACCGGAACGGCTTACCGGCCTTGGCGAGAGCCGGCCCCGAGGCGGCGCCAGAACCGTCCCAGCACCAGGCCGGCGACGAACACCGCCCCCCATGCCGCCCACTCGGCACCGGCCCCGAAGCCCCATCCGGCCGACGATGAACCGCCCGGGCAGGCCGCCTTCTCCCATTCCCGCGCCGAGATCTGCGTCATGCGCGAGAGCCCATCGAGCCCGTAAACACAGAACTCGCCGCCGGGCAGGCTACAGAAGCGCTCGGCGGGACAGCGCGTCAGAATCTTCGCCGCCACCCCCTCCCCACACACCGCACCGGCGCTCTTCAGCACCTGCTGCGTCACTTCGGGGTATTTGGAAACCAGTTCCGGCATGGCACCTCCTCGGCCTTCCCCTGCTCCGCCCATCGCAACGCCGCCAGGCCTTCCGCCTCGCCGCGAAGCCCTCGGCCGCCCTCTTTAATAGCCCACTCTCACGCACGTTGCCAGCACCGACGCAAAAAAACCGTCCGACCCTCGCGGGCAGGACGGTTTCGAAGATACCTTCAGCCAACCATGGCCGAAGCGGACGGCTTATGCCGACAGTTCCAGCAGCAGCTTGTTGATGCGCTTGACGAAGCTCGCCGGGTCCTCCAGCTTGCCGCCTTCGGCCAGCAAGGCCTGGTCGTACAGCACCTGGGCGAGGTCGCTGGCGCGCGCCTCGTCCTGCTCCTCGGCCAGACGCTTCACCAGCACATGCTCCGGATTGATCTCCAGCGTCGGCTTGGCGGCCTGCGGCACGTTCTGCCCCGCGGCCTTGAGCAGGCGCTCGAGGTGCGTGCTCATGTCATGCTCGCCCACCACCAGGCAGGCCGGGCTGTCGGTCAGGCGGGCGGTCGCGCGCACGTCCTGCACCCGCTCGGCCAGCACGCTCTTGATGCGCTCCACCACCGGCTTGGCAGCCTCTTCGGCCTGCTGCTGCGCCGCCTTGTCCTGCTCGTCCTCGAGCTTGCCCAGATCGAGCGCGCCCTTGGCCACCGACTGCAGTGGCTTGCCGTCGAATTCGTGCAGCGAAGCGGTCACCCACTCGTCGACGCGGTCGGTCAAGAGCAGCACCTCGACACCCTTCTTCTTGAACACTTCCAGGTGCGGACTGTTCCTAGCGGCGGCCAAGGTCTCGGCGGTGATGAAGTAGATCTTCTCCTGACCTTCCTTCATGCGTGCCACGTAGTCGGTCAAGGACACGGTCGGCGTGTCGCCCTCGCTCGCGGTGGTCGTGAAGCGCAGCAGCTTGGCGATGCGCTCCTTGTTGGCGAAGTCCTCGCCGACGCCTTCCTTCAGCACCTGGCCGAACTCCTGCCAAAACGTGGCGTACTTCTCGGCGTCGTTGGCGGCGAGGTCTTCCAGCAGCGCCAGCACCTTCTTCACGCAGCCGGCGCGGATGGCATCGATGTCCTTGCTCTGCTGCAGGATTTCACGCGATACGTTCAACGGCAAGTCGTTGCTGTCGATCACCCCGCGCACGAAACGCAGGTAATGCGGCATCAGCTTCTCGGTGTCCTCCATGATAAACACGCGGCGCACGTACAGCTTGACGCCCTGCTTGCGCTCGCGGTCGTACAGGTCGAACGGCGCGCGCGACGGGATGTACAGCAGCTCGGTGTATTCCTGGCGGCCCTCGACGCGGGCGTGGCTCCACGCCAGCGGCTCGCCGAAGTCGTGCGCGGTGTGCTTGTAGAACTCGCGGTACTGCTCGTCGCTGATGTCGCTCTTGGAACGGGTCCACAGCGCCGAAGCGGCGTTGACGTTTTCCCACTCGTCCGACACCACTTCCTTGCCGTCCTCGTCGAACGTGGACCCCTTCTTCATCTGGATCGGGATCGAGATGTGGTCGGAGTAGGTGCGCACGATGCGCTTGATCGACCAGTCGTTGAGGAACTCGTCCTCGCCCTCCTTCAGGTGCAGCACGATCTCGGTACCGCGCGTCGCCTTCTCCACCGGCTCCAGCGTGTACTCGCCGTGCCCCTCCGACTCCCAGCGCACCGCCTCGCCAGCCGGCGTGCCGGCGCGGCGCGTGGTCAGCGTCACCTTGTCGGCGACGATGAAGGCGGAGTAGAAGCCGACGCCGAACTGGCCGATCAGGTTGGCGTCCTTCTTGGCGTCGCCGGTCAGCGACTCGAAGAAGGCCTTGGTGCCGGACTTGGCGATGGTGCCGATGTGCTCGACCACCTCGGCCCGGCTCATGCCGATGCCGTTGTCGGTGATGGTGACGGTACGCGCGGCCTTGTCCAGGCTCACACGGATTTTCAGCTCGGCGTCATCTTCCAACAGCTCCGGCTTGGCGATCGCCTCGAAGCGCAGCTTGTCGGACGCGTCGGAGGCGTTGGAGATGAGTTCACGCAGGAAGATTTCCTTGTTCGAGTACAAGGAATGGATCATCAGGTGCAGAAGCTGTTTGACTTCGGTCTGAAAGCCCAGGGTTTCTTTCTGTGCGCTCATGGTGTCATTTCAAGGTTGTTGACGGAATGAGGGGGAAGTAGAGGCAGACGGCGCTATTTCAAGTGTCGCCGGCCATCGTGTATGCTGTCGGGGTGAGTTCGCCTCCTCGATCCGGCAGCTGGCCCCAGCTGGGGAACCCACTCCCAATACGAACAAAAATCACCGAGCGGCACACATGCGCAGATTCCTCAGCCTCCTCTGGAGCTTGCTGGCCCTGGTCGCGGCCAGCAGCCACGCAGCAGGCCCCTTCACCGTCTGCTTCGAAGAGTGGCAGCCCTACGCCTGGGTGAACCCAGCCGGCCAGGCCTACGGCCCCAGCATCGACATCTATCGCCAGGCCCTGCGTCAGGCCGGCATACCCACCGTCGCCTTCAAGGAAATGCAGTACAACCGCTGCTCGGAACAGGTCAAGCAGGGCCTGGTCGACATGAAGCTGTTCGTGCTCGACAACGAGTTGCCCGGCCAGCCGCAACTGCACGAGCCGACCGAATACTGGCAGATCGCCGCCATCGTGCGCCAGGACTCCCCGCTACAGCACTATCAGGGCTTGTCCGACTTCGAGCGCGCCCGCCTCGCGCTGATCACCGGTTACCTCTACCCGGAACCGCTGGACGCCTTCATCCGCACCCATGCCTGGTCGGCTTCCGACCCGACCCATGCCTACCGCCTGATCGCCAGCAAGCGTGTCGACGCCGTCTTTCTCGACCTCTTGGCGTTCGAACAGCGCAACCGCACGCTGCGTCTGCCGCTGCGCCCGCTGCAGCCGGTCGTCGCTCGCCTGCCGGTGTTCGCCGTGCTGTCCTCACGCCACCAGGAACTGTCCAAAGCACTGGACGCGGTCATCGGCCAGATGAGGGAACAAGGCGAGATCGACCGGCTCTACCGCCTGTATACCGGCCGCACCCTGGCCCAATGGCTGCACTACGCCGGCCCGGTGGAAGGCACGACACCAAGCAAAACGCCCTGACCAGCAGGGCGTTTCTGTTCGGCGGTCGGTGTCCCGCTCAGGAAGCGGCGCGCAGCCCCGGCGGCAGGGCGAAGGTCGTGGTTTCCTCCACCCCCTCCAGCTCCGTCACGCTGTCTGCGCCCAAGGCGCGGATGCGCTCGATCACCGCCTGCACCAGCACCTCCGGCGCCGACGCCCCGGCGGTGACGCCGACCCGGCCCTTGCCCTCGAACCACTGCGGTTCGAGCAGCGTGGCATTGTCGACCATGTAGGCCTCCACCCCCTTCAGCGCCGCGACTTCGCGCAGGCGGTTGGAGTTGGAACTGTTGGGCGAACCGACCACGATCACCAGGTCGCATTGCTCGGCCAGCACCTTGACCGCGTCCTGGCGGTTCTGCGTGGCGTAGCAGATATCGTCCTTCTTCGGATTGGCGATGGCCGGAAAGCGCTCGCGCAGCGCCGCGATGATGTCGCGCGTCTCATCCACCGACAGCGTGGTCTGGCTGACGTAGGCTAGCTTGTCGGGGTTCTTCACCGTCAGCGTCGCCACGTCGGCGACGTTTTCCACCAAGTACATGTCGCCGTCGACTTGGCCCATGGTGCCTTCCACCTCGGGATGGCCGGCGTGGCCGATCATGACGATTTCCATGCCGGCCTGGTGCATGCGCTTGACCTCGACGTGCACCTTGGTCACCAGCGGACAGGTGGCATCGTACACCGTCAGCCCGCGCTCCTCGGCCTCCAGGCGCACCGACAGCGGCACACCGTGCGCCGAATAGATCAGCGTGGCGCCACGCGGCACGTCGGCCAGATCCTCGATGAAGATGGCGCCCTGCTGGCGCAGCTTGTCCACCACGAAGCGGTTGTGCACCACCTCGTGACGCACGTAGATCGGCGCGCCGTACAGCTCCAGCGCGCGCTCGACGATGGCGATGGCGCGATCCACCCCGGCGCAAAAACCGCGCGGGTTGGCGAGCATGATGGTCTTCGTCATCGGTTACTCCTCATCGGTTCGGTAGGGCGGGCACGGCCAGAGCCCTTGCCCGCCCGGTTTCGCCAGCCCGGCCGGCTGCCGCACACGCGGCCTGCGGCCAAGCTGGCAATCATGGTTGCGGCTTTTTCAGGCCGTCGATCACCATCAGCGCCGCGCCGACACAGATGAACGAGTCGGCCAGATTGAACGCTGGGTAGTACCAGGCGTTGTAATAATGCACCTGGATGAAGTCGATCACGTGGCCGTGGATCAGCCGGTCGATCACGTTGCCCAGCGCCCCGCCCATGATGAAGGCGGCGGCCAGGTTCATGCGGCAGGAAAAATGGCCCTTGATGATGTTCCAGCCCAGCCAGCCCGACACGGTGAAGGCCAGCAAGGTGAACAAATGCTTCTGCCAGCCACCGGCGCCGGCCAGGAAGCTGAACGCCGCCCCCGGGTTGTACAGCAGGGTGAAGCTGAAGAAACCGGGGATGACCTCGCGCACCTCACCGAACTGGTACTGGCTATTGAAGTACACCTTGCTCGCCTGATCGAGCACGATGACCACCAAGGCCAGCGCGAACCACCTCAGGACTCCCCTGCGGCCCATGGCCAGTGCTGCGCTATCAGGCATGGAGGCGCGCCTCGCCCTTGCCGTCGATGTTTTCCACGCAGCGACCGCACACGTTGTCGTGGCCGGCATGGGCACCGACGTCGTCGCGGTAGTGCCAGCAGCGCTCACACTTGGCGTGGATCGACGGGGTCACCACCACGCGCGTCTCTTGCGCCTCACGCACCGTGGCGCGCGACACGATCAGCACGAACTTCAGGCTGTCGCCCAGCGAGGCCAAGAGCGGATAGAGCTCGCCATCGGCCTCGATGTCGAGCTCCGCCTGCAGCGAGGAGCCCAACTTGTCTTCGGCGCGAAGTGTCTCGATATCCTTGTTGACCGTGGCGCGGAAAGCGCGCAGCGCCTGCCATTTCGCCACCAGCGCAGCCTCCTGTTCGGCCTCCGGCAGCGGGAATTCGTGCCAGAGGTGGAACAGCGTGCTCTCCTCCTCGCTCTTGGTCAGCACTTCCCACGCCTCCTCGGCGGTGAAGCATAGGATCGGCGCGATCAACAGCAGCAGGCTGCGCGTGATGTGGTAGAGCGCGGTCTGTGCCGAGCGGCGGGCGTGGCTGTCGGCCTTGGTGGTGTAGAGGCGATCCTTCAGCACATCGAGATAGAACGCGCCCAGGTCTTCCGAACAGTAGCCGACGATCTCCTGCACCGCGTGGTGGAAGGCGTAGCGGGTGTAGAGCTCGCCGGCCACCTTCTCCTGCAGTTCCTTGGCCATCAGGATGGCGTACTGGTCGATTTCCAGCAGATCGTGGAACGGCACCGCGTTGTCCAGCGGGTCGTAGTCGGACAGGTTGGCCAGCAGGAAGCGCAGCGTGTTGCGCAGACGGCGATAGCTCTCGGTGACGCGCTTGAGGATCTCGTCAGAGATCGCCAGTTCGCCGGAATAATCGGTCGACGCCACCCACAGCCGCAGGATGTCGGCGCCGAGGCTATCGTTGACCTTCTGCGGCGCCACCACGTTGCCCTTGGACTTGGACATCTTCAGCCCCTTGCCGTCCACCACGAAGCCGTGGGTCAACAGCTGCTGGTACGGCGCGCGGCCGATGGTGGCGCAACCGGTGAGCAGGGACGACTGGAACCAGCCGCGGTGCTGGTCGGAACCTTCCAGGTACAGGTCGGCCGGCCACGCCAGCTCCGGGCGTTGCTTCAGCACGGCGAAGTGGGTCGAACCGGAGTCGAACCAGACGTCCAGCGTGTCGGACAGCTTCCGGTACTGTTCGGCCTCGTCACCCAGCAGCTCTTTCGCGTCGAGGCTGAACCACGCTTCGATACCCTGCTGCTCGATGCGCAGCGCCACTTCCTCCAAGAGCTGCGCCGAACGCGGATGCAGCTCGCCGCTTTCCTTGTGCACGAAGAAGGTCATCGGCACGCCCCAGTTGCGCTGGCGCGACACGCACCAGTCCGGGCGGTTGCCGATCATCGCCTCGAGGCGGGCGCGGCCCCAGCCCGGGAAGAATTCGGTGGCGTCGACGGCATTGCGCGCGCGTTCACGCAGCGCCTCGCCGCCATTGCCCTGCTTGTCCATGCCGATGAACCATTGCGCGGTGGCGCGGAAGATGATCGGCGTCTTGTGGCGCCAGCAGTGCGGATAGCTGTGCGCGAGCTTGGTGTGATGGATCAGCGTGCCGCGCTCGGCCAGCGTCTCAATCACCTTGGGATTGGCCTCCCACACCGACAGGCCCGCGAACAGCGGCGTCGACGAGGTGTAGCGGCCGTCGTCCATCACCGGGTTCTCCACCGGCAGCTCGTAGGCCTGGCCTACCTGGAAGTCCTCCAGGCCGTGCGCCGGCGCGGTGTGCACCAGGCCGGTACCTGCGTCGGTGGTGACGTGCTCGCCGCAGACGATCGGCACCACGCGCTCGTAGAACGGGTGCTGCAGTGGCAGACCCTCCAGCTGCTCACCGACGGTTTCCGCCAAGAGCGGCGCCTCTTCGCAACCGTAACGCTTGAGCGCGGCCGGGGCCAGCTCCTTCACCAGCACCAGCTTGCCCTGCGGGGTATCGAACAACTGGTAGGTCAGCGCGGCGTTGATCGCCACCGCCTGGTTGGCCGGCAAGGTCCACGGCGTGGTGGTCCAGATCACCGCCAGCGCGTTGTCGATCGCCCCCGCCAGACCGAAGGCTTCGGCCAGGCGCACGCCATCCAGCACCTTGAAGCCGACGTCGATGGCCGGCGAGGTCTTGTCCTCGTACTCCACCTCGGCCTCGGCCAGCGCCGAGCCGCACTCGATACACCAGTGCACCGGCTTCTCGCCCTTGAACAGGTAGCCGTTCTCGTAGATCTTGCCGAGGGTGCGCACGATGTCGGCCTCGGTCTTGAAATCCATCGTCAGGTAGGGATTGTCCCAGTCGCCCAAGACGCCCAAGCGGATGAAGTCCTTCTTCTGGCGCGCGATCTGCTCGTGCGCGTATTCGCGGCACAGCTCACGGAACTTGGCGGCGGGAATGTTCTTGCCGTGCAGCTTTTCCACCATCAGTTCGATCGGCAGACCGTGGCAGTCCCAGCCCGGCACGTAGGGCGCGTCGAAGCCGGCCAGCGTCTTGGAACGGACGATGATGTCCTTGAGCACCTTGTTGACCGCGTGACCGATATGGATGTCGCCGTTGGCGTACGGCGGGCCGTCGTGCAGGATGAACTTGGGACGCCCGGCGGCCAGCTTCCTCAGCTTGTCGTAGCGTTTCTGCTCGCTCCAGCGCTTGAGCCAGCCCGGCTCGCGGCGGGCCAGGTCCCCGCGCATCGGAAACGGGGTATCCAGAAGGTTGACGGTCTTGCGGTAATCGATACTCATGCCTGCTCTCGCTGCAAACTGGTCAAATAGGTTTTGGCACTGGCAGCATCGCGTTCGATCTGGGCCACCAGGTCAGTCAAATTGTCGTAGCGCGCTTCATCGCGCAATTTCTTCAGGAAGCGTACGCTCAGACGCCGGCCGTAGAGGTCGCCGGCATAGTCGAACAGATGTACTTCCAGCTTGTAGTCCGGGGTGGTGCTGACGGTGGGATTCAGCCCCAGGCTGGCGACCCCGCCCTTGCGCCCATCCGGCGTATCCACCTCGACCACGAATACCCCTTGCAGCGCCGGCCTGCGGTGCGGCAGATGGATGTTGGCGGTCGGGAAGCCGATGGTGCGCCCCAGCTTCTTGCCGTGCATGACGCGCCCGGACAACTGGTAGGGCCGGCCCAGCAGGCGCTGGGCGGCGTCCAGGTCGCCACCGGCCAGGCATTCCCGCACCCGTGTGCTCGAGGCCCGCTCGCCCTGCACCAGCACCGACGGCATGGCCTCGGTGGCGAAGTCGGGACAAGATGACAATAGCCTGAAATCGCCCTTGCGGTCGGCGCCGAACTGGAAATCGTCACCGATCAGCAGATAGCGGGCCTGCAGTTGCTCGACCAGCACGCCGTGCACGAAATCCTGCGCTGCCATACGCGAAAAACGGTGATTGAAGCGGTAGACGAACAGGTAGTCGACCTGGCCGAACTGGCGCAGGAACAGCACCTTGTCGCGCAGGGTGGACAACCGGGCAGGCGGGTTGGCGCGCGCGAAGAATTCGCGCGGGTGCGGCTCGAATGTCAGCAAGGCCGTAGGCAAATCACGGGCGTCCGCTTCCACACGCAAGCGGGCCAGCATGTTCTGATGCCCCATGTGCACGCCATCGAAATTGCCGATGGTCAACGCACAGGCCGGCAAGCCAAAGCGGCGAGGATCTCCAAGGAATACCTGCATCACCCGTTCTGCATTCCGAAAACTTCCGATTGTAGCGGTCGACACCGGAGAGCGTCCAGCCATTCCGCTGCGGCGCACAAGCAAAAAGCCCTGCCAGGGCAGGGCTTTTTTTCAACACCGGAAACGGCCAGAATTACTTCTGGATCACGGATTCCTTGAAGGTGTCGATGGTCAGCTCGACGCGACGATCGCCTTCCAGGCAAGCGTTGCGGTCGGCTTTCTTCTTCAGCTTCTTGGCCTTGCATTCTTCGGTCAGCTTGGCTTCGCTTTCGCCCTTGCCAACAGCAGTCACCTTCTCGGCCGGTACGCCGGCGGCCACGAAGTAGTTCTTCACGGCATCGGCACGCTTCTGGGACAGCGCCTGGTTGTACTTTTCCGAGCCCAGGTAGTCGGTGTGACCAGAAACTTCAACAGACTTCAGGTTGGCATCGCCCTTCAGGCGGTTAACCAGCGGGTCCAGTTCGTTCTTGGCATCAGCACGCAGGGCAGCCTTGTCGAAGTCGAACAGCACTTTGGCGGACAGGGTCACTTTCTCTTTGACCGCAACCATCACCGGTTTCGGCGCTTCAACTACCGGAGCCGGGGCCGGCTTGGCGGCTTCCTTGTCACCACACTCGACCAGACCTTCGGTAGCCTTGTCGAAGAAATTGGTTCTCCAGCACTCGCCGTAGTTGTTGCGGGTTACGGCGTCGGTGCTTTGATCGGCGGTGTAGCCCGGCTTGGCGGCAAAGGCACTGGCGGATACCAGCAGAGCGGCGACCAACGCGCTCAGTTTCAACTGCTTGTTCATGTTATTCCCTCTTTATCAATACGCATCTTGGTGCGACGGAGCGCAATGGCGTCTATCAGCTTACTGCAAACTACAAATACAACAGAAAGATTGCCAAAGCTGTGTTTATGCATTCAAACCGCACTATAGGAATCAGGTCATGACCTGTCAATAATGCAGCTGCGGCCAAAATACCAAGCCGGCGCAAAAGTGTGGTTATTTCCACACCCAGCGCCGGCCTTTTGTTTCAGTTATGCAACATTTTCATGCCGACTGTTGCGTCTACGAAACAGTGGTTCCGGTTCGCGCCAAGTAGAGTGATAGCGCTCGCTAAAAGTTCCGAAGCCCTTCAGCGCATCTTCCAGATTCTTGCCTTCCTTGATCTCGAAGCTGTTGAAGCCGACCTGCCACAGGTAATGAACCAGGTCCTGCCAGACGTCCCCCAGGGCGCGCAATTCGCCCTGATAGCGATAACGCTCGCGCAGCAGCCGGCCGATGCTGTAGCCGCGGCCGTCGGTGAAGGCCGGGAAATCCACCGCCACCAGCGGAAAGCTCGCCAAATGCGTGGCCAGCTCGGCCGGCTCGTCGTCCGGCGCCAGCCACACCGCCACCTGGCCGGCACGGTTCTGCCACATCGCCGGCTCAGCCTTCCAGATGGCGAACGGTACGACCACGTCCCGTTCGGAAGCCACCTCGGGCAACTGCCCGGCTTCGTCCGGACGCAATACCGTCCAGCTGTCGGTCACCACCTGACCATCTTTAATGATGCTTCGCATAGACGCGCTCCTTGAACGGTTCGAGGCCGATGCGGCGCACGGTCTCGATGAAGCGCTCGCCATCCTGGCGCTGCTCCACGTAGAGGTTCATGATTTTTTCAAACGCCAGCGGCACGTCGGCCTGAGCAAAGGACGGCCCGATCACCTTGCCGATGGCGGTATGGTTGCCCTGGCTGCCACCCAGCGTGATCTGATACCACTCCTCGCCGTTCTTGTCGACGCCGAGAATACCGATGTTACCGATGTGATGATGGCCACAGGCGTTCATGCAGCCGGAGAAGTTGCAGTCGATCTCGCCCAGGTCGTGCAGGTAGTCGAGATCGTCGAACTTGCGCTGGATCGCTTCAGCCACCGGAATGGAACGGGCGTTGGCCAGCGAGCAGAAGTCGCCGCCCGGGCAGCAGATGATGTCGGTCAACAGGCCGACGTTCGGCGTGGCGAAACCCTGGCTACGCGCCAGCTGCCACACTTCATAGAGATCGCTTTCCTTTACGTCCGGCAGAATCACGTTCTGCTCGTGCGCCACGCGGATTTCACCAAAACCGAAGCGCTCCGACCAATCCGCCACCGCTTCCATCTGCTCGGCCGTGATATCGCCCGGCGGCACGCCGGTCTTCTTCAGCGACAGCACCACCGAGCGGTAGCCTGGCTGCTTATGAGTCCGGGTGTTGTGCTCTACCCAGCGGGCAAAGGCACGGTCTTCGGCCAGCTTGGCGGCAAAGCCCTCCGGATTGGCGGCCCGGGTCTCATAGGCCGGATCGTTGAAGAAACTGGCGTAATGCGCCACGTCCACGTCGCGCAGGGTGGCCGGGCCATCCTTGAGATGCAACCACTCGTCTTCGACCTTGGCGGCGAAGCCCTGCGGGGTGAGCGCCTTGACCAGGATCTTGATACGCGCCTTGTACTTGTTGTCGCGACGGCCGTAGCGGTTGTAGACACGCAGGATGGCGTCGAGATAGGTGAGGATGTGATGGGTCGGCAGGAACTCGCGGATCACCTCGCCCACCATCGGGGTACGGCCGAGGCCGCCGCCGACGATCACCTTGAAACCGACTTCGCCGTCGGCATTCCTCACCACGTGCAGGCCGACGTCGTGCACCAGCGTCGCGGCACGGTCTTCAACCGAACCCGACACGGCGATCTTGAACTTGCGCGGCAGGAAGGCGAATTCCGGATGCAGCGTGCTCCACTGGCGGATGATCTCGCAGTAGGGGCGCGGATCGATCAGTTCGTCGGCGGCCACGCCGGCAAAGGCGTCGGTGGTGGTGTTGCGCACGCAGTTACCGGAGGTCTGGATGGCGTGCATTTCGACTTCCGCCAGTTCGGCCAGAATATCCGGTACGCGCTCCAGCGCCGGCCAGTTGAACTGCATGTTCTGGCGCGTGGTGAAGTGGCCGTAGCCCTTGTCGTAAGTGCGCGCGATGTGCGCCAGCTTGCGCAACTGGCGGCTCGCCAGGTGGCCATAGGGAATGGCAATGCGCAACATCGGCGCGTGGCGCTGAATGTAGAGGCCGTTCATCAGCCGCAAGGGGCGGAACTCGTCCTCGGAAAGCTCGCCCGCCAGGAAGCGGCGGGTCTGGTCGCGAAACTGTTCAACGCGCTCGCGCACGATGCGGTAATCGACTTCGTCGTAACGGTACATGGTGGGGGCTTTACTCTGGTTCTAGGCCGTTCAGCGCTTGATGATGGACACGGCAGACTGCTTCACGTGCAGCCCGCATTCCTTGTTCTCGGGATTTTCCCACCACCAGCGGCCGGCACGGATGTCTTCGCCGACGGAAATCGCCCGAGTACAGGGCGCGCAGCCGATCGACGGGTAATGGCGGTCATGCAGCTCATTGTACGGCACCTGGTTTTCCCGGATATACGCCCACACGTCCTTCTCGCTCCACTCGATCAACGGATTGAACTTCATCAAGCCGTTGTCGGCGTCGAACTCGCGGTCGCCCAGGTCCTGGCGCGTCGGCGACTGCTCGCGGCGCAGGCCGGTGATCCAGGCCTTCTTCCCAGCCAGAGCACGCTTGAGCGGTTCGATCTTGCGGATGTGGCAACAGGACTTGCGGTTGTCCACGCTGTCATAGAAGGCGTTGATGCCGAATTCATTGACGAAGGATTCGACCGCCGCGGTATTCGGAAAATAGACCTGCACCGGGTTGGCAGGATAGCGCTCGCGCACCTGCTGCATCAAGGTGTAGGTCTCGGCCGGCAGACGACCGGTATCGAGACTGAAAATGCCGATCGGCAGCTGAAGCCTGGCGATCAGATCGGTCAGCACCATGTCCTCGGCACCGAAACTGTTGGCCAGCACCGCCGGCGCATGATCGCGGGCAATCTCCTGCAGCAGGGCCTCGGTCTGGGCCAGCTTTGCCTCAAGGGTCATCAAACGCACTCCATAGAAACCTGAACGTAAACTTTTGCCATGCTACCCAACATCCTTATATTCCTAAAAGACTGATGTGTTAGTATTTAATTACTTCTGGTTTTAACGCGGATGCTCCATCATGAAGCTGCAACAGCTACGTTATCTGGTCGAAGTCGCCAAGCAGGGACTGAACGTGTCCGAGGCGGCCGAGAAACTTCACACCTCCCAGCCCGGCATCTCCAAACAGATTCGCCTGCTGGAAGACGAACTCGGCATCCAGGTGTTCATCCGCAACGGCAAGCGCGTGGTGTCGGTGTCCGAGCCGGGCAAGGAAGTGCTGCGCATCGCCGAGCGCATCCTGCGCGAAGCCCAGAACCTCAAGCGTGTCGGCGACGAATTCTCGCGCGAATCGGAAGGCGCGCTGACCATCGCCACCACCCACACCCAGGCGCGCTACGCCCTGCCCCCCACCATCGCCGAATTCCTCAAACGCTGCCCGAAGGTGCGCCTGTCGCTCAAGCAGGGCAGCCCGACCCAGATCTGCGACATGGTGCTGTCCGGCGAGGCCGATCTCGCCATCGCCACCGAGGGCATTTCCCTCTACAAGGAGCTGGCGATGCTGCCCTGTTACGAGTGGAACCGTTGCGTGGTGGTGCCGAAGGGGCATGAGCTCAGCCTGCTGGAGCGCCCGCTCACGCTGGCCGACATCGCCCGCCACCCGATCATCACCTACGACTTCGCCTTTGCCGGCCGCTCCAAGATCAACAAGGCGTTTACCGATGCCGGCCTGACGCCCACCGTGGTGCTCACTGCCATCGATACCGACGTGATCAAGACCTACGTCTCGCTGGGGCTCGGAGTCGGCATCATCGCCACCATGGCCTACGAGCCCGAACGCGACGTTGCGCTGACCGCCATCGATGCCAGCCACCTGTTCGAACCGTCCGTAACCAAGATCGGCATTCGCCGCGATGCCTACCTGCGCGGCTTCGCCTACACCTTCATCGAACTGTTCGCCCCCCACCTGCACCGCCGCGAAATCGACGCGGCACTCTTGGCCAGCGAGCACGGCCACGACTGAGCCGTGCCGGCGGGACGATAAAACGCCCTGCCGGCACAGGGTGCAGACAGGGCGTTCGGACAACTGCCGGCAGCAAGCGGATCAGAGCGTCAGGCCGCCGGTCACCTCAATCGCGGCGCCATTGATGTAGCTGGCGTCATCGGAGGCCAGGAAGGCGTAGACGTTGGCGATTTCCGACGGCTCGGCCATGCGGCGCATCGGCACCTTCTCTTCCATCGCCTGGATCACTTTTTCCGGCATCGACTTGAGAATCGGGGTAGCGACGAAGCCCGGGCACACCGCATTGGCACGGATGCCTTTCTTGCCCAGCTCCTTGGCCCAGGTCTTGACGAAGCCGATCACGCCGAACTTGGAAGCGGCGTAGTTGGTCTGACCGAAATTGCCGTACACACCGACCACCGACGACGCATTCAGGATGACCCCGCTGCCCTGCTCCACCATGGTGTCGACCACGGCCTGGGTGCAGTTGTAGACCCCCTTCAGGTTGATGTCGATGACCTTGTCAAACTGGTCTTCGCTCATCTTCATCAGTTGGGCGTCCATCACGATGCCGGCGTTGTTGACCAGCACGTCGATACGACCGTAGCGGGCCTTCAGGTCGGCGACCATGGCGGCGATCTGCGCACGGTCGGTGACGTTCACCTGATAACCGACGGCCTCGCCGCCGGCCGCCTTCAACTCCTCCACCACCGCGTTGACCGCGTCGATGTTCAGGTCGCAAACCGCGACGATGGCCCCTTCCTTGATGAACTTCTCGGCGGTCGCCTTGCCGATACCGCTGGCCGCCCCGGTAATGATTGATACCTTCCCTCGCAAACGCATGGCATTTCTTCCTTACATATACATGTGAGACAAGCAACCCGAACTCGGGCGGGACTTAGGCTCCACCATTCAACCCCTTCCCAGGGTCGCTATTGGTTTTTATCGTTATTTTGACTGATACACGATGGTGCAGCGCAATCATTGCGCTGCACCATGGAAAATATAGCCCATCCCGAAAACGGGATAAAGCCATGTTTACAAACAGTTACGTTTACTCCAGGCCCTTGCTGCTCAGGTAGGATTCGTAATCGCCCATGTAGTGCTCGTAGCCACCCTTGCCGTCCAGCTCCAGGATCTGGGTCGCCAGCGAGCTCACGAACTGGCGGTCGTGCGAGACGAAGATCAAGGTGCCCTTGAACTTCTCCAGCGCCATGTTCAGCGATTCGATCGATTCCATGTCCATATGGTTGGTCGGTTCGTCCATCACCAGTACGTTGGGTTTGGTCAAGATCAGCTTGCCGTACAGCATGCGCCCCTTCTCGCCACCCGAAAGCACGCGCACCGGTTTGGTCACGTCGTCACCGCCGAACAGCAGGCGACCCAGGGTGCCGCGGATGACCTGCTCGTCGTCGCCGTCCTGGCCCCAATCGCGCATCCATTCGGTCAGCGTGCGGTCGCTGTCGAAATCTTCCTCGTGGTCTTGCGGGTAGTAGCCGATCTGGGCCTTCTCGGCCCACTTGACACGGCCGGCGTCGGCGGTGACGCCAGCCGCGTTGTGCGCCTCGTAGGCGCCGGCCAGGAGCTTGACCAGCGTGGACTTGCCGGCGCCGTTGGGGCCGATGATGGCCAAGCGCTCGCCGGCCTCGAGGATCAGGTTGAGATCCTTGAACAAGGGCTTGTCGAAGGACTTGGACAGACCCTCGATCTCCACCGCCTGGCGGTGCAGTTTCATCTTGTCTTCCACCTCGAAGCGGATGAACGGGTTCTGCCGCGACGACGGTTTCACTTCGACCATTTCGGCCTTGAGCTTGTCCACCTGTTTCAGACGCGAGGTGGCCTGACGGGCCTTGGACTTGTTGGCCGAGAAGCGGGCCACGAACTCCTGCAGGTCCTGGATGCGTTCCTTGGCCTTGGCGTTGGCCGACAGCTGACGCTCGCGCGCCTGGGTCGAGGCGATCATGTAGTCGTCGTAGTTGCCCGGATAGATCTGGATGGTGTTGTAATCCAGGTCGGCCATGTGGGTGCACACCGAGTTCAGGAAGTGACGGTCGTGCGAGATGATGATCATGGTGGAGTTGCGCTCGTTCAGCACATGCTCCAGCCAGCGGATGGTATTGATGTCGAGGTTGTTGGTCGGTTCGTCGAGCAGCAGCACATCCGGATCGGAAAACAGCGCCTGCGCCAGCAGCACGCGCAGCTTGAAGCCCGGCGCCACCTCGCTCATCGGACCGAAATGCAGTTCGGACGGAATGCCCACGCCCAGCAGCAGCTCGCCGGCGCGCGCCTCGGCGGTGTAGCCGCCGTATTCGGCGAACTTGGCCTCCAGTTCCGCCGCATGCATGTAATCGTCCTCGGTGGCCTCGAGGTTGGCGTAGATCGCGTCGCGCTCGCTCATGGCGGCCCACATTTCGATGTGACCCTGCAGCACCACGTCGATCACGCGCTGGTCTTCGTAGGCGAACTGGTCCTGGCGCAGCTTGCCCAGGCGCAGCCCGTTTTCGATCGCGACTTCGCCGCCGGTCGGCTCGAGATCGCCACCGAGGATTTTCATGAAGGTGGATTTGCCGGAGCCGTTGGCGCCGATCAGGCCATAACGGTTGCCTTCCCCGAATTTGACCGAAACCTTTTCGAAGAGCGGTTTCGCACCAAACTGCATGGTAATGTTCTGTGTACTAATCACGCTTGGATCCTTCAGCCAGATCGCCGTAAGTATCGGAAAAACGAAGGATTCTAGCACAATTGCCTAGTCTTTCGCGATCTCCATCCCGCTCTGGCGCACGCCCTTTTGCCATGGAGGGGAATTCCGCTACAATCGAAGGCCTCTTGAAACCCCTGATAAATAGGCTGAACTATGCTTACCGGTAGCTTGGTCGCGCTGGTCACCCCGATGCTCGAGGATGGTCAGGTTGACTTCGAATCCCTCAAGCGTCTCGTTGACTTCCACATTGACAACGGCACCGACGGCATCGTCGCGGTCGGCACGACCGGCGAATCGGCGACCCTCGGCGTCGAAGAGCACATTGCCGTCGTCGAGGCCGTGGTCAAGCATGCAGCCAAACGCGTCGCGGTCGTGGCCGGTACCGGCGCCAACTCGACCGCCGAAGCGATCGAACTGGCCGAGCATGCCCGCCAGGTCGGCGTCGACATGACCCTGTCGGTCGTGCCGTACTACAACAAGCCCACCCAGGAAGGCATGTACCAGCACTTCCGTGCCATTGCCGAAGCCGTCGACATCCCGGTCATCCTGTACAACGTGCCGGGCCGTACCGTCGCCGACATGAACAACGACACCGCACTGCGACTGGCCCAGATCCCCAATATCGTCGGCATCAAGGACGCCACCGGCGATATCGGTCGCGCCTGCGACCTGGTACTGCGCGCGCCGAAAGACTTCGCCCTCTACTCGGGCGACGACCCCACCGGGATGGCCTTCATGCTGTGCGGCGGCCACGGCGTCATTTCCGTCACCGCCAACGTCGCCCCCAAGCTGATGAGCGAGCTGTGCCAGGCCGCGCTCGCCGGCGACACGGTCCGGGCCCGCGCCATCAACGACAAACTGCAGGGTCTGCACAAGCAGCTGTTCATCGAACCGAACCCGATTCCGGCCAAGTGGGCGCTGCAGCAGATGGGGCGGATTCCTGGCGGCCTGCGCCTGCCGCTGACCCCGCTGACCGACGCTGCTACCTCGGCGGTACGCGCCGCCATGCAGCAGGCGGAAGTCCTCTAACCCCCATTCGATGGGAGAACGCATGAAACGAAGCGCGCCTGCCGCGATTCTGCTGCTGACCGGCCTGATGGCCGGCTGCAGCACATCCGAACCACTCGAGAACAAGCTCGATTACAAAACCGAAGCCCCCAAGAACATCAACACGCTGGAAGTGCCGCCCGACCTGACCGCTCCGCAGATCCGCAACCGCTACGAGCTGCCGCGCTCGGGTGTGGCCTCGCTGAACGAACTCAACCAGGCCCAGGGCCCCCTGAAGGCCGCCACCACCGCGACCGCCGCCACCAAGGTCGACAACATCCGCATGGAGCGTGCCGGCTCCCAGCGCTGGCTGGTGGCCGAGAACAAGCAGCCGGAAGAACTCTGGCCGGTGCTGAAGGCGTTCTGGCAGGACAATGGTTTCGTCATCAAGACCGAAGAGCCGCAGCTGGGCATCATGGAGACCGATTGGGCCGAGAACCGCGCCAAGCTGCCCAACGACGTGATCCGCAAGTTCATGGAAACGGTGGGGCTCGGCAATGTCTACTCGACCTCCGAGCGCGACAAGTTCCGCATCCGCGTCGAGAAGACCGCCGCGGGCACCGAAGTGTACTTCTCGCATCGCGGGATGTATGAAGTGTTCGTTGACGAAGGAAAATCGGAAACCAAGTGGCAGCCGCGCCCGGCCGATCCGCAACTGGAAGCCGAACTCTTGGGCCGCTTCATGATCCGCCTCGGCCAGACCGAAGAGAAGGCCAAGGAGGCGATCAAGCAGACCCAGGCGCCGGAAACCCCGAACAGCCAGATCGTGGACGGCAAGCTGACTGTCAATGACGGCTTCGACCGCGCATGGCGTCGCGTCGGCCTGGCCTTGGACCGCATCGGCCTGGTGGTGTCCGACCGCAACCGCTCGCAGGGCATCTACTATGTGAAGCCGGCAAAAGGCGAGGCCGTCAGCGGCAAGACGGAGAAATCCGGCGGCTTCTGGTCCAGCCTCGCGTTCTGGAGCAGCGGCGACAAGGGCGAGGCGGCACCGAAGGACGAAGAGTTCCTGGTGCAGTTGAAGGAAGAGACGCCGGGCAGAACCCAGATCGTCCTCTCCGACAAGGCCGGCAAGCCGCTGCCTGCAGCTCAGACACGGACCGCCCTGGGCAAGCTGCAGAATGAACTGCAGTAAACACCGTCCAAAGCATGAATAAAACCCGCTATAGGCGGGTTTTTTTCATGCACTCCTGCCTCGCCCAGCAAAGGCAGCTCGGACAGCAGCCCCTCAACTCGCTCGAAAACAGCGGGACCAGGACAACCTCAGAGGGACAGTGGCCACGAGCCAGGAGCCCGCCGTCGCCCCACCCCACTCCAGGCTCAACCCACAGCCTCAGGTAGCAGAAAGCGAGTCGACAGCCAGAGGCTGGTCTGCGAGCACCAAACAGGCACAAAAAAGCCGACCCATCTGGGTCGGCTTTTTCTACAGCAACCGAATTACTGAGCAGCGGAAGCAGCAGCCGGAGCGGAGGCTTCAGCGGTAGCAGCCGGAGCGGAAGCTTCAGCAGCCGGAGCGGAAGCTTCAACCGCCGGAGCGGAAGCTTCAACAGCAGCCGGAGCTTCTTCTTTCTTACCGCAAGCGGACAGAGCAACGGCCAGCAGGGCAGCAACGAGGAGCGACTGTTTCATTTTTAAGACCTTTGACTTTAAGTAATGAGAACAATTTTTCAGCAAAAATCGCCACCGGCCAACCGGAAGCGACTGAAATTTTTCAGTGGGCAAATTGTAGCATGAAAAAAACGGCTGTACAGAGGGTGCAGCGAGCAAAACGGCAACAGCCCCATGAAATTTTTCTTGCAGTGCAGCAAACAGCCCATAAACAGGGTTTTCCCACCTAGCAATTCGCTTCCGAACCGGTGTTGGCGGAAAACAACCAATATTATGTTGCAATCATGCAACACTATTGCCGATATGCCAGTACCCTGACAAATAGCCCTCGTACAGAACTTCGGTCATCGTATCCGAAAACGCCTGACCTGCCAGCTTGCGGGCATTGGCGAACTGTTGCCATAACGACACATCGGCTGCGTCCACCTCCAGCCGTTCGCCGTTGCAGTACAGCATTTCGCCGCGGTACAGGATCTGGCTCTTGGCATCGAGCATGACCCCTGCCGTCGCCACTTGTCGGGCAAATTCGTCCGGTTCCAGAGGGTCGTCCGGCGCATCGTAGAACACGTGCGGTTTGGGCTCGGTCAGGTAGTGGCCGAGGAAGTCGCCGACCGTGGCATGGTCCCACTGGATACGCTGCAGCATGCCCTCGACCTGGGTGATCATGGCGTCGCCGATGGCGGCGGGGTCCGATGGCTGCGACCGGAGGTCGGGATCGGCGTACCGGCCGTCGAAGCAGACCCGATCCTGCAGGTACACCAGGAACTGGGTGGCCAGCTCCTGCACCGACGGTGCACGGAAACCAATGGAATAGGTCATGCCCGGCTCCAGCGCCACGCCGTAATGGGCATAGCGCGGCGGCAGGTAGAGCATGTCGCCGTGCTCCAGCACAAACTCCTGCTCCGCCTCGAAGTGCTGGAGCACCTTGATCGGCGCATCCTCGATGAAGGCCTCGTCCTTCTGCGCGGAAATCTGCCAGCGCTTCTGGCCGCCGACCTGCAACAGGAACACGTCGTAGGAGTCGAAATGCGGGCCGACCGTACCGCCAGGCGGAGCGTAGCTGATCATCAGGTCGTCAAGGCGGGCGTACGGGATGAAATTGAAGCGCCACAGCAACTCGTCGATATGCGGCAGGTGGTGATTGACGTTCTGCACCAGAATGGTCCAGTCGCTGGCCGGCAGGCGTTTGAAGCGGGACGGGCGGAACGGCCCGCGCTCCAGCTTCCACTGCCCCTTGTTGAATTCGATCAGGCGCGACTCGACGTCGTCTTGCGTGGCCAGTTCGGCCAGCCAGTCGAAGCCGACGTGCGGCCCCACGTCCTTGATGGCGCCACGGATCAAGAGCGGCTTCTTGTGCCAGTATTCTTGCAGGAAATGTTCGGGCGTGATGCCGCCCAGCAGGCTCAGAGGAGTCATGGCAGTTTCTCGGTTGGCGGGTGCTGCAATGGTTTACAATACGCTTCAGGCGGGAACGCCCAGCATCTGGTTGCTGCAGGCACAAGGAACGCTTGGTGCCCTTGACCTGTCGAATCTCTTTATTTCTTGCACGGACAATTCTCATGCAAATTGCCAAAAATACCGTCGTTACCCTCCACTATGAGATGTTCGACGCTGACAATACCCTTCTCGACAAGACCGAGGAGCCCATCAGCTATCTGCACGGCGGCTACGACGGCATCTTCCCGCTGGTGGAAGAGGCACTGCAGGGCAAGGCGGTCGGCGACTCCATCGACGTGAAGATGGAGCCGGACGATGCCTTCGGCGAACCGGAAGAAGAACTGGTTCGTGTCGAGCCGCTGGACGTGTTCCCGGCCGACGTCGAAGTGGGCATGATGTTCGAAGCCGACGACCCGGAAACCGGCGACGTGCTGTTGTTCCGTGTGACCGACATCGCCGACGGCAAGGCCGTGGTCGACGCCAACCATCCGCTGGCCGGCCTGACCATCCGTTTCGTCGCCAAGGTCGTCGACGTACGCGCCGCCAGCGCCGATGAAATCAGCCACGGCCACGCCCACGGCGAGCACGGCCACCACCATTGATCGGCGACGGCCCAGCCGTCTGCCGTCAACGACGGAACCGGAGCAGCCCGCCCAGGGCAACGCCGGTTCCGATCACCAGCCTCAGCCAGTATTCCTCATGATGCCGCGGCCAATCCTTCACGGCCGTGAACACCACCGCCAGCAACAACACGGCGCTCAGTAGCGCCAGCAGTCGTTGCGCCACCTCCTCCGGCCAGCCCTGCGGGGCGGCATGGCGTAGCGCCAAACGCATCACCCCCCATCCCACCAGCGCCCCGGCCAACACATCCAGCGGCCAGTGCACACCGATCGCCAGCCGCGACAGCGCCACCAGGCCGGCCACCATGGCCAGACTCCCCGCCCCCCAGCGCCCAACCTTAGGGTGGGCGCTCCAGGCCGTCGCCAGCAACGCCGACGCCATGGCATGACCGGAAGGGAAGGAGCCGTTGCCCGGCAAGGCATCCAGCAACTGGACGGTTCCCACCGGCAACACCAGCGGGGGACGCGGCACCGCGAAGCCGCCCTTGAGCAAGAGCGCCAACAGGATGGCGAGTGCCGTTCCGGCGAGCAGCGCCGGCAGCCGTTGCGGCTGTTGCCAAGCCAGCGGGAACAGCAAGGCGATGACGGTTTTCCAGTCGCCGAACACGCTGACCAGGCGCCAGAAGACCGCCGGCAGCAAGCGGGCCGACTGGTGGCCGAGCAGGAAGAGCTGCTCGTTCCAGTCGGGCCGGATGGCCAGCACGGCAGTCAGCGCCAGCAACAATGCCGGCCCCAGGCGGCAAACCCAGCGCCCCATCAGCCCGCCTTGCGCCCCAGCGTCACCCGGTCGAGGCCGGCGAGGTCGGACAGGGTCTCGACCTCGGCAAGCCCGGCGGCACGGAACAGCGCACGCACGGCGCCGCCCTGATCGTAGCCGTGCTCGACCATCAGCCAGCCGCCCGGCAGTAGCCGGTCTGGCGCGCCGGCGGCAATCTCGCGCAGACAGGAGAGGCCATCGTCTTCGTCGGTCAGCGCCAGGCGCGGTTCGAAGCGCACGTCACCTTGCTCCAGATGATGATCGGCAGCGGCAATGTACGGCGGATTGGACACGATCAGGTCGAACACAGCCGTCTTCGGCAGCGGCGCGTACCAGCTGCCCTGGTAAAAGGTTACCGGCGCCGCCAGTTGGACGGCATTGGCGCGCGCGACTACCAGCGCCGCCTCGGAGACGTCCACCGCGCTGACCTGCCACTCGGGCGCTTCCAGCGCCAACGTCACGGCAATCGCCCCGGAACCGCAGCCCAGATCGACCACCCTGGCCGGCCTGCGGCCAATTCTGGCGAGCGCCGCTTCGACCAGATGCTCGGTTTCCGGACGCGGAATCAGCACCGCTGGCGACACCCGGAACGGCCGGCCGTAGAACTCGCGCTCACCCAGCAGGTAGGCAATCGGCTCGCCCGCCAGCCGCCGCTCGGCCAGGCCGCGATAGGCCGCCTCCTGCTCCACCGTCAGCTCGAGTTCGGGGTAGCCGACCAGCTTGGCCGGAGCGAAGCCGGTGGCCTGCATCAGCAGCAGGCGCGACTCCAGACGCGGCAGGGGATAACGGCGCAGGGCCTCGTCTATCGTCATGATGGCGTTACAGCAGCAACAAGGTCGCGAGACCGAGGAAGATGAAGAAACCACCGGAATCGGTACAGGCCGTGATCATCACGCTGGAACCGACTGCCGGATCCTTGCCGAATTTTTCCATGGTCAGCGGGATGTACACCCCCATGGTGGCGGCCAGCATCAGGTTGAGCGTGGTTGCCGCCACCATCACCAGCCCCAGCGCCAGGTTGCCGTACAAGGCCCAGGCCAGCAGCCCGAGCGCACCTCCCCAGACTAGGCCGTTGATGGCGCTGACGCCGAGCTCCTTGCGCCACAGCCGTGCCGCCTGCCCTGCCTGCAACTGCCCCATCGCCAGCGCGCGCACGATCATGGTGATGGTCTGATTGCCGGAATTGCCGCCGATGCCGGCGACGATGGGCATCAGCGCCGCCAGGGCGACGATCTTCTCGATCGAGCCTTCGAAGACGCCGATCACGCGCGAGGCGACGAAGGCCGTGCACAGATTGATCGCCAGCCAGGACCAGCGGTTCTTCACCGAGTCGATCACCGGCGCGAACAGGTCTTCCTCTTCCTTCAGACCGGCCAGGTTGAGCACTTCGCTTTCCGTTTCTTCACGGATCACGTCGACCATCTCGTCCACGGTCAGGCGGCCGATCAGCAAGCCCCGGTCGTCGATCACCGGCGCCGTGACCAGGTCGTAGCGCTCGAACGCCAGCGCGGCGTCGGCGGCGGCTTCCTCCGGATGGAAGGTCACCACCTCGGTGGCCATCACCTCCTGCACCAGGGCATCCGGATCGGACACCAGCAGCTTGCGCACCGGCAGCACGCCCTTGAGCACGCCCTCCTCGTCGGTGACGAAGATCTTGTCGGTGTGCGACGGCAGCTCGTCAAAGCGGCGCAGGTAACGCAACACCACCTCGCAGCTGACGTCGGCGCGGATCTTCACCAGCTCGAAGTCCATCAGCGCGCCGACGCGGTCCTCGGCGTAGGACAGAGCGGACTGCAGCTGGGCACGCTCCTGCTCGTCGAGGGTGCCCATGACCTCGTACACCACCTGGCGTGGCAGGTCGGCGGCGAGATCGGCCAGCTCGTCGGTGTCGAGCTGCTCGGCGGCGGCCACCAGCTCGTGCTGCTCCATCGACTCGATGAGGGTTTCCCGCACCGCGTCGGAGACTTCCAGCAGGATTTCGCCGTCCTGCTCGGCCTTGACCAGGTCCCACACCAGCAGGCGGTCTTCCAGCGGCAGCGCCTCCAGAATGTGGGCGATGTCGGCCGGGTGCAGCTGGTTCAGCTTGTTCTGCAGTTCGACCAGGTTCTGCTTGTGAACGAGGTTCTCGACCAGGTCATGCTTTTCCATCTCCTGGCGATGGACAAGGTCTTCGACCAGCCGGTGGCGCTCGATCAGGCGCTGCACCTGGCTCAGGTTTTCCTGCAGACGATCAGTGGGTTGTTTCTTTTCGACAACCGTCATGCACGTCTCCTTCCGCCGTCAGCGGAAGCGCTCGTACACTCCGGTCCTGAAGGCGGGGATTATTCGATAACAGAGTAACGGGGTTTCGTTACGGGATAACTGGGTAAGTCCATACGTTAACGCCGTGCCTGGCACGGCCGAACGGAGAAAAAAAAGAATTTTAGCATGAGGAGACCCTGGGTTCCAGCCGGGAACCCAGGATAAGTGCACCGGATCAGGGCAATTCGGCGTAAGACAAGCGGCGCAGGATGATGCGGGTCTTGCGCGCCAGCCCGCGGGCGTTGCGATGCTCGTCGTAATAGCGCGGGTTCGGCACCATGGCCGCCAGCCTTGCCGCTTGCGCGGCGGACAGGCTGCTTGCCCCGGTACGGTAGTAATGACGTGCGGCCGCCTCGGCGCCGAACACGCCGTTACCCCACTCGATCACGTTGAGATAGATCTCGAAGATGCGCCGCTTGTCCATCACCGCCTCCAGCATGACGGTGATCACGGCCTCTTCCATCTTGCGCCAGGGCGTCTTGCGCCCCGACAGGAACAGGTTCTTGGCCAGCTGCTGACTGATGGTCGAACCGCCGGCCACGATCCTGCCCTGCTTCACGTTCTTCTCGAAGGCGCTCTCGATGCCGTCCCAGTCGAACCCTTCGTGGTCGACGAACTTGGCATCCTCGGCGGCGATGATGGCGCGCTTGAGGTTGGCCGAGATGCGCTGGTACGGCATCCACTTGTGGTGCAGCTCGGCATCGGGGTTTTCCTCCTGCAGACGCGCCAGCTGCTCGTCCATGAAGGCGCTGGTGGAGGGATTGTTGCTGCGCCAGTACACCACGTGCCCGAAAATCCACAGGTTATACAGCACAAGGGCGGCCACCAGGACCGCCCCGATCTTGAGCAGGAGGCGCATCAGGCCAGCAGGTCGCGCAGCATGTGGGTCACTTTGCGGGTTTCCGGCTGCACGCCGTGCCAGATGGAGAAGGACTCGGCCGCCTGCTCGACCAGCATGCCCAGGCCGTCGGCCAGCATGCCGGCGTTTTCCGACTGGGCGCGCTTCAGGAACGGGGTCAGCCCCTTGCTGTAGACCATGTCGTAGGCCAGGGTACGGGCGGTGAACACGCCGTACGGAACCGGCGGCAGCTCGTTGTTGAGGCTGGTCGAGGTGGCGTTGATCACCAGGTCGAAGCTCCGGCCTTCCAGCTGTTCGTAGCCGACGGCCTTGATCTCGCCCCAGCCGGCGAACTGGTGCGCCAGGGCTTCGGCCTTGATCAGGGTGCGGTTGGCGATGGTCAGCGAGGCCGGCTTCTGCTCCAGGATGGGCGCCAGCACACCACGCACCGCGCCGCCCGCGCCCAGGATCAGCACGCGCTGGCCGGCGATCGGAAAGTCGAGGTTTTCCACGATGTCGCGCACCAGACCGACGCCGTCGGTATTGTCGCCGTAGACCTTGCCGTCGCGGAAGGTCAGCGTGTTGACCGCTTCGGCGGCGCGGGCGCGTTCAGTCAGTTCGGTCGCCATACGATAGGCGTTGCCCTTGAACGGCAGGGTGACGTTCATGCCCTTGCCGCCCGCGGCGACGAACTCGCCGACCACCTGCTCGAACTTGTCGAGCTCGGCGAACAGCTTTTCATACTGGATGTCGAGCTGGCAGGCGCGGGCGAACTCGGCATGAATGAAGGGGGACTGGCTGTGGGAGATGGGGTTGCCGATGACGGCGTAACGGTCGGTCATGATTCTGCTTTCTCGATATTGCTCAACGACGGCCAATTCGCTTGCTTCGCGCGGCGTCCTGAATGGAAACTCTTCAACTCAGCACTTTGCCGCGAAGCCCGGCAAACATCAACCTTTTATCCCTGAATCCAGGGCAAACCGCGCCCCTTCCAGCCATTGACCCGGCCGCGATGCTGCTCGGCGTCCTTGTCGCCCTCGAACCCCTCCAGCACGTTGTAGACGGTGGCATACCCCATGGCCGTGGCCAGGCGTGCCGCCTCGTCGGAACGCGCACCGGAACGGCACATGAACAGGACGACCTTTTCCTTGTCGACCTGTTGCTGCAACTGGTTGGCAAAATTCGGGTTGGGCACCATGCCGGGAAAGCTGCGCAGTTCGATGCGCAGCGCCTCCGGCACGACGCCGACGAACTGCCATTCGGCCTGGCTGCGCACATCCACCAGCACGGCCTCCGGCATGCCCTGCAACAGTTCATAGGCTTCGTCCGGCGTCAGTGCGCCGGCGTAAGGCAGCCCCATGTCGCGGCCGCGCTCACCACCGCGCCGCTGAATGTCGTTGATCTTGCTCATCGTCAATCTCCTCGCAAGGGAATTACACTACCGATCTACCAATAATTATCGGGAAAGCCCCGTTCTGGCGCAAACCAAGCAGCACGCACCAATACAGGGCACAGCACAGACCACTTGCACCAAATCGGAGCCTGACGCAGCACGTGCAAGTCTGCCAAGGCTTGTGCCACAATGAGAAAGCCCATTGAAACGGGCTGGCACGCTTCCTGCTAGTTTTAGTCGCAAACCCTTAGTACAACGCATACTCTGTAGATGCACGTAGCCCAACAGGAGAACACCATGGCGGTTGCAGACGTTTTGAAACTGATCAAGGACAACGACGTCAAGTTTGTAGATCTTCGCTTTACCGATACCCGCGGCAAAGAGCAGCACGTATCCATCCCGGCCCACATCGTCCTCAATGACGGCGAAGAGTGGTTCGAGCGCGGCCACGCTTTCGATGGCTCCTCGATCGCCGGCTGGAAAGGCATCCAGGCTTCCGACATGCTGCTGATGGCCGACCCGGCCACCGCCAAGATCGACCCGTTCTTCGACGAACCGACCGTGTTCATGTCCTGCGACGTGATCGATCCGGCCGACGGCAAGGGCTACGACCGCTGCCCGCGCTCCATCGCCAAGCGCGCCGAAGCCTACCTGAAGACTACCGGCATCGGTGATACCGCCTACTTCGGTCCGGAACCGGAATTCTTCATTTTCGACTCCGTGACCTGGGGTGCCGACATGTCCGGCTGCCACGTGAAGATCCAGGCCGAAGAAGCCGCCTGGGCTTCCGCCGAACAGTTCGAAGGCGGCAACCTGGGCCACCGTCCGGGCATCAAGGGCGGCTACTTCCCGGTTCCGCCGGTTGATTCCGCTCAGGACCTGCGTTCCGCCATGGTACTGCTGCTGGAAGAGCTGGGTGTGCCGGTCGAAGTGCACCACCACGAAGTGGCTACCGCCGGCCAGAACGAAATCGGTACCAAGTTCAGCACCCTGACCCAGCGCGCCGACTGGACCCAGATCCTGAAGTACGTGGTTCACAACGTGGCCCACAGCTACGGCAAGACCGCCACCTTCATGCCGAAGCCGATCGTCGGCGACAACGGCTCGGGCATGCACGTGCACCAGTCGATCTGGAAAGACGGCCAGAACCTGTTCGCCGGTGACGGCTATGCCGGCCTGTCCGAGAACGCCCTGTACTACATCGGCGGTATCATCAAGCACGCCAAGGCCCTGAACGCCATCACCAACCCGGGCACCAACTCGTACAAGCGTCTGGTTCCGCACTACGAAGCTCCGGTGAAACTGGCCTACTCCGCCAAGAACCGTTCCGCTTCGATCCGCATTCCGCACGTGGCGAGCCCGAAGGCCCGTCGTATCGAAGCCCGCTTCCCGGATCCGCTGGCCAACCCGTACCTGTGCTTCTCGGCTCTGCTGATGGCCGGCCTGGACGGCATCCAGAACAAGATCCACCCGGGCGATGCCGCCGACAAGAACCTGTACGATCTGCCGCCGGAAGAAGACAAGCTGATCCCGACCGTGTGCGCCTCGCTCGACGAAGCCCTGGCCGCACTGGACGCCGACCGCGAGTTCCTGACCCGTGGCGGTGTGTTCTCCAACGAGTGGATCGACGCCTACATCGAACTGAAGATGCAGGAAGTCAACCTGACCCGCATGACCACCCACCCGGTGGAATTCTCGATGTACTACAGCCTGTAATCACAACGGCTTGCAAACGGACCAAACGGCAGCTTAGGCTGCCGTTTTTCTTTTAAAATACCGGCGCTTGCCCCAGCGGCACGCGCCGGCCGCCCGCCCCGACTCTCCCGATGTGACGGACGAGGCGGATTTGCTTATGATGAAATCACCTATCAGCATAGACCACGCAGGACCCCCTTCTCCGATGAAGACGATGCTTTTCTGCCTATTGTTGGCGAGCAGCCTGGCGCAGGCCCAGACCATCTACAAATACGTCGACCCGAGCGGCCACGTCACCTTCTCGAACACCCCGATGAAGGGTGGTGCGCCGATCAAGCTGTCACCCTTGTCGACCTATTCGAGCAGCGACGAGGTGAAACCGAGCAGCTCGGCCCCGTCCAGCTCTCCCAGCACGCCCCCCTTCAGCAGCCGTTACCCCAACGTCGACAGCGCCACCCAGCAGCAGCGCGACAACGGCCGGCGCAAGATCCTGGAACAGGAATTGGCCAACGAGCAGAAGGCGCTGACCGAAGCCCAGAAGGCGCTGGCGGAGGGCCGTGCCACCCGGCTCGGCAACGAGCGCAATTATCAGAAATACCTCGACCGCGTACAGCAGTTGCAGGAGCAGGTGACCGAGCATCAGAAGAACGTCGAGGCGCTGCGCCGCGAATTGGGGCAGGCCGCTTCCAATGCACCAAAATAAGGCATACCATCACCGGTAAGGGGCTTGTGTCCGTCCGCTGTGCTGGCGTGGATATTGCTAGACGAATAGCGGACACACACTTCACGACCGGATTTCCATGACATCATCCAGCTTTGCCGGGCTCGAGCTGCTCGACACCCCGGTGCTGATCGTGCGGACCGACGGTTCGCTCGACTACGTCAATCCCGCCAGTGAAAACCTGTTGGCACTGGGACGGCGCGAGTTGTTGCGCCATCAACTGACCGGCCTGTTCCAAAGCAGTGCAGCGCTGAAGCAGGCGCTGGATACCGCCTTCAAGAACAACGTCAGCTTCATCGAACACGACCTCGAACTGAAACTGCTGCACAACGAGCAGCCGCTGCACGTCGCGCTGTCGATCACGCCGATCGACAACGACGGTTCGCGCGCCCTGGTGGAGCTGCGCCCGCTCGACCAGCAGCTGAAGATCGCCAACGAGGAACGGCTGCTGCTGCAGCAACAAGCCAACCGCGAGCTGATCCGCAACCTGGCGCACGAGATCAAGAACCCGCTGGGCGGCATTCGCGGTGCCGCGCAACTGCTGGAACACGAGCTGGGCGACCGCGACGACCTCAAGGAGTACACCGAGGTCATCAAGGAGGAGGCGCTCAGGCTGCAGTCGCTGGTGGACCGGCTCTTGGCACCGCACCGCCGCCACGTTTCCAGCGAGATCAACATCCACGAGGTGCTGGAACGGGTGCGCAGCATCGTGCTGGCCGAGTACCCGCACGGGCTGATCATCTGGCGCGACTACGACATCAGCCTGCCGACGCTGGTGGCCGACAAGGAGCAGTTGATCCAGGTGGTGCTCAACATCACCCGCAACGCCATCCAGGCGATGAAGGCCAAGGGCGAGATCATCCTGCGCACGCGAGTGGCGCGCCAGGTCACGCTGGCGCGCAAGCGCTACACCCTGGCACTGAAATTGCAGATCATCGACAACGGCCCGGGCATCCCGGAGGAGATTCGCGATCACATCTTCTATCCGCTGGTCACCGGCCGCGCCGAGGGCACCGGCCTCGGGCTGACGCTGGCGCAGGCCTTCGTCCATCAGCACGGCGGCAGCATCGAGTTCGAGTCCCGCCCGGGCTGCACCTGCTTCACCGTGATGCTGCCGCTGGGCAATTAGGCCTTCGCACCCAAGAGTGGCTGACAAAACCCCGCGCAGCAGTCTTGGCTAGGCGCGCGGCCGCAGAAAACGAGGCGTAGCCGAAGTTTCTGCGAAGCTACATGCAAGTAGTACGGCAAGTGTTTACTGAGCGAATCAAAGATTCGCACGCGAGCGCAACAACGCCAAGAGGGTTTTGTCAGCGGCTCTAAAACATCGAGAGGGACACCATGCATACAAACCCGGTCTGGATCATTGACGACGACAAGGCGATCCGCTGGGTCCTGGAAAAGGCCCTGGCACGCGGCGGCATCGGCTTCGAGAGCTTCGCCAGCGCCGACGACGCGCTCAACGCCCTGTACGACGCCAGCCCGCGCGTCATCATCAGCGACATCCGCATGCCCGGCACCGACGGCCTAAAGTTCCTGTCGCGGGTCAAGGTGGATCATCCGGAAATCCCGGTCATCATCATGACCGCCCACTCCGACCTGGACTCGGCCGTGGCTGCGTTCCAGGGCGGGGCCTTCGAATACCTGCCCAAGCCGTTCGACGTCGACCAGGCCACCGCACTGATCGAGCGCGCACTGGCCGAGACCCGCGAGCCCTCCGAGGCGCAGAACGGCGAGGAGGAGATGCCGGCGCTGTTGGGCCAGGCACCGGCGATGCAGGACGTGTTCCGCGCCATCGGCCGGCTTTCCCAGTCGAGCGTCACCGTGCTGATCACCGGCGAGTCGGGTACCGGCAAGGAACGCGTGGCCGAGGCGCTGCACCGCCATTCGGTGCGCGCCAGCAAGCCGTTCATCGCACTCAACACCGCGGCGATCCCCAAGGATCTGCTGGAGTCGGAGCTGTTCGGTCACGAGAAGGGCGCCTTCACCGGCGCGCTGGCGTCGCGCCGCGGCCGCTTCGAGGAGGCCGAGGGCGGCACGCTGTTCCTCGACGAGATCGGCGACATGCCGATCGAGCTGCAGACGCGCTTGCTGCGCGTGCTGTCGGACGGGCACTTCTACCGCGTCGGCGGCCACACGCCGATCAAGGCCAACGTGCGGGTGATCGCGGCGACGCACCAGAACCTGGAGGAGCGGGTCAAGAACGGCCAGTTCCGCGAGGACCTGTTCCACCGCCTGAACGTGATCCGGCTGCGCCTGCCGCCGATGCGCGAGCGCAGCGAGGACATTCCGCTTCTGACCCGCTACTTCCTGACGCGCAGCGCCAAGAACCTGGGGGTGGAGCCGAAGCGGCTGTCCGACGCGGCGATGGAGGTGGTGCGCCACTACCCCTTCCCCGGCAACGTGCGCCAGTTGGAGAACCTGTGCCAGTGGATCACGGTGATGGCGCCGGGGCAGACGGTGGAACTGGGCGACCTGCCGGCCGACATCCGCGACCCGGCGCTGCATCCGGTGCTGGAAGCCGGTGCCGAGGGCGGCGCCGGCGCCGCCACGGTGTACGGCGGCGACTGGATGAAGGGTTTGGCCGACGAGGTGGCGCGCCGCCTGCGCGCCGGCGAGATCGGCATCATCGACGACCTGACGCGGCGCTTCGAGGAGACCTGCATCCGCAGCGGGCTCGCCCACACCGGCGGGCGCAAGGTGGAGGCGGCCCACCTGTTGGGCTGGGGCCGCAACACGCTGACGCGCAAGATCCAGGAGCTGGGCATGGAGGCCGCGCACGGCGAGGAAATCGGCCACGGCTGAGGCCCGGCATCATCTTTTTCCCGTCCGTTGACGAAGGCGATGGCAAGGCCAGACCGGACTTGTCATCGACACCCGCGCCCACTCCACTCTTTCGTCATTGTTTGACCAAAACCATAGGCCCACGGCGCAAGCAGGGTTAGCATGGAAGCATCCGGTAGGTCTATCGGGAGGCACCATGAACGGCAACACTCCCCCACCCTGGCATCACCTCGAGATTCACGACACGCTGGCGCGGCTCGCCAGCACGGCACAGGGGCTGTCGTCCGCCGAAGCCGCCCGGCGGCTCACCCACCACGGTCCCAATGTCTTGCCGGAAGCGCCGCGCCCCGGTCCGTGGCGGCGGCTGCTGGCGCAGTTCCACAACGTGCTGATCTACGTGCTGCTGGCTTCCGCCGTGGTGACGCTGGCGATAGGCGACTGGGTCGACACCGCGGTGATCGTCGGCGTGGTGCTGATCAACGCCGCGATCGGCTTCTTGCAGGAAGGCAAGGCCGAAGCGGCGCTGAATGCCATCCGCCACATGCTGGCGCCACAGGCGACGGTGCTGCGCGACGGCGAACGCCTGACCCTGGCGGCCAGCCAGCTCGTGCCCGGCGACGTGGTGCTGCTGCAAAGCGGCGACAAGGTTCCGGCCGACCTGCGCCTGCTGGAGATCCGCAACCTGCGCCTCGACGAGTCGGCGCTCAGCGGCGAATCGCTGCCGGTCGACAAGAATCCCGCCCCGCTCCCCCCCGAGACAGTGTTGAGTGACCGCCGCAACATGGCCTACGCCGGTTCGGTGGTCAGCTACGGCCAAGGCAGCGGCGTGGTGGTCGCCACCGGCCGCGACACCGAGCTGGGCCGCATCACCCGCCTGCTGGCCACGGTCCAGGCGGACAGCACGCCGCTGACACGCATGCTGCAGCAGTTTGCGCGCTGGCTGACCGCGCTCATCCTGCTGGTGGCGGTGCTGACCGTGCTGCTCGGCGTGTACTGGCGCGGCCAGCCCTGGCCGGAGATGTTCATGGCGGCGGTCGGTCTGGTGGTGGCGGCCATCCCGGAAGGGCTGCCGGCCATCGTCACCATCACGCTGGCGATCGGCGTCGAGCGCATGGCAAGGCAGCGCGCCATCATGCGCCGGCTGCCGGCGATCGAGACGCTGGGAGCGGTCAGCGTCATCTGCACAGACAAGACCGGCACGCTGACCTGCAACGAGATGACCGCCGTGCGACTGGTCACGGCGCGCCACGAGGTCAGCGTCAGCGGTGCCGGCTATCGCCCCGACGGCGCCTTGCATCTGGCCGGCACACCTTTGCCGCCGGGAAGGCAGACCGACGTCGACGAGCTGGTGCGTGCCGCAGCGCTGTGCAACGACGCCCGCCTCTTGCATCACGACGGCCACTGGCGCTTGTGCGGCGACCCTACCGAGGGAGCGCTCCTGACGCTGGCGCACAAGGCCGAGTGGCCACCGGAGGTGCTGCACGAACAATGGCCGCGGCGCGACGCCATCCCCTTCGAGGCGGAATACCGCTTCATGGCCACCCTGCACCACGACCGCAACGGCCACCGCCAGATCTACCTGAAGGGCGCGCCGGAGGTGGTGCTGGCCCGCGCCAGCCACGAGCTGGCCGAAGGCCGCCTGACCGAGCTCAATGCCGCCCGCTGGCAACAGACGGTGGCGGAGCTGGCGGCACAGGGCATGCGCGTACTGGCGCTGGCCGGCAAGTCGCAGCCCCATGCCGGGGAGGAACTGGATTTTGCCGACGTGGAAGACGGGCTGACCCTGCTCGGACTGGTCGGCCTGATCGACCCGCCGCGCCCCGAGGCGGTGCGCGCGGTGGCGAGCTGCCAGCAGGCCGGCATCCGGGTCAAGATGATCACCGGCGACCATGCCCTGACCGCCACCGCCATCGCCCGCGAACTCGGCATCGGCGACGGCCGGCTGGTGCTCAGCGGCGAGGAGCTGGAGGCGATGGACGATGCACGGCTGGCCGAGGCGGTGCGCCATACCGACGTGTTCGCCCGCACCAGCCCGGAACACAAACTGCGCCTGGTGCAGGCGCTCAAGCGCCACGGCCAGGTGGTGGCGATGACCGGCGACGGCGTCAACGATGCGCCGGCGCTGAAGCAGGCCGACGTCGGCGTGGCGATGGGCGGCAAGGGTACCGAAGCGGCCAAGGAAGCGGCCGACATGGTGATCACCGACGACAACTTCGCCAGCCTGACGCGCGCAGTGGCGGAAGGCCGCACCGTCTACGACAACCTGAAGAAGACCGTGCTGTTCATCCTGCCCACCAATATCGGCGAAGCCGCCATCATCGTGGCGGCGGTGGTGGCCGGACTGCCGCTGCCGATCACGCCGGTACAGATCCTGTGGATCAACATGGTCACCGCCGTGACGCTGGCGCTGGCGCTGGCGTTCGAACCGTCCGAGGGCCTGGTGATGCGGCGCCCGCCGCGCCGCGCCGACGCCAGCCTGCTCGACCGGCTGTTCCTGTGGCGGCTGCTGCTGGTCGGCGCGCTGATGGTGGCGGTGCCGTTCGCGCTCTACCTCGACGCGGTGGAGCGCGGCCTGGGAGAAGCGCTGGCGCGTACCGTGGCGGTGAACAGCATGGTGGCGATCGAAATCGCCTACCTGTTCAACATCCGCCAGCTCGACGCCAGCGCCATCAGCCGGCACGGGCTGGGCGGCAATCGCGTGGCCCTGCTCAGCGTCGCGCTGCTGGTGCTGCTGCAACTGGCCCTGAGCTACGCCGCGCCGATGCAGGCGCTGTTCGGCACGGCCGGGCTCGCCGGCGGGGAGTGGCTGAAGATACTCACCGGGGCGCTCGCCTGCTTCCTGCTGCTGGAGGGCGAGAAGGCCTTGCTGCGCCGCTACCGGCAGCTGACGCGGGCCACCCACTGAACGCTACAGCACCGACAGGCCGGGCAGCGTGGCGAAGCTGGTCTCGCGCACCGTGGCGAGAAAGTCCTGCATGTAGGCGAGTTTGGCGTCGTCCTCGCGCAGCGCGGCGTAGAGCTCGCTCTTCAAGCCGGCCGTGCCGATCGGCCGCGCCACCACGTAGCCGCGCTCGAGGTAGGGCTTGACCGCCCAGAACGGCAGCGCCGACACGCCGCGCCGGCTAGCCACCAGCTGGATGATGGCGACGGTCAGCTCGCTGGTGCGGCGCGCCGGATTGACCCCGGCCGGGGCGAGCACCTTGCGCACCAGGTCCAACATGTCGTCCGGCACCGGGTAGCTGATCAGCGTCTCGGCGGCAAAGTCCTCGGCGCCCCAGGCGCGCTTGTCGGCCAGCGGATGGTCGCGCGCCGCGATGCCCACCATCTCGTAGGCGAACAGCGGCTGGTGCACGATGCCCGGCTGCGCCTCGGCCTCGGAGACGATGGCGAGATCGGCGCGCCGCGTCAGCAGCAGCCCGACCGGGTCGGCGTGGAAGCCCGACACGATGTCGAGCTCGACCGCCGGCCAGTGGCTGCGGAAGGCGTCCATCGCCGGCATCAGCCAGTCGAAGCAGGTGTGGCACTCCACCGCCACGCGCAGTTCCCCCGCCTCCCCCTGGCGCAGCCGCGCCAGGTCGCGCTCCGCCGCCGCCACCTTGCCCATGAGCTCGCGCGCCAGCGCCAGCAGCCGCTCGCCGGCCAGGGTGAAGCGCAAGGGCTGGCTCTTGCGCTCGAACAGCGCCAGGCCGTAGTGCTCCTCCAGTTGCTTCAGCTGATGCGACAGCGCCGACTGTGTCAGGAACACGCGCCGCGCCGCCTGCGACACGCTGCCGGTCTCGGCCAGCGCCAGCAGGGTCTTGAGATGGCGGATTTCCAGTGCACTGTTGTTCATGAATGAAATCGATACAAAACTCTAAAATAATGAGTTTGTATCATATAGCAAAACACCTCATCCTTGTTCCCGTGATTTTCGATTCCGCCTTTACCATCCCTATCGACTACAAGCCTGCTTCAGTAGGCGAGCGAGCCAAAACAGCTTGAACGCTGCCAGCGCACAGGAACCGGAATGGACACGTAGTCCATGAGGATTCCGAGCACTGCCGGCGATCAAGATGTGAAGGCGCAGCCGCCTAATGGAGCAGGCTCTACAGGAGCTCCCCATGACCACTATCCATTTGCTCGGCTTTCCGCGCATCGGCGCCAGGCGCGAGTTGAAACAGCTGCAGGAAAGCTACTGGAAGCAGGACATCGACGAAGCCGCCTTGCTGAAGGGCGCGCGCGAGCTGCGCCAGCGCCACTGGCTGCTGCAGAAGGGTGCCGGCGTCGAGCTGGCGCCGGTCGGCGACTTCTCGCTGTACGACCACGTGCTCGACGCGCAGGTGTTGGTGGGCGCCCTGCCCGCCCGCTTCGGTTTCGACGCCGCCACGCTCAGCACGGCGCAGTACTTCGCACTGGCACGCGGCAACGCCCACCAGCCGGCGCTGGAGATGACCAAATGGTTCGATACCAACTACCACTACCTGGTGCCGGAATGGCAGGCCGAGACGACGTTTGCTGCCAACCCCGCACCACTGCTGGCCCAGCTGCGCGAGGCGCAGGCGCTGGGCCTCAAGGCCAAGCCGGTGCTGCTCGGCCCGCTGACACTGCTGTGGCTGGGCAAGGTCAAGGGCGCAGCGTTCGACCGCCTCAGCCTGCTGCCGGCCCTGCTCGACTGCTATCGCGAGCTGCTCGCCGCGCTGGCCGCCGCCGGCGCCGAGTGGGTGCAGCTCGACGAGCCGATCCTGGCGCTCGATCTGCCGGCCGATTGGCTAGCGGCGTTCGCGCCGAGCTATCAGGCTCTGGCCGAAGCCCCGGTCAAGCTGCTGCTGGCGAGCTACTTCGGCGGAGTGGCCGAACACGCCAAGCTGCTGAAAGCGCTGCCGGTGGCCGGTCTGCATCTCGACCTGGTGCGCGCCCCGCAACAGCTCGACGCCTTCCTGGCCGACTGGCCCGCGGACAAGGTGCTGTCCGCCGGCTCAATCGACGGACGCAACGTCTGGCGCGCCGACCTCAGCGCCGTGCTGACGTCACTGGAAGCAGCGCATGCACAGCTGGACGAGCGACTGTGGCTGGCGCCGAGCTGCTCGCTGCTGCATTGCCCGGTCGACCTGGCACAGGAGACCGAGCTCGATGTCGAGCTGAAGACCTGGCTCGCCTTCGCCGTGCAGAAACTGAACGAGCTGAAGCTACTGAAACGGGGATTGATCGACGGCCGCGACGCCATCGCTCCGGAACTGGCCGGCAGCGACCACGCCCAGGCCTCGCGCCGCGCCAGCCCGCGCATCCACCGCCCGTCGGTAGCGGCCCGGCTGACACGACTGGCCGACGGCAGCGACCGGCGCCACAGTCCGTACCCGCAACGCGCCGCCGCCCAGCGCGCCTGGCTGAACCTGCCCGTACTGCCGACCACCACTATCGGTTCGTTCCCGCAGACCGCCGAGATTCGCGCCGCACGCGCCGCCTTCAAGCGCGGCGAGCTCGACGCTGCCGGCTACGACTCCGCGATGCAGCGCGAGATCGAACTCGCCATCCGCCGCCAGGAAGAACTCGGCCTCGACGTGCTGGTACACGGTGAGGCGGAACGCAACGACATGGTCGAATACTTCGGCGAGCAGCTATCCGGCTACGCCTTCACCCAGTACGGCTGGGTGCAAAGCTACGGCAGCCGCTGCGTCAAACCGCCGATCATCTACGGTGACGTCGAGCGCCCGCAGCCGCTGACGGTGCGCTGGGCGGTGTACGCACAGAGCCTGACCACGTACCCGGTCAAGGGCATGTTGACCGGTCCGGTGACCATGCTGCAATGGTCGTTCGTGCGCGACGACCTGCCGCGTAGGGAGGTGTGTTGGCAGATCGCGCTGGCGTTGAACGATGAGGTGCTGGACCTGGAAAACGCAGGCATCCGCGTGATCCAGATCGACGAGCCGGCCTACCGCGAGGGGCTGCCGCTGAAGCAGGCCGACTGGGCGGAGTACCTCGCCTGGGCGAGCGCGGCGTTCCGGCTGTCGGCCACCGGCACCGACGACGCCACGCAGATCCACACCCACATGTGCTACTCGGAGTTCAACGACATCCTGCCGGCCATCGCCGCGATGGATGCCGACGTGATCACCATCGAGACCTCACGCTCGGACATGGAACTGCTTACCGCCTTCGGCGACTTCGCCTACCCCAACGAGATCGGCCCCGGCGTGTACGACATCCACAGCCCGCGTGTACCCAGCGAGACGGAAATCGAGACGCTGCTGGAGAAGGCGCTGGCGGTGATTCCGGCCGAACGTCTGTGGGTCAACCCGGACTGCGGCCTGAAGACGCGCGGCTGGCCGGAAGTGGAGGCGGCGCTGGCCAACATGGTGGCGGTGACGCGCCGCCTGCGTGCCCGTCTGGCCGAAACCGTGGCCTGACATCGCCGTAAAATGGACGAAGGGCACCGTCGCCAAACGGTGCCCTTCTCACACTGTGGCCAGACCATGATGGGTTTCGCTATGCTCCACCCATCCTACGGATCCTGATGCCCCACTCGCGACGGACGGAAAACGGGCTTTCGCCTACTCGCTGCTGGTCAGCATCCCCGGCGTCATCATCACCTTCAGCCGTACCGAGGCGATGCCGCCGCGCTCGCGGTGGTTGAGCCACCAGATCGCGCCCTTCTTGACGCTCCACAGGTCAGGCTGGCCCGACATCAGCTGCGCCGCCAGCCGCCCGAGGTAGGGCTGATGGCCGACCAGCACCACGGTCTTGCCCGGCTGCGGCCACTTCACGGCGGTGAGCACGCTCTCCGGAGAGGCATCCGGGTTGATCTCGGGCACCACCTCGTAGCTCTTCATCAGGAAGGCGGCGGTCTGCTGCGAGCGGCGCGCCTCGGACGCCAGCAGGGTGAATTCGCGCGGCAGGCGCACGCGCAGCCACGCCGCCATCAGGTGGGCCTGCTGCTGGCCCTTGCGCGTCAAGCGCCGCGCCAGATCGTCCGAGCCATCCTCGGCTTCGGCGTGACGCCACAAGATCAGATCCATGTTCTCCTAACTCCCTTCGTCGTCATCGCCTGCCCCCAGCATAGCGCCTGGCGCAGGCAGACCGGCAGTGTAGCGGGGCCGGATGTCAGCTTGGTGTCAGTGCGCTTAAAGGTGAATCAGACTCAACAACACCGGCACCAGCACCGCCGTCACCAGCCCGTTCAGCCCCATCGCCAGGCCGGCGAAGGCGCCCGCCGTTTCCGACAACAGGAACACGCGCGCGGTTCCGATGCCGTGCGCCGAGATGCCGGTGGCCACCCCCAGCACCAGATCGTCGTCGAGACGTAGCCGGGTGAACAAGGGCTTGACCACGACCGCGCCGAAGATGCCGGAGACGATGACGAAGGTCACCGCCAACGCCGGAATGCCGCCGATGTTCTCGGCGATGCCGATGGCGATCGGCGTGGTCACCGCGCGCGGCATCAGCGACAGTAGCACCTCGTGCGGCAGCCCAAACGCCATGCCCAGCCCCACCGCACTGAGGATGCCGGTCAGCCCGCCGGCCAGCAGCGTCAGGGTCAGCGGCAGCGCGGCGCGCTTGAGCCGCGCCAGGTTGTGGTAGAGCGGAATCGCCAGCCCGACGGTGGCCGGTCCCAGCAGCAGCTGGATCAGCTGCGCGCCCTTCAGGTACTCCTCCGGCTTGATGCCGCAGCCCAGCAGCACCGCGATCACCAGCACGCTGCCGATCAGCACGCTGTTGGTCAGCGGATGGCCGTGGGCGCGCCGGTTGAGCCACAGCGCCAACCGGTAGGCGGCCAGCGTCAGCGCGAGCCCCAGCAAGGGCGAGCCGCGCAGCCATTCCAGCGCCGAGGCCACGTTCATGCCGGCCTCCGCAAGCGACGACGTGCCAGCAGCGCCTTGAGCAGCACGGCCGGCACCAGCAGCGTGATCAGCGTGGCGCCAGCCAGGGTCGCCAGCAGCGCCCAGCCATGCGCCGCCAGCAGCGGCCAGTAGACGATCACGCCGGCGCAGGCCGGGATGAACAGCAGCGAGAAATGGCCGAGCAGCTGCGGCACGTGGGTGTCGAGGCTCGCAGGGATGCCTCTCCTGACGCACAGCGTCAAAAACAGCAGCAGCATGCCCATCACCGCGCCGGGCAGTGGCAAGACCAGGCTGCGGCAGATCAGCTCGCCGGCGAGCTGGTAGCCGACCAGCCAGAGCAGGGTTTCGATCACGGTTTGGTCCAATCGGGTCAAGAGACTTAACCATAACAAAATCACTGTCTCAGCACGACCACGGGTAAACCCTGAAACGCGACACCTCCCCAGCCCGAAGGGGGCAGAGACGGGACAGCGCCAAGCGGCTTTGGCATAATGCGCGCCATGCTTCTGGATACCCGCTGGGCTGCCACGCCCCCCTCCCTGCCGCCGGCCCTGCTGGACTGCCTGACCGAGCCCGGTTCACTGACCGAGCGGCTGATGTCCTACGGCCATGACTTCGCCGTCACCGTGCTGGAGCAGGGCGACAGCCGCGTCCACGACGACGAGGCGGCACTGCTCGGGCTGCCCGTCGGCGCCCCGCTCTACGCCCGCCACGTGGCCCTGACGCTGGACGATACCCCGGTGGTGGTGGCGCGCAGCGTGACGCGCCTCGGCTGCCCGGCCTGGCACCCCATCCTGCAGCGCGGCAGCCGCTCGCTCGGCTTTACCCTGTTCGGTGGCCACGCCGGCATCGTGCGCGAACCGCTCGCCTACCGCGAGCTCGACGCCACGCATCCGCTGTTTGCGCTGGCGCACGCGCACGACCCGGCCTCAGCCCATAGCTACCCCGCGCGCCGCTCGCGCTTTCTGCTGGTGAACACCCCGCTGATCGTGTGCGAAGTGTTCCTGCCCGCCCTGGAGAGATTCCTGCCATGAACGCCCACCTCGCCGACCGCCTCACCGTCTACAGCCAACTGATGCGCATCGACAAGCCGATCGGCACCCTGCTGTTGCTGTGGCCGACACTGTGGGGGCTGTGGCTGGCCGGCAACGGCCACCCGGACATGATGGTGGTGGCGATCTTCATCGCCGGCACCTTCCTGATGCGCTCGGCCGGCTGCGTCATCAACGACTACGCCGACCGCGACTTCGACGGCAAGGTGGAACGCACCAAGGCGCGCCCGTTCGCGCGCGGCGCAGTGAGCAAGAAGGAGGCGCTGCTGCTGGCCGCAGGGCTGTCTCTGGTTGCGCTGCTGCTGGTGCTGCCGCTCAACCCGCTGACGCTGCTGTTGAGCGTGCCGGCCGTGTTCCTCGCTGGCAGCTACCCGTTCACCAAGCGCTTCCTGCCGATCCCGCAGGCCTATCTGGGTATCGCCTTCTCGTTCGGCATCCCCATGGCCTTCGCCGCGCTGACCGGGAGCGTGCCGGCGCTGGCCTGGCTGATGCTCTTGGCCAATACCTTCTGGACCCTGGCCTACGACACCGAGTACGCCATCACCGACAAGCCGGACGACCTGAAGATCGGCATCAAGACCTCGGCCATCACCTTCGGCGACTACGACGTGGCGGCGGTGATGATCTGCCACGGCGTGTTCCTGGCGCTGATGGTGCTGGTCGGCCACGAGGCCGGGCTTGGCGCCGCCTACTACGCCGGGCTCGGCGTGTCGGCGCTGCTGATGGTGCAGCAGTACTTCGCCATCCGCGGACGCGACCGCCAGCGCTGCTTCAAGTCCTTCCTCGACAACAACCGGGTAGGCGCAGCGGTGTTCGCCGGGCTGGTGCTGGACTTCCTGCTGCGCTGAGTCGACCTGCGCCAGAAACGCGAAACGGGCCAGACGGCCCGTTTTTGTTGGATATCAGGAAGCTCGGGACCGGTCAGCCCCGTAGGATGGGTGAAGCGCAGCACAGCCCATCAATCGATGCCGATGGGTTCCGGCATGGCACGTCTCCACCCATCCTACGCCCCAGCCTGTTACGAAGTGCGGAACGGCAGGCTATAGCGCCGCCCCTCCACCTCCAGCACCATGATCCAGTCCTGGCGCTGGCTCACGCACATCGGCAGCGTCACGCGTGCCTGCCAGCCGCCCGGCCCCGCCACGAAGCGGTAGCGGTTGAATCCCATGTCCATGTCGCGCATCGAGAACTCGGCCGCCGGCGCCTCCTTGGCCGCACCGGTGAGGCGGATGTCGAACGGCTGGCCCGACTTGGGCGGACTGGCAAACTGCAACTGCATGCCGTTGGGCAGGGTGCAACTGCTCTGCGCCGGGTCGCACGCCACGTCCAGCACCGCCGCCTCGGCCGGGCGGCTCAGGTACCAGCTGATCAGCGCGAACTTCACCGCCCCCAGCACCACCAGCGCCACGCCGATGGTGGCCCACTTCAGCTGCGACTTGGTCATCGCCACGCCCCCCGCATCAGCGCCACGCCGTGCGCGCCGTGCGCGCGCGCCTCGCTCAGATCGGCCGCGCTCAGGCCGCCCAGGGCGTACACCGGCAGCGGCGTGCCGCCGGCCAACCGGCATTCGAAGCCGTCCCAGCCCAGTGGCGCCTTGTCCGGGTGACTGGCGGTGGCCTTGACGTGGCCGAGCAGGGCGTAGTCCAACCCCAGTTCGGCGGCCTTGTTCAACTCTTCCGCCGAATGCACTGACGCGCCGACCCAGGCGAAGTCCGGCCGCGCCGTGGCTGCCGCCAGACGCTGGCCGTTCAGGTGCACGCCGTCCACCGGCCAGCCGGCGAGCCAGGCCGGGTCAGCGTTGACGACGATCTTGCCGCCACGCGGGCGCACGATGGCCGCCACGCGCTCGACCAGCGCCGCCAGCTCGTCGCGGCTCAGCTGCGGCTCGCGCAGCTGGATCAGTTTCAGCTCGGGCCGCGCCGCCAGGGCCTCAAGGAAGGCCTCGACGCCGATCTCGTGCGCGCAGCTGATGGCGTACACCTCCGGCAGCTCCAGCGACTTCAGGATCGGTCCGTTGGCCGGCAGCATCGGCCCCACGGTGTACTGCCCCGGCACCTGCCAGGCGAAGGCCTGCCCCTCGTGCGGCTGTGGCGTGCCGTCCCAGGCCCAGATGCGGTAGAAGGTGAGGTGCACCGAGGCGTGCTCGTAGTGGTGCACCTTGGTCAGCCACGGCGTGGCGCGGGTGACGTTGATGCCCATCTCCTCGTGGAACTCGCGGACCAGCGCCGCGAACGGCGCCTCGCCCGGCTCGACCTTGCCGCCGGGAAACTCCCAGTAACCGGCGTAGGGCTTGCCCTCGGGGCGGCTGCCGAGCATGAAGGAGCCGTCCGGGCGCATCAGCGCGCCGGCGACGACGGGGATGATCTTGTGGTCGGACTGCATGGGGGAACCGGAAACGATGGATGACGGGAATGATAGCGCGTCGGGGTGGCTTTGTGTCGGATGGAACGGCCGACGCCTTACCGGCCTGACCGCGGCAGGAAGAGCAAGGTTGGCCTAAACGGCCACCGTGGCATAGGCTGAACGATAGCCCAACCTCGAAGCAGGAGGTCGCCCCATGAGCGTGCAACTGAACCACACCATCGTCTGGTGCCGCGACAAGCAGAAGTCGTCGGCCTTCCTCGTCGGCATTCTCGGCCTGCCCGACCCCACCCCGTTCGGGCCCATGCTGGTCGTCAAGCTCGACAACCAGGTCTCGCTCGACTTCTACGAACAGGAAGGCAAGATCGCCCTCCAGCACTATGCCTTCCTGATCGGGGAAGACCAATTCGACCAGGTCTTCGCCCGCATTGGCGCCAGGGGCCTCCCCTACTGGGCCGATCCCGGCAAGCAGCGCCCGGGCGAGATCTACCACAACAACGGCGGGCGCGGGTTCTATTTCGACGACCCCGACGGCCATCTGCTCGAGGTCATGACCCGGCCTTACGACAGCGGGGAATAGTCCAGGGACGTTCCACCCATCCAGTACACCGGCACGCCCGACTGACACGGGCGAACCGGACAAGGAACCATCGTGAGCCAGATCATCGTATCCGAGTTCGTGACGCTGGACGGCGTCATGGAAGCCCCCGGCGGCGAGCTAGGCCATCCGCACAGTGGCTGGGTGCGCGACTTCATGGGCCCCGAGCAGCTGCGCTACAAGCTCGACGAAGTACTCGAGGCCGAATCGCTGCTGATCGGGCGGATCACCTACGAATCGTTCGCCGCCGCCTGGCCGCAACGTTCGAAACCCAGCCACGGCGCCGACCCGGACCTGGAACGGGTGGCCGACCAGCGCAGCGAGATGCAGCAGTTCGCCGACAAGATGAACGCCATGCCCAAGCACGTCGTCTCCACTACCCTGCGGAATCCACAATGGAACAACTCGCACGAGATCAGCGCGACGTCGCCAGCGAGATCGCCCGGCTCAAGCAGCAGGAAGGCGGCCCGATGCTGGTGATCGGCAGCCGGACCCTGGTACACACGCTGATGGCGCACGACCTCGTCGACGAGTACCGCATCATGATCTTCCCGGTGCTGCTGGGCAGCGGCCGGCGCTTGTTCCCAGAGACGCCGGACAAGACGGTGTTGCGGCTGGTGGATAGTCGGACGTTCAGTACGGGAGTGGTGGTCCATACTTACTGTCGGTCTCCGTCAGAGTCGGGGAAATCCTGATTTCCCTACTCGACTCGGCAGCTTGGAAAGGTTTGCCGGTCCCGCCCGGCTGGCGGGTCAAGGGAATTGCGTGGCCAATTCCCTTGACAATCCCAAGGCCACCCCCACGATCCCCGCCCTTCGGGTTCCCGGCCGCAAGCAGTCTGGCAAGGCGCTAGCGAAACTCGCGATTCGCTAACGTCGAATCGCTCAAACAGCCGCCAGCTTAAAACCTTGCCAGCCAACTTGCGCCCGGCGGGGATCAAGGGGGACCAGTCCGCGCTCCCGACCGACGTACTCAAAACAATCAGCCCCGTAACTTGGGCTGAACACCGTGAAGCCCAACAGCACCTCGTTGATGAGGGGCTTCAACCTGCCTTTTAGAGCCTTGGAAGGTAGCAAACCGGCAAGCTCGACATACCATGAGTCCTGATGCGACGTAATTGTCGTATGATAATTGTATATCACGATCACCCGAGTTCGACAGTTCGCGCCCAAAATCGGCCTATTTTGACTCCTCACCTCTAATAACCATGCGGGTTTCAGCGCTGGTTTCACCAAAACTCTTGTGGTGGCACATTATTGGCTAGAGCTGCCATATTTGACAGTGTATTCATGCATGTTACAGTGGCGGCATGTTCGTCAAAGTCACCAAGTCCGGCAGCCGCCGTTACGTTCAACTGGTCGAGTCCTATCGGGATGAAGATGGGCGCGTCAAAAAGCGCACCGTCGCCACCCTCGGACGGCTCGACCAGATCGGCTCGGAGCTTGAATCCGTCATTTCAGGCTTGCTGCGCCTGACCGGCCGTTCCGTACCTGACCATGTCGCACCGACCTTCGAATCGGCCCGTGCACTGGGTGACGTTTGGGCGCTGACCGAGCTCTGGGAGGAACTGGGCTTTAGTCAACTACGCCAAGCCTTCCGCCGCACCCGCCACAGCATCGACGTCGAAGCACTGCTGCGGGTGATGGTGCTCAACCGGCTGTGCGATCCCGACTCCAAACTCGGCGTGCTGCGCTGGCTGGAGACCGTCAGCCTGCCTGGCATCGTCGCCGAAGAGATCGAGCACCAGCACCTGCTGCGCGCAATGGATGCGTTGATCGAGCATCAAGACGCGGTCGACCAGGTCGTGTCTGCGTTGCTACGCCCGTTGCTCGATCAGGAGCTGGCCGTGGTGTTCTACGACATGACCACGATCCGTGCCGAAGGCCTGTCGCAGCAGGATGGCGACGTGCGCCAGTTTGGCATGGCCAAGGAAGGGCTGATCGCCCGCCAGTTCATGCTCGGTGTGGTGCAGACCGCCGATGGCATCCCGCTTTACCACGAAGTGTTCGACGGTAATACCGCCGAAGTCACCACGCTCAAGCCAACCATCGAGAAGGTGATCCAGCGCTTCCCGATCCGGCGCGTGATCGCGGTGGCTGACCGTGGGCTGCTGTCCACTGACAACCTGACCGAATTGCAGGCGATCACGTTGCCCAGCGGCAAGCCGCTCGAGTTCATCCTGGCGGTGCCGGGACGGCGCTACAGCGAATTCGCCGAACTGCTGGCGCCGTTTCAACAGGCGCACTGTCAGAACGCCAGCCAAGAAGTGGCCGGCGAACTCAAGTGGGATGGGCTGCGCCTGATCGTTGCGCATAACCCGGAAACGGCCGCCGACCAAGGCTCCCAGCGTGACCGTACGATCGCCGAGTTGGAGCGCAAAGCCGCTGAATGGACCGGTAAGCTCGACGCGCAGGACGCCGGCCAGCGCCGTCGCGGGCGCAAACTATCCGACGGTGGCGCGCGTGCCCGGTTCTACCACGAGGTGTGCGAAGCGCATCTGGCGCGCATCATCCGGGTTGACCTCAAGAGCGAACTGTTCAATTACAGCATCGACGAACAGGCGCTCGCTCATGCGAGGCTGATGGATGGCAAGCTGCTGTTGGTCACCAACACCGCCGATCTGACGCCCGGGCAGGTGATCGAGCGCTACAAGTCGCTGGCCGACATCGAACGCGGCTTTCGCGTGCTCAAGTCGGAAATCGAGATTGGGCCGGTCTATCACCGCTTGCCGGAGCGCATCCGTGCCCACGCCACGATCTGCTTCATGGCGTTGATCCTGTATCGGGTGATGCGCCAGCGCCTTGCCGCCAGCCAAAGCGGCCTGTCGCCCGAACGGGCGCTGTCGCTGTTACGGCGGATTCAGCATCACCGCGTGACCTTGAATAACACCCAACCGATCTCGGGGATCTCATCGATCAGCCAGGAACAAACCGACATCCTGTCCGCCTTGCGGGTCAAAAAGCCGACTGCCAGCAAGCAGTTGCCCCTTCTGTAGGGTAGCGTTTCAAGCTTACCCATAGAAGAATCAATAACTTACGATTTTTACTGTCGAACTCGGGCGATCATAGAGGCTTGTTTCGCCAGCCCTTCTGTGCGCAACACCTCCATGACGCAATTCAATAAGCCGTTTAAGTCGTCTACCGATAGTTGAAGCCATGGAACGCCTATGAACAGACTACTCGTCGTTGCTGCCCTTCTCGCTGCCTTCACTGCCGTAGTTCACATCTTCGCAGGAGGCGCGGATGTTGCGGCTCCGTTGCTAGCATCCGCACTGGATGGCGAACCGAAACTCACGCTCTATGCCGTATGGCACATGGCCTCGGTTGCACTGAGCCTGTCGGCTGCGGCCTTTCTCGTTGGCAGCTTGCCTCGCCACGCGGGAGCAGCTCGCTATCTCATACTGTTCGTTTCTGCCTTATGGTGCGCTTTCGGCCTTGTCTTCCTGGGCGTGGTCGCCATTCAGCCGGAGAGCGGCTGGCTTTTAAGATTGCCGCAATGGGTGTTGTTGCTCCCTGTTGGCCTTCTCGGGCTATGGGGCGGCTCTAGAATGCCACTCCCGTCTAGGAGGTTGGGCTGAATATAGTGAAGCCCAACAGTGCCCTCACCATCAAATGCATATAGACAACCATCCTCTCCAGCCGAATGTTGTCGTTGTTGGCGCCGGCATCGCTGGCCTCACGGCAGCCCATGAGCTAAAGCAACGCGGCATCCATGTCGTGGTTGTCGAGGCAGACAACCGTGTCGGCGGACGCATGACCAGTGACTCCATTGACGGCCACATCCTCGATAGAGGCGCGCAGTTCCTGTCCACCGAATACGCCACGATCCTCCAGCTTCTGCACGAAACTGGCTTGTCAG